>JANXSU010000159.1 GCA_025356545.1 Comamonadaceae bacterium
TGCGCATTGGATTGGCAGGCACTGGAAAAATGGGCAGTGTGATCGCCCTGCGATTGCACTCCCTCGGCCATCAGGTCACGGTCTGGAACCGCTCAGCAGGGCGGGCGCAAGCCCTGATCGACGCAGGACTGAAGTGGGCCGAATCACCTCGGGCGTTGGCCGCTGCGTCAGACCTCATCCTCTCCCTGCTCACCAACGAGCAAGCCCTGGACGACGTGTACCTGGGCGCTGAGGGCCTGTGGTCGGGCGCGGTTGCCGACAAAGTCTTTATCGACATGAGCACCGTCAAACCCGCCCAACAACAGGCCATGGGTGAACGCGCTGCCAGCGTGCAGGCCACGTACCTCGAATGCCCGGTCAGCGGCAGCGTGGGGCCCGCCAAAGAAGGCAAGTTGATTGGTTTTGTCGGTGGCGATGGGGCGCTTTTGCCGCGCGTTCGCCCCCTGCTTGATCAGCTCTGCAAACGGGTCGAGTTTGTCGGGCCGCTGGGTTCTGGTGCCACCATGAAGCTGGCGGTGAATCTGCCCTTGATGGTGTACTGGCAGACCTTGGGTGAGGCCCTGTCGCTGATTGAGCCTTTGCACCTAGACCCTCAGCTTGTGGTGGATATTTTTTCGGAGTCTTCGGGTGGCCCCAATATGCTTAAAGTGCGCGGCGGCATGATCGCGCAAGCCTTGGCTGGCACGCCCAGTGAGCTGGTGACGGTGAACTTGGCCACCATGCGCAAAGACGTGCGCACCATGGTGGATCAAGCCACGCTGCAAGGCCGTCAAGTGCCCTTAACAGCCATCACGCTCAACAACCTGGATCAAGCCGCCGCCAGCGGCCTAGACGCCGCCGACTGCACGCAGTTTCCGGTGTGGTGGTTGAAGGCGCAGTCCTAGCCGCTTTTATTCAAGTTTCATCTCGCTGATCACGGCGCGAAACTGATCCATCTGGCGCTTCAACATCGCATCCTGCTCGGCAGGGCTGGAGCCCACCGGCTCGGCCCCTAAATCGGCCAGGCGTTTGGCCACATCAGGGTGACGCACCGCTGCGGCAATCTCACGTTGCAGCCGGGCCACGATGTCCTTGGGCGTTTTGGCCGGCACGAAGACGCCATTCCAACCCTCCAACTCCAGCCCCGAGTAGCCCTGCTCGCGCACCGTGGGCACGTCGGGCAAGGTCGCAATGCGGGTGGAGGCGGTGGTGGCCAGCGCGCGCAATGTGCCCGCACGAATCTCGGCCAATGAAGACGAGAGCTGATCGCCGCCGAACTGGATGCGCCCGGTCAACAGCTCTTGCTTCAGGGGTGCTGCGCCACGGAAGGGAATGTGCTCCATCTCGATTTTTGCGTCCCGCTTGAACGCCTCGCCCAAGACGTGCACGGCCGAACCCGGCCCGGTGGAGCCGTAGTTGTATTTCAGATTTTTGTCCTTGAGCAGCGCCGCGAACTCACGCAAATCCTTGGCCGGCACGCCTGGGTAGGCGGTCAACACAAAGGGCACATAAACCGCGATGGAAACGCCTGCAAAATCAGTCTCCGCATTGAAGGGGGAACGCCCCGCCAGGGTCTGCGCCACGGAGGATAAAGGAAAGCTGATGTTGTGCATCAACAGCGTGTAGCCGTCTGCGGGCGACTTGGCCACCAGATCAGCACCAATCGCGCCGCCCGCCCCGCCCCGGTTGTCCACCACCACCGGCTGACCCATGGTCTCGCTCATGCGCTGCGCCACGATGCGCGCCACGATGTCGGTCGTGCCGCCCGCAGGGAAGGGCACGATCATCTTGATGGGCTTGGTGGGGTAGGTCTGGGCTTGCGCGCTGATGCACAGCAGCAAGCCTGTGAGGACGGGTGCGATCCAGTTTTTGAACCGACGGTGGGCGATGGGCATGGGGTTCCTTTGAGTTGCAAGCGGTTGAGTTCAATCAAAAGCTCGCTCATTCTGAGAGGAAGCCCGTGGGTAAGTCAATCCGCGCTTGCCCGCATGAATACGTCCCTTCAGACTCCAACGCAGTGTTGAGTTCAACCTTACGAGAAAATCGTACGGTTGAATGCAGTTCTCGGACGGATCGTGGCTATTTAAAAATAACCGTCTTATGCCCATTGAGCAACACCCGGTGCTCGCTGTGCCACTTCACGGCGCGCGCCAGCACCTGGCTTTCGGTGTCGCGGCCCTGGTTGGTGAAATCTTCTACCGTTTTGCTGTGGTCCACGCGGGCCACGTCTTGCTCGATGATGGGGCCTTCGTCCAGATCGGCTGTTACATAGTGGGCGGTGGCACCCACCAGTTTCACGCCCCGGTCATGCGCCTGGTAGTAGGGCTTGGCACCTTTGAAGCTGGGCAAGAAAGAGTGGTGAATGTTGATGGCTTTGCCTGAAAGCTTTTTGCACAGGTCGTCAGACAGCACTTGCATGTAGCGCGCCAGCACCACAAGCTCGGCCCCTTCGGCCTGGATGATTTCGAACTGTTTGGCTTCGGCCTGCGGCTTGGTGGCGGCCGTGACGGGGATGTGGTGAAACGGCACGTTGTAGCTGGCAGCCAGTTGGTAAAACTCGCGGTGGTTGGACACAATGGCACGAATGTCCAGAGGCAATAGGCCACTCTTCCAGCGGAACAACAGGTCATTAAGGCAGTGACCTTCCTTGCTGACCATGATGACGGTGCGCATGAGTTGCGCCTTGGCGTGCAGGCTCCATTGCATCTTCAGCGGCTCGGCCATCTGCTGGAGCTGCAAGCTCAACTCGTCAAACGTCAGTTGCCCGCAGGAGAACTGCACGCGCATGAAGAACAGGCCGGTGTCGGCGTCGTTGTACTGGGCGGCTTCTTCAATGTTGCCACCGCGCTCCAGCAAAAACCCGGAAACGGCGTGCACTAGGCCCAGGCGGTCGGGGCAGGACAGGGTCAGAATATAAACTTGGCTCATAGGATTCCTTTCAATCCCGCATTGTCTCAATTCTCAGAAAGCACGCTCCAACATGACGAACCCAGACGCGCACTGGTTGCCCTTCACCCCGAACCGCAGCTTCCACCAAGACCCGCGCATTTTTGTCGCGGCCGAGGGCATGCACTTCACCACGCACGATGGACGGCAAGTGTTAGACGGCATCTCCAGCCTGTGGTGCGTGGGGGCCGGGCACAAGCGGCGCGAGATCAACGAGGCGATTAAAAAGCAGCTTGATACCCTGGACTATTCCACGGCGTTTAGTGCCAGCAATGACCAAGCCTTTGAGGCGGCGAGTCGCATCGCGGCGTTGGCACCGGGCGACTTGAACAAGGTGCTGTTTTGCAACTCAGGCAGTGAAGCGGTCGATACCGCCATGAAGCTCGCGCTGGCCTACCACCGGGCACGCGGCGAAGGCCATCGCAATGTTTTTATTGGCCGCGAGCGCGGCTACCACGGTGTGGGTTTTGGCGGCATGAGTGTGGGCGGCATTCCCGGTAACCGCAAGGTGTTTGGCACGGCCATGTTGCCGCGTGTGGACCATCTGCGTTTCATTCATGACCCGGTGCACCACGCCTACTACAACGGGATCGAGCCGGTATGGCAAGACGACCTGCTGCTGGAGCTGGAAAACCGCATCATCCCGCTGCACGACGCCAGCAATATTGCGGCTGTGATCGTGGAGCCGGTGGCGGGCAGCGCGGGCTGGTATGTGCCGCCGCAGGGTTACCTCAAACGCTTGCGCGAGATCTGCGACAAGCACGGCATCTTGCTGATTTTTGACGAAGTCATCACCGGCTTTGGCCGCCTGGGCGTGCCCTTCGGTGCGGACTATTTCGGCGTGTTGCCGGACATGCTGACTTTTGCCAAGTGCGTCACCAATGGCGTCATCCCCATGGGCGGCGTGATCTGCCGTGATCACTTGTATGAAGGCGTGATGCAGGCTCACACCCGCAGCCCCGCGCATGCCATCGAGTTCGCCCACGGCTATACCTACTCGGGCCACCCGGTGGCCTGCGCCGCCGCCCTGGCCACATTGGATGTGTACCGTGAAGAAAATTTATTTGCACGAGCCGGTGAAATGGGCCTACTGCTGGGCAACGCCATGCACAGCGCGCTGACCGGCCTGCCCCATGTGGTCGGCATTCGTAGCCTGGGTCTGGCCGGTGCGGTGGAGCTGGTCAGCCCGCCGGGCCAGGCGGGTAAGCGGGCTTATGACGTTTACATGGACTGCTTTCACCAAGGTGTGCTGGTGCGCAGCGCGGGCGACAACGTGGTGTTGGCACCGGCCTATGTGGTGGACAAAGCTCAAATTGAGCGCATGGTGAGCACGCTGGCCCAGGCGATTCGAAGGGTTCTGTGACTTTAATCACAACGACAAGTTCCACCCGATCAAGAGATTCAATAAAATGCTAGCATGCTGTTACACCTGATTCAAGTGAGTCTTTGCTTGCGCCCCTGGCCTGAGGTCGGGGCGTGAAGTGGCTGATTTCCTTGCTTGCCGGGTGTTTTTTGATGGGTGCAGTCTGTGCCGCGCCCGCCGTGGCTTTCTACTACGGCCCTCAGCCGCCATGGGACGAGTTGCAAGCCTTTGATCTGGTGGTGGTGGATCCGGGCCATGTCCCCAACCCGACGCAGCCTGTCTTGCCGAAAACCGAGCGGGTGGCCTATGTTTCGGTGGGAGAGGTTCACCCCTCACGGGCCTACGCCGCCAAAATTCCCAAAGCCTGGCTCAAGGGCGACAACAAGGATTGGGGCAGCCGTTTGATCGACCAGGCCGCGCCCGAATGGCCGCGCTTTTTTTCTGAGACCGTGATCGATCCCCTGTGGGCCGCAGGCTACCGCAGCTTCTTTCTCGACACGCTGGACTCCTACCACCTGTTTGCCAAAACGCCCGAAGACAAGGCCAAGCAAGAGGCGGGTATGGTCGCGCTGGTGATGGAGCTCAAACGCCTTCACCCACAGGCCAAGCTGATTTTTAACCGGGGCTTCGAGATCCTGGACCGCACGTACAAAGAGGTGGCCTATGTCGCCGCCGAATCCTTGTTTCAGGGCTATGACGCTGGCAAAAGTACGTACCGCCCCGTTCCTGCGGCTGACCGCGAATGGTTGATGGGGCAGTTCAAACGCATCACCCAAGAGTACAAGTTGCCCGTCATCGCCATTGATTACGTGCCCCCCAATGACCGCGCCTTGGCGCGCAGCACCGCCAAACAAATTGAAGCGCAAGGCTTTATTCCCTGGGTGGCCACACCCGACTTGGCCACGCTGGGCGTGGGCTCGGTGGAGGTCATGCCGCGCCGAATTTTGATGGTTCACAGCCCCTTGGCCAATGAATTTGAGTTGCGTGGCACCGAGGCCGTTCGCATGGCGACCATGCCCTTGAATTACTTGGGTTATGCGGTGGAGTACGTGGACTACCGCCGCCTGCCGGAGTCGAACTTGGCCGGGCGCTACGCTGGAGTGGTGTTTTGGTTGGGTGCGATGGGAACCAGTACTGACCGCCAAAAAGTCAGCGCGTGGATAACGCGCCGGCTGGACGAAAATGTACCGATGGCGTTTGTCAACGAGGTCGGGCCCATGCTGTCGTCTGCATTGAGCACCCGACTGGGGCTGGACCAGACAGCCAAAGGGGGTGACAGCGGCCCCGTCACCGTCATCCAACAAACCAGCATGATGGGGTTTGAGCGGCAGCCCCGACCACAAGCCAATGAATTCACGCCCTTGACACTCAAAGTCGGGCGCCCCTTGCTGACGCTAGGCAAAGGCAAGGCACAGCAGGTTGCCGCCGCCATCACGCCCTGGGGTGGCTATGTGATGGACCCTTTTGGTTTGGTAACCCTGGCCAATCAGGAAGAGGCGCGTTGGGTGACCAACCCCTTTGCTTTTTTCAAAGAGGCACTGCGCCTGCCTGACATGCCTGTGCCCGACGTCACCACCGAAAGCGGACGCCGTATGCTGTTGGTGCACATGGACGGTGACGGCTTTGTCAGCCGCTCGGAGTTGCCGGGTAACCCGTTTGCCGGGGAAGTCATTCGAGACCGTATTGTCAAAAAATTCCCCATTCCCATGGCCATTTCGGTGATCGAGGCCGAACTGTCACCCCAAGGCCTGTACCCCCAGTACGCGCAGCAACTCGAAGCCGTGGCGCGTGACATGTTTCGGGCGCCGAACGTGGAAATCGCCTCTCACAGCTACACCCACCCCTTCAACTGGGGAAAAGCCCAGGCGGCGGGTGAGACCGCACAGGGCTACCACCTGAATATCCCTGGCTACCGTTTAAGTTTGCAACGTGAAATCGAAGGTTCCATCCGCTACATCGAAACACGCCTGGCCCCTGCGGGTAAAAAGGTAGCCTTGTTCTTGTGGACGGGTGATACGGTGGCGGGGCGAGAAGCCATTGCGCTGACCAAGAAGCAAGGCGTTCTGAACATAAACGGTGGCGACACGGTGGCCACCCAAACGCGACCCACAGTGACCCAGGTGGAGGGCTTGGGCATGTATTTTGGAGACCAGTTCCAAGTCTTTGCGCCCAATCAAAACGAGAACGTTTATACCAACAACTGGACGGGGCCATTTTCGGGTTTTGAGCGGGTCATTGAAACCTTTGAATTCACAGAAAGTCCGCGCCGCCTCAAGCCTATCAACATTTACTTTCACACCTACATCGCCACTAAATTGGCAGGTCTGCGATCTCTTGAGAAGGTGTTTGACTACGCGCTCAAGCAAGAGACAACGCCTATTTTTGCATCTGACTATGCCAAGAAGGTAGAGTCGTTTTTGCATGTGGCGGTGGCGCGCACGGCCACCGGTTGGCGTGTGCGTGGTGCGGGTAATCTGCACACGGTGCGGGCACCCCTTTCGCTAGGCGTGCCTGATCTGACTCTGAGCGAATCCGTGGCCGGCTTCAAGCCGAACCCACAAAACATGTACATCCATTTAGCAGGGCCGTCTGCCGATCTGGTGTTCACCCCGCAAGCCACCAACACCGTGCGCCTGGACTCTGCCAATGCCACGCTGGAATCGGTTACGCGCAGCGCCAGCGCGTCCACCACGACTTACCGCTGGGCCTTGGCGGGACAGGTGCCTTTGCAATTCACCTTGGCTCATGCCGGACGTTGTCGTGTCTTGGTTGCGGGACGCGAGTTAACGCCCAGCCGCAGTCAGGCTGAATTTTCACACTACCAACTGAGTACCCATGCTGCCCGACCGCTCGAAGCGATATGCCGGAATTGACCAGCGGCCCGTCAGGCTTGTGCTGGCCACTCACTGGCAGCTCGTCTTGATCGCGGTCATCATGGTCGGTTTGCTGCGCGTTATTTTCCCGCACAAAGCCTTGGTGGAGAAGCTCTACCATCAGGATCAACTGGACGAGTTGACCCTGTCCTATATCGAGAATTTGTATCGGGCAGAGCCCACTAATTTTGATCTGACTATTTTGCTGGCCAGGGCCAGGCCAAACCAATCCCTATCGGAACAAGAGCAATTGTTGAAAACTGTGTTGTCGTCGGGCAATGTCCGTCAACGGGGTGAGGCACGTTTGCTCTTGTTGGAGTCTTATGAGAAAACTATCGAAACGGCCCATTCAGAAGCAGAAGCCGCCCACTGGACGGGTCAACTCATCGCTCTACTACAGGCGACTCGGAGCGATGACGTTTCACCCGAGCTCGCCGGCATCTTTGCTGCCACCGCATTTCGCTTGGAGCGCACGGACTTAGGGGTGTATTTTCTGGGTCAAATCAGTGCGGGGCATCCGGTAACAGCATTGGTGGACTACGCCAAAGAAGCCTTGGGATTAGGCCGTTATGTTCTGGCGGCGGAATACTATTTGCTCGCCCGAAACCACACGCAGAACCGGGACGATGCCCGCAGCTACTACCAAAAAGGGATTGAGGCCTTGATGGCCTCCAGCCGCTTCCAGCTGGCTATGCAAGAGGCTCAAAGAGAGTTGGGCGACTTGGCCAATGATCCATCCACCCTGCGTTTTCTCGCTCATGCCGCCTTGGCGGCGGGTGAGCCTAAACAGGCGGCACTCTATGCCCAGCGTCTGGTCTTCATGGACGCAGGCGTTCGCGCGCCCACTCCTGTGCATACCGCCCGATGAGTCGCTTGCTGCACCGTTTGTGGATGCTGACAGGCCTTTGGGTTGTAGCCTGTGGCGCACAGGCCGCCGAGGCCCCGGTGCCAGGTCAAGACTACTATTCGTGGCAAATCGTCAGTGGTAGCCCCAAAGGTTTAGAAAAAATCTATCGCCAGTACAGCGAATTGCCCTATGTGCGGATTGAGCGCAGAGGTGCTTTGTATGTTTTACGTGTTGGGTTTTGGCCCAGCAGTCAGACCGCACGCGACGCCTTGGCACAGCGGCTTGGTCAAGGTGCCCTAATTCGGATCGCAGCTTACCGGCCCGATGCCATTGTGCTGCGCAATTGGGAAACCTCCCCCGGCGAAATCGGCATGTCCAAGCTTTCCAAAACGGCTTTAGAAGACAATACCGTCGAATCAAACGCGCGAGACCTACCGCAGCGGCCAGTGAAGCCCACACCTGCACCGCTCACAACCCTCGCCACCGAACAAATCCCCCGTCTGCAAACGCCACAAGTGCCCATGCGCGAGGCCGGGGAACTCAAACCCTTTAATGCCGCAGACTACGCACTGGCCTTCAATGTTTTCATGGGCGCGGGCCAGACCGAGCAGGCCTTTCGTTTGGCCCAAAAAGCGGTGGACAGTGTTCCAGCAGATGCCGATTGGCGGCGCAAACTCGCTCGCCTGAGCGATTGGACGAAGCGCCCTCAACTAGCCTGGGCGCAGTGGTCGTATTTGTTCCTGCAAGGTGACCACTCAGAAGAGGTTGTGAATGCCGTGTTGCGACTGGCCCCCATGACAGAACAACCCGAATTGGCCATTGCCGCCTGGGAAGTGCGGGCCGCCAGGCATGACCCGACACCGGCCCAATGGGCCGACCTTTACCGCTTGTTCGACATGGCGGGGCAATCAGAGCAAGGCTCCTTGTACTTCGAGCGGCAATACCGAAGCAAAGGTGACCCCAAATTCTTAGAGCAGGCTGCGCAAATGGCCGTCAACGCTGGCAATGATGAGCGAGGCGTTCGCCTGTACACAGAACGCGCAAAACGCCAACCTTTTTCTATGGATGCAACGCTGCACGCCGTGGTAACCCTGATACGACGTGACCGCATGCGTGAAGCTTATGCACTGATGCAGACCGTGAGTCACGAGGTTCGTTCTGACGCTGAAGAGTTTTGGCGCATGCTGGGCAACGTAGCGTGGGAGTTGCAAGAATCCGAAGGGGCCGAAAAAGCCTATCAAAACTTTGCCCGCAACCCACAGGCCACGGCGGGAGATTGGTCGCGCCTGATTTACCTGGTGCGCCAACGTCATCCCAAGCAAGGGGCCGACTTGGCGCTGGAAGCCTATCGCCGTTATGGCAATGCCGAAAACCTGATGCTGGCGTTGGGTGTTTACGCGCAAGCGGGAAACTTGGCGGGGCAGGCCCGGATCTTCAAACAGATCACCCCTTCTGACCTCGTGCTGCTGGAAGCAAACGTTGAATTTCTGGTAATCCGCGGCCAGTTCTATCAAAATCAGTCTGAAATGGAAAAAGCATGGTTGGATTTCCGCCGTGCATTGACAAAGAATCCTGACGATAGCCAAATTGCCGTGCCTGCTCTGTGGTTCTTGATTGATACGGGCCGACTGAAGGAGCTGGAAGTGATGCTGCGCACGCTCACACCGCAAGCACACAACGACAACGCCTATTGGCTTTCCTTTGCTGCGGGCTACCATGCCATGGATCGCTTCCGAGAGGCCTTGGTGTGGTATCGCAAGGAGGTCCAGCGCAGGCCCGATGACAACCTCCTATTGCTCAGTTACGCCGATGCACTATCACGGGTAAACCAGGTCGGCATGGCCGAGCGTGTGCGCCGCCATGCTTGGTTCAAGCTGCAAGCCAAGTACCCCGACCCCAAGCTTCTAGCCCCGCTGGACGACCAGCCCGAGCTGCTGACCCTGGCACGGTTAGCCATTCTCAACACACCTGGTGATCCGGGACAAGCCCTCATTCGGCAGGTGGTCGAGCAGCTACGCGGCTTGTCTGAGGAGCAAACGCAGACCCGACAAACCCGAGACTTGATTTTGGGCTGGGCTATTTCTAAAGAGCAGTTTCAAAATGCACGCAGCTGGATGTGGCTGAACTACGCCCGACAAGCGGGCAAAGACCAAGCCGCGCCACTTTGGGGAGAAAGTCAAACCGCCCTCCAGTTGAACGAAACGCAAACCATGGATCGCTTGTTGCTCCAGCAAGCTGATCGTCTGCCGGTTTACAACCGCTACGACACCGCTTACGCGCTGGAGCATTGGCCGCAAGCGCTGAGCGTCGCCTATGAGGGAATGCAGCGCAACGAAGTCGATGAGCCTCTACACGACCGTTACCGCCAGCACACACCCCTGCACGCGCACTATGTGCAGATGCGCGTGGCCAATGAAGCCTATGGCTCGCTCAATGTGGATAGCGTGCAGATGGAAGCTCGCTTGGTGCTGGAGCCCAAATGGCATTTGATGCTGGGCTGGGCGCAAAACATGCAATCCAGCTCAGACCCCTCTACCGCCCCTTTTGTGCCGGGTGGCGAGCAGCTCAGCAGCCTGGGTCTGCGCTGGCTGGGCGGCCATGGAGAGACGGCTGCTAGCGTCTTTCAGCGCAACGAGATGGCGGGCAACCTGGGTCTGAAGTTGTCTCAAATTTGGCGCTCCAGCCAACGCCTGGTGTTTGACGGCAGTGCCGGTCTGCGCGTGGACTCAACAGACAGCCTGCCCTTGCGGGTGGGGGGGTATGAAGACAACGTGCGCCTGGGCTTCAATTACACCATCAGCAAGCGCGAATACTTGAGCTATGGCTTGCGCTTGGCGCGCTTTTCTACTCAGTTTGACGACTACCTGGGCTCCGGGCAAAGCCACCGTCTGGAACTGGGCTACCGTATCCGCACCGAGTACCCGGACTTTCGCGTGCGCGTGGTTGCCGAGCAGTACAACTACAGCTACGACGGCAGTGTGGGCGCCCAGAGCTTGAGTCGTTTGTCACCCGACGTTCTGGGACAAATCAACACTGGAAATCTCGAAGCGGTGAAATACTTCCTGCCGCAAGGCAGCACCAACCTGGGTGCATGTTTGGGGATGGGCGAGAATCTGGCGGGGCAAAACATCCAGGACATTTATACGCGAGCTCTGCGGCCATTTTTTGATGTCTGCACTACCAACAACTCGCTCAACGGTGCGGGTTACAGTGGGGTGATTGGTCTGGCGGGCGCGATCACCGGAGAAGACCACTTCTCCCTTCGCATGGAGCAAAGCAGCGGCGGCACAGGCAGCGGCGCTTTAAGTAAAACCTTGGCATTACGCTACCGGCATTATTTTTAAGAGGATGACCATGAAATTAAAAACCGCATTTCTGTTGTTAACGGCGGCACTGTCCGTCGCGGCCTGCACCACGGTGAGTTCGGTCCACCCCAGCGCGCGCTTTGAGCCCGGTGCCAAGTGGGCCCTGCTGCCCATGGTGAATCAAACCGACACCCCGCAAGCCGGACTCTCGGCCGAGGCCATTGCCGAGCACGGCTTGCGCCTGCGTGGCCTGCGTGACATCGCACGCTACCCCGTGGTTTTGTCGCGTGACAGCTTGTTTGAACCCTCGGAGCGACGCGTATCTGAAGAAGCCCAGAAATGGGCACGCGAACAAGGCATCCGATACGGCTTGACGGGCGTGGTGCAAGAGTGGCGCTACAAGGTTGGCATCGATGGCGAGCCCGCGGTGGGCGTGACCCTCCAAGTGCTGGATCTGAGCACGGGTCAAATTGTGTGGAGCGCCTCTGGGGCCAAGAGCGGTTGGAGCCGCGAAGCTTTATCGGGCGTAGCTCACAAATTGCTCTATCAGTTGATGGACACCTTCCCCATGCAGGTCGCGCAAGACAAGCGCTGAACAACACGTCCGGATGCCACTTCCCCAAGAGTCCCGCCCTCCACTTTGGCGACGCCTGGTCATTTCGAAATGGCTGGCACCCGAGCTCATAGCCGCGCGCGGCAAGTGGCTGGAGGTGCTAGCCATTTCGCTGTTGTTCATGGGCACGGCGTGGCAATGGCGGCCTGCAGATCCGCTGCTCACCCAGTCCGCTTTCCCCTGGTTATGGCTGGCCCCGGTTTTACTGTCTTTGCGCTACGGGGTGATGCCTGGCTTGATCGGTGGCTTCCTGATTTTGGGCAATTGGTTTCTCGCCCATTATCTGGGCGTGGCAGCGGTGGTGCAGTCAGATTTTCCGCGTGACTATTTCTTTGGTGGTGGTCTTCTGATTCTTTTGTGCGGCGAATTCAGTGACGTATGGCGAGACCGCATTGGACGCATGGATGAAACCAACCTCTACGTGACCGAGCGGCTGTCCCGGTTGACCCGGCGTCACCTGTTGCTCAATCTCTCACACGACCGAATGGAGCAGGAAATGTTGGCGCGCCCTGGCTCTTTGCGTGATGCGCTGGTCAACGTGAGAAATCTGGTTTTCCAGGCCAAGAGCGACGACGAGCCGGTTCCGGGGGCCAAAGCTTTACTGGGTCTTTTGGCGCAATACGTGAGCATCGAATCCGCCGCCATTTATGGGGCGGATGCCACGGGGGACCACAACCAGGTGTTTGGACCCATCCTTCAGTCCATCGGTGAGCCCTTGCCGCTCAAAGACGACGACGAGCTGTTACAGCTGGCATTTGAAAAGCGCAATCTAACGCATATCTCAGACACCGAGGTCTCGCATGAGCGCAAATCCAATCAGTTGATAGTCGCCCCTCTGATTGCCAGTGACAACACCCTCGTGGGGGTCATAGCCGTCAGCAAAATCCCTTTCTTCTCACTCAATGTTGAGAACCTACAGCTCATGTCGGTCATCTTGGCCTACTACGCCGACCACATTAACAATGCCAGCGACGTGACCCTGTGCCGCAGCCGCTTACCCACCATCCCCGCCACGTTTGCCGAAGAAGTGGCCCGCATGCTGCGCATGCAAAAGAAGGTGGGCATCACCAGCCATATCGTGGTCATGACTTTTTCCAAAAACATGAAGGCCGATATCCCCGCCCAGTTCCTGCAGATCAAAAGGGGCTTGGACCTGTATTGGCAAACCGAGGTCAATGGCGGTACCGTGATCGCCGTCATGATGCCTTTTGCCAATGTTCAGGCTAAAAACGGCTTCCTGCAACGCATCGACACCTGGCTCAAGGCCACCTACGAGGGCGGCTTTGACGCCTTGCAAATTCGCTTGCGCAGTATTGACTTTTCTCGCGAAGATCCCTTGATGATCTTGCCCGAAGTGATGCAAGCATGAACACCCTCTTTTGGGGCATAGCCGCCCTATTGGCCGACGCGGCCTTGTTCGCCGGCGGGATGACCTTGACCAACTCCCTCGCGGCATTTGTTGCCGTCAGCATGCTGCATGCAGCGTGTTGTGCGGTTTTGGCCAGCTGTGCTTTCGTGTTCTTGCCCGCCCGCTATCGACGCTCCAAAGTGTGGGCTTGGCTGCTCATGTTCGACTTCTCCTTCATTGCACCGGTGCTTGGCCCGATTGGCATTTTGCTTATCATTCACTTCACCCTGATGCGCGAGACAGTTGTACTTGGACGAGCAACACCACGAACGATTGAGTTGCCCGTCTATGACGTTCAGGCTCACGAGACAGCCCGTGCAGGACAAGGCGCCATCCGCTCGCGCTTGACGACCAGCGTACCTGCCAACGTGCGCATGCAATCTCTGTTGACCTTGCAGGTCGTGCCCAGTGGCGTGGCCAATCCGATTTTGGAAGACCTGTTGGGTGATGAAACCGATGACGTGCGTTTGGTGGCCTTTGGCATGCTAGACGCGGCAGAGAAAAAACTCTCAGTTCAAATTCACCGTGCTCAAAAAAATCTGGAAAAAACCCTATCCCCCAAAGCCCGCTACGACGGTTACCGGCATCTGGCCGAGTTGCATTGGGAATTGATTTACGAAGCCCTGGTGCAAGGCGAGCTGCGAAAGCATGTGCTGGCCGAGGCCTTGCAGTGCCTGGAAGCCGCCATGGCACTGCAAACCCAGCAGGAAACCGGGTTGTTGTTTCTTAAAGGGAAAATTCTCCTAGCCCAAGGCGTGATCGAACACGCCGAGGTGGCTTTCAAAGACGCGATGCGTTTGGGTCAACCCGAGGCTTCTGTGCTGCCCTATCTGGCCGATTTGGCGTTTCAGCGACGCGAGTTTGACCAAGTTCGTGCGTACATGCGACGTCTCTTGCCCATGCAGGTGAGCCCGCGCACCGATACGATTATTGACCTTTGGACTGGACGCGACCACTTCCAGCAATTCCGTGACATCCGCATCCTCCAGCACATCTGAACCCATGCTCCCCAAAGCCGACAGCGTGGATGTGCTCCTGCTGCTGGAGGGAACCTTCCCCTATGTCGCCGGGGGCGTATCGAGCTGGGTGAACCAGATCATCCGTGGTTATCCCCAACTACGCTTCGGTGCTATTTTTATTGGCAGCCAGTCTTCAGACTACGGCGCGATGCGCTACGCCCTGCCTGACAATCTGGTGCACTTGGACGTCGTCTATTTAGCTGAGAACAAGCCCACCTCCAAAATCCGTCCGACCAAAGTCAAGGCCGATCCGAAAATGATGGCGCAGGTCAAGCGCATGCATGAGCTGTTTCAAACCGACATCCGCCACCCGGATTGCCCGCATCTTTTCTCATCGACGATGGACGAAGCCCACGCCGGGGGCAAGCTCAGCCACGAAACCTTTTTGCACAGCGAAGCCGCTTGGGAGCAGATCAAAGACAGCTACCTGCGCTATAGCACCGATCCATCGTTTGTCGATTACTTCTGGACCATTCGCACCATCCACACGCCCTTGTGGCGCTTGCGGGAAATTGCCCAGAATTGCCCCAAAGCGCGCATCTACCATTCCGTGTCGACGGGCTATGCGGGCGTACTGGGGCTGCTACTCAAGCATAAAAATCCACGCCCGTACATCCTGAGCGAACACGGCATTTACGTCAAAGAGCGCAAGATCGACCTGTACCAGGCGCAGTGGATCAAGGACAACCGCAGTGTCTTTGACCACGACCCCTCGCAGGTCAGCTACTACCGCCAAATCTGGATCCGCTTCTTTGAGCACCTGGGCTACCTCACCTACCAGGCCGCCGACCATATCGTGGCCTTGTACGAGGCCAATCGCCAGCGCCAACTGGCCGACGGTGCACCGCCCGAACGCACCAGCAACATCCCCAACGGCATTGACATTGAACGCTTTGCACCCTTGCGTGCGCTGCGGCCCGCGACTCCGCCGCCCGTCCTGTGCCTGATTGGTCGCGTGGTGCCCATCAAAGACATCAAAACTTTTATCCGATCCATGCGCAGCGTGGTCGCTCGCCTACCTGAGGCTCAGGCCTGGATTGCCGGACCGGAAGAAGAAGATCCGGACTACGCCCAGGAATGTCATGAACTCGCCGAGCGCTTGGGCCTGGCCCATTGCATCAAGTTCATGGGTTTTCAAAAGCTCACCGACATCCTGCCCCAGGTCGGCTTGGTGGTTCTGAGCTCCATCAGCGAGGCATTGCCCCTGGTGATTCTGGAGGGCTATGCCGCCGGCGTGCCCACGGTCAGCACCGACGTAGGCTCCTGTCGGCAACTGGTTTACGGCTTGTCGGGCGACGACGCAGCCCTGGGTGCGTCAGGGCGCATCGTGCGCATTGCCGACCCGGAAGCCCTAGGCGCGGCGGCGCTGGAGCTGCTCACCGATGACGCCGCCTGGCAAAGCGCCAGCCAAGCGGCCATACGCAGGGTGGAGGCCTATTACGCCCAGCACATGATGTTTGACCGCTACCGCGAGCTCTACACCGAAGGCATGGCATGGCAGGCATAGGGTTTGAGCTGCGCAAGCTGCTGAACAAGCGCTCCTACTCCGGCCTGCTACAGGCCTATGCCTACGCGGGCATCATCAGCTCAGGCCCCTGGGTACTGTCCATCTTGGGCATCATGCTGATTGGTTTGCTCAGTGTGGGCGTGACCGTGCCCAATGCGCAGATCACGCAATTCCAGGTCACGGTCACCTACTTGTTCCTGGGCTCACTGGTCTTGACCGGACTGGTGCAACTCTCGTTCACCCGATTTGTGGCGGATCGCATCTTTGCCAAAGACGAAGAGTCCATCCTGCCCAACTTCAATGGCCTGATGTTTGTGGCCATCAACGTCAGCATGTTGGGCAGCTTGCCCGTTGTGATCCTGGCGTTTCCCGAGCAAACCGTGCTGTATCGGCTGCTGTTCATGATGGGTTTTTCTATCATGTCCGCAATCTGGGTGGCCACGGTTTTTCTGTCGGGAATGAAACACTACGAAGCCATCGTCTTGATCTTCTTTGTGGGCTACAGCGTCACCATGGCTCTGGCGCTGTTATTCAGACACTATCTGGGCATGGAAGGGCTCTTGCTCGGTTTTGTCATGGGGCATTTCGTGCTGCTGGCGGGCATGGTCTGGCTCATTTACAAAAATTACAACTCTGAACGTTTTATCGCCTTTGACATCTGGAATCGCGGGGCCATGTACCGCAGCCTGATGGCCACCGGTTTTTTCTTCAACCTCGGCGTCTGGGTTGACAAACTGCTGTTCTGGTACTACCCAGGCACCGGGCAAACCGTGATCGGTCCGCTCAACTCCTCGGTCATTTACGATTTCCCGATTTTTCTCTCCTACCTCACCGTCATCCCCGGCATGGCCGTGTTTTTGGTTCGCATTGAAACCGACTTTGTCGAGTACTACAACAAGTTCTACGACGCCGTGCGCGATGGGGCCACGCTGGAGTACATCGAGCGCATGCGCAACCACATGGTCTATTACGTGCAGCGCGGCTTGTTTGACATTGCCAAGATCCAGGCCATCACTATCCTAGTGGTGTTTGTCATGGGTGAGGCCCTGTTGAACGCCCTGGGCATCTCCACGCTGTACCTGCCGCTGCTGTTTGTGGATGTGGCGGGGGCGGGTCTGCAGGTGGTGTTGCTAGGCATCTTGAATGTGCTGTTTTATCTGGATCAACGCCGTGCGGTTGTTTGGCTAACCGCCTTGTTGCTGACCACCAACCTGATCTTCAGTGCCTTGTCCATTCAACTGGGGGCGGCCTGGTTTGGCTACGGCTTTGCCATCTCCATGCTGGTAACCGTGCTCGTCGGTATGTGGGTGCTAAACAGGCGGCTAGAGTCGCTGGAGTTTGAGACTTTCATGTTGCAGTGACGCAGCGCTGACACGCTGGGTTAATCGATCACTTTCATTTCAAACGACCCATGTCTTTTCGTTTCTACTTTCGTGTCCTGAGCACTTTGGTACTGGCCGTACTCGCGGCGTGGCTGTGCGTGGCGCTGAACACACCTCTGCCCTGGTTGATTGGCCCCATGCTGGCCACCGCCATCGCGTCCATGTTGCGCTTTCCCACGGAAAGCTCCACGCCGCTGCGCAACGGTGGGCAGGCCATCATCGGCACCGCTGTGGGGCTCTATTTCACCCCGCAAATGGCCACCCTGGTGGTTGGACTGTGGTGGGCCATTGCTCTGGGCGTGGTGTTGGCACTGGGGTTAGGCTTGTTGTTTGGTGCCGGTTTACACCGCTGGCACGTGCAGCGCATGCCGGGTTTGAGCCGCGCCACGACATATTTCTCAAGTGCGATTGGCGGAGCATCTGAGATGACCTTGCTGGCCGAGCGTTTCCACGGCCGCACCGACCTGGTGGCCTCAGCCCACAGCGTACGTTTGATGGTGGTCACCCTGTTGGTGCCCTTTGCCATGCAGTACAGCGGCTGGCACGGACAGGATGTGGCAATACCGGGCGCTCGTGAGGTTGTGGGCTCGGGTTTGATGCTTTTGGGTCTGGCCGTTTGTGCTGGGGCCTGGGTCATGACGCGATTGGGGCGAGCCAATCCCTGGTTTCTGGGTGCACTGCTGGTAGCCATGGGCTTGACCGTGGCGGGTATCGAGCTTTCGGCCATGCCAAAGGCCTTGTCCAACGCAGCGCAGTTGGTGATTGGTATCAGTCTGGGCGTGCGTTTCACACCCGCTTTTGTGCACACCGCACCGCGCTGGCTGGCTTCCGTGGCCGTGGCTACCCTGGGTTTGATTGCCTTGTGCTCGGTCTTTGCTGTCGTGCTGGCATGGGGCGTAGGTTTGCCACCGGGCACCTTGATTTTGGCCATGGCACCGGGTGGCGTGGCCGAGATGGCCATCACCGCCAAAGTACTGCAACTCGGTGCCCCCGTAGTCACCGCCTTTCACGTGTGCCGCCTGCTGGCCGTGCTGATGCTGCTGGAGCCGCTGTACCGCTATATCTATGAGGCAAAACCGCAGCGCTGATCCGACTGCTCCCCTCAGGGAGTACCAAACGATGCCAGTTGCTGGTCTACAAAGTTACCGTTGGTCTGCGTCAGGCGAATGCGCGCTGGCAGGTAGCCCAGAGCGGGGGCCAGCCACAACTCCACAGTGATGTCATGCACCTGACGCGCCGGGCGTTTGATCCGCAGGGTGGCTTGCTCACCCCCGGGCAGCGCCAACCGCTCCTCGCTCTCCACCGTAAAGCGCCAGGTATCGGCATCGCGTCCACCCACCGCCTGCATTTCAAAGGCGCTGCCCACCGGATAACGGCTAGGATCACCTGCCAGCAGGCTTGCGATTTGCATGAAGATGCTGAGCTGGTCTTGTGCACCGGGCTGCAAATCAACCGAGGGCGTGTTGGCGCTGAAGATCACCTTTCCCTTATCGCGCTCAAAATGCGCCGCCACCTCGGAGCGCACCTTGTCGCCAAAGCGTTTCGGGGCCAGACCCTCAGGCGTGAGCTGGCCGCTGCTACTCTGAGAACGTGTGCCCAGCAAAAAGTGAGTCACCGACAGGCGCGCATCATAGGTCTGGTCATCGTGCAGCCACAGCAGCTCACCGCTGGCGCTGTAACCCAGGCCGCTGA
This sequence comes from Comamonadaceae bacterium, assembly GCA_025356545.1. Taxonomy (GTDB): domain Bacteria; phylum Pseudomonadota; class Gammaproteobacteria; order Burkholderiales; family Burkholderiaceae_C; genus CANCDA01. The sequence continues at coordinate 18,935 of JANXSU010000159.1, forward strand.
CTTCGCCCTTGATGTCGTATTTAAGCCGCAGCGAGCCCGGTAGGCTGATGGGTGCCGAGGGCGGAGCCGCTGCAGGTTCAATGGCGGCTACCGTGGCCAGAGACTCATCGGCGGGTGCGGGCGGGGTTGGCGTGGCGGATTCTGCCGGAGGTGCGGTGACTGTAGTTGCTTCATTTGCTATCTTTTCTATAGCTTCTTGTGCTTGTTTTTCATGGTCTTGCGCTGCATTTAATGTTCGAATTTCGGGGGTTAAAGAGCTTGAACGGGGCTGAAATGTGGCGGGCTTGGATGGGCGCACTACTGCGGGTACAGGCTCAGGCAGCGCCAGGGTACGGGTGATGAAGGGCCGCGTGATGGCCGTATTCAACTCCGGCGACGTGCTGGGCTGCACCCAACTCAAAAATGCCCAATGAGCCGCCAGCACCAGGGCAGCAATCAACAGCAGGGGTTTGAGCGGGGCGGAGGAATTTTCCACGACAATCTCGGCATGAAACTAGCCACTTACAAAGACGGTTCGCGCGATGGTCAACTGGTGGTGGTCTCGCGCGACCTGAGCACCGCGCATTATGCGACCGGTATTGCCAACCGCCTGCAAGCCGTGCTGGACGACTGGAACTTCCTCTCGCCCCAGTTGCAAGACCTGTACGACAGCCTCAACCAGGGCAAGGCGCGCCACGCCTTCCCGTTTGACCCGCAGCAATGCATGGCCCCGCTGCCGCGCGCCTACCAGTGGGCTGACGGCTCGGCTTACATCAACCATGTGGAACTGGTGCGCCAGGCGCGCGGTGCTGAAGTACCCGCCAACTACTACACCGACCCCTTGATGTACCAAGGCGGCAGCGACGATTTTCTGGGACCCTGTGATGACGTGGTGTGCGTGAGCGAGGCCAACGGCATTGACTTCGAAGCCGAGGTTGCCGTCATCACGGCCGACGTGAAGATGGACGCCACCCCGGCCCAGGCGCTGGACAGCATTCGCCTGCTCTTGCTGGCCAATGACGTGAGCTTGCGCAACCTGATCCCCGAAGAGTTGGGCAAGGGCTTTGGCTTTGTGCAAAGCAAGCCCGCCACCGCCTTCAGCCCGGTGGCCGTCACGCCCGATGAGTTGGGCGAAGATTGGAAAGGCGGTCGCCTGCACCTCACCCTGCAAAGTACCTGGAACGGGCGTGTCGTGGGCCGCTGCGACGCGGGGGGCGAGATGACTTTTCACTTTGGCCAGCTCATCGCGCACCTGTGCAAGACCCGCAACGTGCGCGCGGGCAGCGTGATCGGTTCGGGCACGGTGAGCAACCGCGCGACCGAAGTTAAAGGTAAAAAAGTGTGGGCCAAAGGCTATAGCTGCATTGCCGAAAAACGCGCCATCGAGACGATTCAAGACGGAAAGCCCCAAACCGACTACATGAAGTTCGGCGACACCATCCGCATCGAGATGAAGGGACGCGACGGGCAGTCGATGTTTGGCGCGATTGACCAGACCATCGCGCCTTTGAAGCCCCCTTGAAGCGCCAAGCCAAGATAATCACCCCCATGTCCTTCTTGCGCAGCACTCACCTCATTGCACGTTTCGTGCTGTTGTGGTTTGCGTTGTCGATTGGGGTGGCGATTGCTTCGCCCCTCATCAAGCCGCAGGCCATGGAGCTGATTTGCACCAGCGCGGGTGCGACCAAGCTGCTGATCAAAACCGACGATGGCGTCAAAGAGATGTCCGGCCACACGCTGGAATGCCCGCTGTGCGCCACGCTGAGCGCACCGCCCCCGGTGACTCAGTTAACGGCCGAGCCAGCCCAGCCCCTGGGCTATGTGCTGCAAAGCATTCCTGCCGCCCATGTCGCCGCACGCACCGCTGCGCCACTGCCCGCACGCGGGCCACCCCACCTCTCCTGAGCTATCAAAAATGTAGCTGCCTACGCCAGTCTGTAATGGGCTGCGGGCAGTTTCCTTGGTATTTTTGGAGATTTTCTCGTGCTTAAAAATAAACTCGCCTTGGCGCTGGCCATCGGCTTTCCCCTGGCGTTCTCGGCGACAGCCCAAACCGCGCCCTATGCCACAGCCCCGGTCGCCGATCAGGTCAAAGACCTGGGCGTCGTCACCATCACCAGCGGCCAGCCCACCTCACTGCCCACCCACATCCCCGCCACCATCGAAGGCGTCACGCGCGAGCAGATCGAAGCCACCATCAACGCCACCGACAGCGAAGACGCGCTCAAGTACCTGCCCAGCCTCTTGGTGCGCAAGCGCTACGTGGGCGACTACAACCACGCCGTGCTCTCCAGCCGCGCCTCGGGCACCGGCAACAGCGCACGCTCGGCCGTGTATGCCGATGGCATCTTGCTGTCCAACTACCTGGGCAACGGCGCCACCTACGCGCCACGCTGGGGCATGGTGACGCCGGAGGAAATTGAGCGTGTCGATGTGATGTACGGCCCCTTCTCTGCCGCCTACCCCGGCAACTCGGTCGGTGCTGTGGTGGACTACGTGACCCGCATGCCCACACAATTTGAAGGCCATGCCAAGGCCAGCGCCTTCACCCAGAACTTCAGCCTGTACAACACCAGCCAAACCTTCAGCGGTGGCCAGGCCAGTGCCTCGCTGGGTAGCAAGAGCGGCGACTGGTCCTGGTTCGTCAACATGAACCACACCGACAGCAACGGCCAGCCCCTGGTCATGGCTACCAAGCTGTTGACCGCCACCGGCGGAGCAGGCACCACGCCGGTGACGGGAGCAGTGCTCACGCCCAATAACTTCAACATCCCCAACTACATCCTGGGCACCAACACCCAGTACCGCACGGTGCAAGACCACGCTAAAGTGAAAGTGGCGTATGACATCTCGTCCACCCTGCGGGCCAGCTACACGCTGGGCTACTGGGCCAACACCGCCGACGGCAACCCGCAAAGCTACCTGCGTGATGCGGCAGGCAATCTGGTGTACCTGGGCGCGGTCAAGATCAACGGTCAGAACTTCAGCGCTGATGGGGCCTTCAATGCCTCGCGCGAGAGCCTGGCCCACACCCTGCACGGCCTCTCGCTCAAGAGCAATACCAAGGGCGTGTGGGACTGGGAGCTGGCCGCCAGCATGGTGGACTACGGCACGGACTTGGCAAGAGCAACCACTCTGTCTTCTGCGGCGTCCACCACGGCCAGCCCCGTCAGCACCAGCTTGAGCGGCGGGCCGGGTAGCATCACCAACCAGAACGGCACGGGATGGACGACCTTGGCGGCCAAGGGTATTTGGCGGCCCGAGGGCGTGAAGGGCGCACACACCGTGGACTTTGGCTTCCAGCAAGACAACTACACGCTGCGCATCCTCAAGTCCAGCATCGCAGGCAATTGGCTCACGGATGCCCCCGGCACCACCATGAGCGACGTGGGCGGCAAGACACAACTGCAAAGTTGAACCTGAATCCGTGACCTCAATATCCCTGCCAATATTTCCACATAAATTCTCTCCACTATCGCGCAATACCCAGTGAACCCGCCCCCCAATATCAACCCC
>JANXSU010000223.1 GCA_025356545.1 Comamonadaceae bacterium
CCGAAATAGCGCAGCGTGTAGCGCCCGAAATAAGCGTTCCAGGTGCCGCGCGCGCCGTACACCACGGTCTCGCGCGCTGGGTCAATGCCCGCAACGCCGAGCATGGCTTCAATGCGGGGTGTGGGGATGAAGTCTTCTGAATTGGGGTCGCGCAAGAGGGATGCCGCGTCGCCCAGGCTGAGCGCACCGGGCAAGTGGCCTTTGACGTAATCACGCGCGTCGCGCACATCCCACACTTGCACACCACGTTGCAGTGCCGCTTGCACATAGGCCGCGTCCACGATGGTCTGCGCGCCCGCGCTCACGGGCATCAGCCATGAGGCCACACCCAAGACCAAGCAAGCCGCTGTTTTTTGAACCGTTTGTTGCATGTTGCTAACTCCTTCAGTTTGAGGCTGCCCATTATTGAGCGTTCTGGGATTCACGGCTTCGATGCGCTTGAAATCCACCAATACGCCCATAATTCAGCCTCTCCTGCGGTTCACCTCGCTGGTTTTTCCCTTCAGAACCTCTACTTTTCAAAAATGAGCAAGCAAACCCATTCCTTTCAAGCCGAAGTCGCCCAACTGCTGCACCTCGTCACCCATTCGCTCTACTCCAACAAAGAGATTTTCCTGCGCGAGCTGATCTCCAACGCGTCTGATGCCTGTGACAAGCTGCGCTTTGAGGCTATCAACGACAGCGGCCTGTACGAGTCCGCGCCCAACCTAGAAGTGCGCGTGTCCTTCGACAAAGCCGCCAAAACCCTGACCATCACCGACAACGGCATCGGCATGAGCACGCAAGAGGCCATTGACCACCTGGGCACCATCGCCAAGAGCGGCACCAAGGACTTTGTGTCCAAACTCTCGGGCGATCAAAAGACCGACTCCCAGCTCATCGGCCAGTTTGGCGTGGGCTTTTACTCCGGCTTTATCGTGGCCGACAAGATCACGGTCGAGTCGCGCCGCGCGGGCATGCAGTCGTCTGAAGGCGTGCGCTGGATCAGCGGCGGCGCGGGCGACTTTGAAGTTGAAGCCATCGAGCGCACTGAGCGCGGCACCAGCGTCATCCTGCACCTGCGTGACGACGCCATGGATTACGCCAGCGCCTGGAAGGTCAAGGGCATCATCGCCAAATACTCCGACCACATCAGCTTGCCCATCCTGATGGAAAAGGAAGAGTGGAAAGACGGCGAGTTGATCGTCCCCGGCGATGAGACCGGCGGCCGCCAACCCGGTGACATGGTCAAGACCGGCGAGTGGGAAACCGTCAACAAGGCCAGCGCGCTGTGGGCCCGCCCCAAGAAAGACATCACGCCCGAACAGTACGAAGAGTTCTACAAACAGATCAGCCACGACTTCGAAGCCCCGCTGGCCCACACCCACAACCGTGTGGAAGGCAGCACCGAGTACACGCAGTTGCTCTACATCCCCTCTAAAGCGCCGATGGACCTCTACAACCGCGAAAAATCGGCGGGTGTGAAGCTGTATGTGAAGCGCGTCTTCATCATGGACGACGCCGAGGCGCTGCTGCCCACCTACCTGCGCTTTGTGAAGGGCGTGGTGGATTCCGCCGACCTGCCGCTCAACGTGAGCCGTGAACTGCTGCAAGAAAGCCGTGACGTGAAAGCCATCCGTGAAGGCTGCACCAAGCGCGTGCTGGGCATGCTGGAAGACCTGGCCAAGAACGACAAGTTGCCCGAAGCAAACACTGACGGCGTAACCGATGTGGTGTCTGCCGAAGACAAGGCCGAGGCAGAGAAGAACGAAGGCAAGTACAGCAAGTTCTACGCCGAGTTCGGCGCGGTACTCAAAGAAGGCCTGGGCGAAGACTTTGCCAACAAAGAGCGCCTGGCCAAGCTGCTGCGTTTTGCCAGCTCCACCACCGACACGGTGAACGTGAGCTTTGCCGACTACAAAGCGCGCATGAAAGAAGGCCAGGACGCCATCTACTTCATCACCGCCGACACCCTGGCCGCAGCCAAGAACAGCCCGCAGCTCGAAGTCTTCAAGAAAAAAGGCATCGAAGTGCTGCTGATGACCGACCGCGTGGACGAGTGGGCGCTGAACTACCTGCATGACTTTGACGGCACGCCGCTGCAATCGGTCGCCAAAGGCGCGGTCGATCTGGGCAAGCTGCAAGACGAAGCCGAAAAGAAAGCCGCAGAAGAAGCCGCTGAAAGCTTCAAGCCCCTACTGGCCAAGCTGAAAGAGGCGCTCAAGGACAAGGCCGAAGACGTGCGCGTCACCACCCGCCTGGTGGACAGCCCCGCCTGCCTGGTGGTGCAAGACCACGGCATGAGCACCCAGCTCGCCCGCATGCTCAAGCAAGCCGGCCAGACGGCCCCCGAAGTGAAGCCGGTGCTGGAAGTCAACGCCGAACACGCGCTGGTCAAAAAACTCGACGGCTCGGTGCACTTCAACGACCTGGCTCACATCCTGTTCGACCAAGCCCTGCTGGCCGAAGGCGGCATGCCTGCCGACCCGGCGGCTTATGTCAGAAGAGTGAATGCACTTTTGGTCTGAAGCCCTTTAAACAGCAGCACAAGCAGCTACTATTTAGATAGCAAATAAAACCCTGGCAGCGTCCGACGCTGCCAGGGTTTTTTGCATCTGAGGCCACCGCTACACTCAAGCACGCTCACACCCTGCTACCTACAACCCCATCTGCAACCCACACCCATGCTCACCGGCGACCTCAAAAGCAAAATCGACCAGATCTGGAACGCCTTCTGGTCCGGCGGCATCGCCAACCCCATCGAAGTCATCGAGCAGATCACCTATCTGCTCTTCCTGCGCCGTCTGGACGACCTGCACACCCTTGAAGAAAACAAGGCCACCCGCCTCAAGCGCCCCATGGAGCGCCGCATCTTCCCCGAAGGCACCGACGCACGGGGCCGCGCGTTTGACACCCTGCGCTGGAGCCGCTTCAAAAACGAAGCCCCCAGCGAGATGTTTGTCATCCTGGGCGAACACGTCTTCCCCTTTTTGCGCACGCTGGGCTCGGACGATTCAACGTATGCCCACCACATGAAGGACGCCCGCTTCACCATTCCCACGCCAGCCCTCTTGGCCAAGGTGGTGGACCTGCTGGACGCCGTGCCCATGGACAACCGCGACACCAAGGGCGACCTGTACGAATACATGCTGGGCAAGATCGCCAGCGCCGGGCAAAACGGCCAGTTCCGCACCCCGCGCCACATCATCCAGCTGATGGTGGAAATGACCGCGCCCACACCACAAGACACCATTTGCGACCCAGCCAGTGGCACCTGCGGCTTTTTAGTGGCGGCAGGCGAATACCTGCGCGGCGCGCACCCCGCGCTGTTCCACGACGCCAAATCAAATAAGCACTTCAACCAAGCCATGTTCCATGGCTACGACTTCGACAACACCATGCTGCGCATCGGCAGCATGAA
>JANXSU010000244.1 GCA_025356545.1 Comamonadaceae bacterium
GGCAAGTCAGCCGCATCAAAAAACCGGGGAGAAGCCCCTGACTTGATCGCCAATAAGTCATGGCATAGCTTGTGCAAGGCATCCAGCGCCTGGGCTGGGCTCCAGTCCTTGAGCAAGGCCACATCGCCACGCACCATGGCTTTGGGAAACAAGCGCCAGCTCTTGGGGTCTCGGCCTGAAGCGGCAAAACGCCAAGCGTCTTCAGGCCGCCCGCCCGCTGCGCGCAATAGCGTGGTGGCATCGGCGGCACCGACCCCTTGGGTTTGAAGCCAGGCCAGCGAGGCCGCCTCATCCGGCCAATGCATGGCATGGCCTAAGCAGCGACTGCGGATGGTGGGCAGCAACTGGTGAGCGGCCTCGCTGGCCAGTACAAAACGCATGTCGCCGGGGGGTTCCTCCAGCGTCTTGAGCAGGGTATTGGCGGTGATGTTGTTCATGCGCTCCGCAGGGAACACCAGCATGGCCTTTCCGCGCCCTCGTGCGCTGGTGCGCTGAGAGAACTCCACCGCATCGCGCATGGCCTCAACCCGGATTTCTTTGCTGGGCTTGCGCTTCTTGCTGTCGATGTCGGCCTGTGCTTTTTCGTTCAAGGGCCAGCCCAACGCCTCCATCACGGTCTCCGGCATCAACACACAAAGGTCTGCATGGGTGCGCACGTCGATCGCGTGGCAACTGGCGCATGCACCACAAGCACCGTGCTCAGACGGGTTCTCGCACAACCAGGCGCGCACCATGGCCAAGGCTAGGTGGTACTGCCCCAAGCCAGACGGCCCTTGCAGCAGCCAAGCGTGCCCGCGCTGCGCCAGCAACTGATGGGTCTGCGCGGCCACCCAAGGCATGGGCGGTACGGCGTGGTCATCAGACGAATCTCTCATGGCAAGTAACCCTTGTGTTGCACGGCAAGTATCACGGCTTGGCCCACGGCCTCTCGACTGTTGGCCGCCTCTATGCGGGCAAAACGCCCAGGTTGCTCGGCCATGCGTTGGCCGTAAGCCTTGGCGACACGGCTGAAAAATTCGACTGGTTGCGATTCGAATTTATCGGGTACCCGTGCACTGGCCAGACGTTCAGCCGCCAAGGCTGGATCCAAGTCAAACCAGAGCGTCAGGTCAGGCTGGCGAATGGCAGATTTAGCGCCATCGTCGATGCCCTGCACCCATTGCTCCAGAGTGGAGAGCACCTTCAGATCAAAACCACGCCCACCGCCCTGGTAGGCAAAAGTCGCGTCGGTAAAGCGGTCACATAACACCACTTCACCGCGCGCCAGAGCAGGTTGAATTTTTTGCTGCAAGTGATCGCGCCGCGCGGCAAACACCAGCAGCGCTTCGGTCATGGCATCCATAGCCTCATTGAGCACCAGCGTGCGCAAAACTTCGGCCAGCGGTGTGCCGCCCGGCTCGCGGGTCAGCAGCACGGTGCGCCCCTGCGCGCGAAAGGCTTGTGCCAGCGTTTCGATGTGCGTGGATTTCCCCGCACCGTCAATGCCTTCAAAGCTGATGAAAAGTCCTGTCATGGGCTCATTGTCCACGTTGGAACTTGTTGACCGCACGGTTGTGCTCATCCAGGCTCGCGCTGAACTGGCTGCTGCCGTCGCCCCGCGCCACAAAATAAAGCGCCTTGGTCGAAGCCGGTTGTACAGCGGCCAGCAAAGCGGCCTTGCCCGGCATGGCAATCGGCGTGGGGGGCAAACCAGCGCGGGTGTAGGTGTTCCACGGCGTATCGGACAGCAAATCGCGCTTGCGCAAATTACCGTCAAAGCGCGCACCCAGCCCGTAAATCACGGTCGGATCGGTCTGCAGCAGCATGCCGATGCGCAAGCGGTTGTTGAACACACCCGCAATCATGGCCCGGTCACTGGCGCGGCCGGTTTCTTTTTCAACGATGCTGGCCAATGTCAAAGCCTCTTCCGGCGATTTAAGCGGCAGGCCCTGCACACGCTGGCCCCAGGCCGCGACCAAGCGCTGGTCCATGGCGCGCAAAGCCCGCTTGAGCACGGCCAGATCACTCGCTCCCTTGGCGTAGTTGTAGGTGTCGGGGAAGAAGCGCCCCTCGGCGGGCTGGTCCGGACGGCCCAGCATGGCCATGATGGCGCTGTCGGTCAGTCCCTGGGTGTCAGGTTTGATGTGCTCGGCTTTGGCCAAGGCTGCGCGCAGTTGGCGAAAGTTCCAGCCTTCAACCAGCGTGATCGCTCTCAATGTCTCATCGCCGCGTACCAGTTTGCGCATTAGCTGATAAGGCGTGGTGCCCTGCCCTACTTCATAACTGCCCGCCTTGATCTCACGCGCACGGCCGGAGAGCCGGAACACCCAGTACAGCAGCGTTGGGTTGACTTGCACACCGGACTCAACCACGAACTGGGCCACGCCCCGGGGCGAGGTACCTGGCTCAATGGCCACGTCCACCGGGTCGCTCACCAGACCCAGTGGCTGGTTCACCCACCACAGGCATGCCGAGCCCAGCAGCACGCTAGCCACCAAGAAAAACACGACAAATCGAATAGCCCAGGTTCGCACAGCGTCATTCAGCCCTGAGGCTCCTCATGAAATGGAGTGGCGATGATAATTCACCCCATGAACCACACACTCGACGGCATCGCCCCTCTGCCCCATCTGGGCCTCATTCGCGTCGCGGGCGAAGACGCCACCTCCTTCTTGCAAGGTCAGCTCACGCAAGACTTTGTCCTGCTCGGCTTAACCGAAGCGCGACTCGCCGGGTTTTGCTCGGCCAAAGGGCGCATGCAGGCCAGCTTTATTGGTTTCAAACGCAGCCCCACGGAAATTTTGCTGGTGTGCAGCCGCGACCTGCTGGCGCAAACGCTCAAGCGCTTGTCCATGTTCGTGATGCGTGCCAAGGTCAAACTGAGCGATGCGACAGAGGAATTTTCTTTACTTGGCTTGGCTGGAGTTGCTATCAACAATATAGCTGGTCATGCACATTTTTCGTGGTCTAAAGCCGATATTGGCACTCAAACCATGGTTCATCTGTACCCCGCAGACGGTGTGCCTCGCGCACTCTGGATTGCGCCTGTGGGTGAAGCGCTACCCGTTGGCGAAGCACTCAGCACAGAGGCCTGGCAATGGGGCGAGGTGCGCAGCGGCATTGCCACCGTGACGCAACCCATCTTCGATGCCTTTGTGCCGCAAATGCTCAACTATGAATCGGTGGGTGGTGTGAACTTCAAAAAAGGCTGCTATCCCGGCCAAGAGGTGGTGGCGCGCAGCCAGTTTCGCGGCACGCTCAAACGGCGCGCCTACCTCGTGCACTGCGCCACCGTTTTAAAAGCCGGTGATGAGGTGTTTGACAGCGCCGATCCCGCTCAACCTTGCGGCATCGTGGCGCAAGCGGCAGCGGCCCCGCAGGGTGGGTTTGACGCCATCGTCTCCATGCAGACCAGCGCCGTGGATGGCCCTGGATTGCGACTCGGTCAGGCCGACGGGCCGGTGCTGGCGCTGCTGCCCTTGCCCTATGAATTGCTGGCGGACATCTGAGGCACCGACCTGTGATTCACAGCGCTTTGATCATCTCAATGTGCGCGATCCCCGCCTCCTCAAACGGCTCGCCCTGTGGCACAAAACCGAGTCGGCGGTAAAAGCCCTCCGCGCTGCGTTGGGCGTGCTGAAGTGCATAGGGTTTGACTACTCAAGCCGGATATGGGGGGCACAGTGATTGAAGCAGTCAATCTGGTGTAAAGCAAGTTGACAGCTTGTCTGACTAATCTTGATGGAAATCATTTAAAGGTTAGTCGTGACTATTTTCAAAGCTCCTCGCCAAGTTTGGCTTCTGGTTGTCATTTTTGCTGGCTTGTTAGTCGGTTCTTTCTTCTACTTAAGCTCTCCAAGTCCAACGCAAAGACAGCCTTCGTCGCCTGATATGGGCAAAGTTGCAATGGACGTCATAAAGGTCTCGCAAGAGCAAGCCAACAACCTCAATCCGGGCCCAGTCGTATTGCAGCGCTTTGTTAATCAACGCGAAGCTATTGGAACAATTGACTTCAATCAAGACAAAACAGTCCAGGTGTTTGCGACTTATCAAGGTCGAATCGCGTCGGTACTGGTCAAAGCCGGGGACGAAGTCAAAGCTGGTCAAACGATCTACACCGTCAACGTAGCGGAGCTGGTGCAGGCGGGTAGCAGTCTGATCAGCACTGCGGGCGTATTGCACACGGCCAATGAAACCTTGCGCCGAGCCAAAGAATTAGCAACGCTTGGCAGCATTCCTCAAAAAGAACTTGATCAAAACCTATCGGATCAGCAAACCGCTCAAGCCAATTACAAGGCTGCGCGTAAAGCCATGAGCTTATTTGGTTTAAATGAGGGCGACATCGATCAAATCGAGAGTGATAAAAAACCGATAGCCGAAATGCCCATTCGTAGCCCGCTGACAGGGCGTGTTACAGCACGAAATGCGGCTCTAGGGACGCTGGTTCAACCCGGGGTGCTCCCCGCGCCCGTGACAGTGTCGGACATACGACAACTCTGGATGGTGGCCAACGTTCCCGAATCCGAGCTGGCCAATTACCGGCTCGGTCAAACACTCACGGTCGCCGTTCCCGCTTATCCAGATCAGCGTTTTACCGGCAACATTAGCTACATCGGCGATACGGTTGATCCCATCACGCACCGACTGACCTTGCGCGCAGACCTGAAAGATGCCCTTCATTTGTTGCGTCCACAAATGCTTGCCAATTTCAGCATTGACTTAGGCGCACCCACAACGTCGCTGGCTGTGCCCGTCAAGGCATTGGCCCGAGAAAGTGATGGCAACTATCTCGCCTGGGTAAGCACTGATGCCCTGACGTTCATGCGTCGTTCGGTCAAAGTTGGTGCAACGCAAGACGGCATGGTGCAAGTGACTTCGGGTCTCAAGTCAGGTGACGTCATCGCCCGGGAGAACGCCTTGTTTTTGAGCAACCTCTACAACACTTCAGCTCAGTGAAGACTGACTCGTTTATTTCCGCATAACTAAATCTGGGCTCTATCTTGTTTAGATCTTTACTGTCTTTTGTCCTCACCCGCCGTCCCATCGCTCTGTTGGGCTTGCTAATTTTCATGGCGGTAGGCGTATTTGCTTTTTTAAAACTCAATGTCGAGGCGTATCCCAACCCGGCACCGGTGATTTTGGAGATCACGGCCCAAGCACCAGGCTTGTCAGCCGAGGAAATGGAGCGTTACTACACGCGCCAAATGGAAATTGGCCTGGCCACCACGCCCGGTGTTGACAACATCCGCTCCACCTCGTTCTACGGCCTGTCCTTTGTCCGCGTCACCTTCAAGTACGGGGTGGACTATTTCTTCGCTCTGACTCAGGTGGCCAACAACCTAGCGGCCAACGTTAACCTGCCCAATGGCGTACAGCCTCAAATTCAGGCCTCCAGCTTGGTTGGTGAAATTTTGCGCTACCAAGTCAAAGGCCCATCGACTTATAGCTTGAGCGCATTGCGCTCCATTCAGGACTGGGTGATACAGCGACGCTTGCTGACCGTACCAGGCGTGGCCCAGGTGGTGACCTGGGGTGGCACCACCAAGGAATACCACGTGGAGGCTGATCCTAAAAAACTGGAGTCTTACGGCGTCACCCTGCAGCAATTGTTGACCGCCATTGGCAACGCCAATGTGAATGTCGGTGGGCGCTCGGTCAGCGTGGGCGACCAGTCGGTCAACATCCGTGGCTTAGGACTGATCCAAAGCCAAAAAGACATTGCCAATATCGTCGTATCGCAGCAAAACGGTTTCCCGGTGCAGGTTAAGGACGTCGCCGACATCAGCGAAGGCACCATGCCGCGCCTGGGCGAAGCCGGCCGCGATGAGCAAAAAGATGTGGTGACTGGCATCGTCATCATGAACCGTACCCAGCAAACCAATCAGGTGCTTAGCCGCGTCAAGGAAGCGGTTTCAAAAATCAACTCCGATGGATCTCTACCACCTGGAGTCACCATGGAGCCCTACTATGACCGCGCCAACTTGGTGAACGTGACGACACACACAGTCATCCACAACTTGATTTTTGGTTGTCTATTGGTGTTTTTGATTCAATGGATTTTCTTGGGCGATGTGCGCAGCGCCCTCATTGTCAGCATCAACATCCCCTTCGCGCTGTTCTTCAGCATCATCATGTTGCTGCTCACAGGTGAATCCGCCAACCTTCTGTCATTAGGGGCGGTGGACTTCGGCATCATTGTGGATTCAGCCGTGATCTTGGTTGAGAACATTTTCCGCAATTTCCAGCGTCCCATTGCCGACCGAATTCACGATCTGCGTGTCATGGCGACCGGCCCAGGTGCGACTTTGACCGACCCCGCCATGGGCTGGACAACACGGCTACGCACCATCTTCATGAGCGCCATTCAAGTGGATAACTCTGTACTGTTCTCGACATTCATCACGATTGCCGCATTTACACCCCTGTTCACCATGACCGGCGTTGAGGGTCAGATTTTTGGCCCCATGGCCCGCACCTACGGGTATGCCTTGGGTGGCGCCCTATTTGCCACTTTTACCATCACGCCCGCAATTGCCAGTTACTTGCTCCCGCGCAAGATGCAAGAGCATGAAACTATTTTTGTGAGGCTCATTCACAGGGTCTACTTGCCTATGCTGAAGTGGGTTTTATCGCATACCCGCATCACCATTGTTTTGGGCATGATGTCCTTGGCACTCGGAGGATTTTTGCTGACCCGCATGGGCAGCGAGTTTTTACCCGTACTTGAAGAAGGCAATCTGTGGGTGAGGGCTTCCATGCCGCCCACCATTTCTCTGGAAGCGGGCACCGAGAAGGTACACCGCATGCGAGAGATCATCAAGAGCTATCCAGAGATCATCACCGTGGTCTCCCAACACGGTCGCCCTGACGACGGTAGCGACGCTTCCGGCTTCAATAATGTTGAGCTGTTTGCGCCGCTAAAACCCTTTGAAGAGTGGCCCAAAGATATGAACAAGGAGCGTTTGGTGGAGGAGCTGCAATTAAAATTCGCCGCTGAATTTCCGGGTATCAATTTCAATTTTTCGCAATACATCCAGGACAACGTGGAAGAGGGTTTGTCTGGCGTAAAAGGAGAAAATTCGGTCAAGATCATCGGCCCCGATCTAAGCGTCTTAGAAGATCTGGCAGCCAAAACCATGGCGACCATGGCCAAAGTTTCTGGTGTTGCCGATCTGGGTGTTTTCAATACCCTCGGGCAACCCAATCTTAATATCCAAATTGACCGTGAAAAAGCGGCGCGCTATGGCTTGAACACGGGCGACGTCACGACTGTGGTGCAAGCGGCATTGGGTGGAACCCAGGCCACGACGGTGTGGGAGGGTGATCGTCAATATGCTTTGTCGGTTCGTTTGCGACAAAAAGACCGGGGTAGTCTGGAGGCGATTAAAAATCTACGGATCGCCTACGCCACTTCTGCCGCTGGAGGCAGTTCGTATGTTCCATTGACCGATATTGCAACCGTGTCCATGCAAACTGGTGCGACCTACATCTATCACGAAAGCAACGAACGATTCATTCCCATCAAGTTCAGTGCGCGCGGACGTGACTTAGGTAGCACTGTCGCGGAAGTGCAAAAAAAGATTGCCGACGAAATCACCTTTCCTAACGGGTATCGTGTGATTTATGCAGGGCAGTTTGAGGAGCTGCAGCAGGCCAAAAAGCGTATGTCGATTGCAGTGCCCATCGCCGTAGCGCTCATTCTGATTTTGCTGTATGCCCTGTTCAGCGACTTTACATATAGCTGGCTCACCCTAGCCGCAGTGCCGTTCACAGCGACGGGCGGCGTGATCGCGTTGTACCTCTCGGGTCAGGTTATTAGTATCTCCGCCATCATTGGCTTCATTTCGTTGCTAGGTGTGTCGGTGATGGATGGCATTTTGATTCTGGGCTACTTTAAAGAGCTCAAGCTCAGTGGCCTGGACGACACTACCTCCATCAGTCAAGCCTACGAGCACCGCATGCGTCCGCTGCTGATGACGGCCTTGTCCGCTTGTATTGGTCTGTTCCCGGCGGCGCTCTCTCACGGCATCGGTAGTGAAGTGCAACGCCCACTAGCCACGGTGGTCGTCGGCGGCATGTTGATTGGCCCAATTTTCCTTCTGCTGGTTATGCCTGCAATTCGTTTAACTGTTCTGAAGCGGATCAAGTTCAAAAAACGTCGCAAAGGCTTGGGCGGTTGAAAATGATGAAAACAAAAAACACCACAAACTCTCTCCTTGCTTTACTGACTTTGGTCCTGGCAGGCTGCGCTGCGGGCCCGGATTTCGTGGCTCCAACGCCTCCCTCAGCCAATCGGTTTACTCGTGAAGCGATGCCGCAAATTGAGACACAACCCAGCGCGATCAACACCTCAATCAATCGCGACTGGTGGACTGCCTATGGTTCGCCCGAGTTGAATCAAATGGTCGAGCGGGCGCTGGCGAACAACCCCACGATAGAGGTGGCTCTGGCCAATCTCAAAATTGCTCAGGAATCCGTCACAGCACAACGTGGATTCTTTTACCCAACGATTCAGGCCGGGTTTAACGCCAGCCAGCAAAACGTGGGGCAGAGCTTGTCTTCCCCCTTGGCATCGGGTGCCGCGATCTACAGCTTTCAGTCCGCGCAACTGTCGATAGGATTCGTTCCTGATCTGTTTGGTGGCAATCGACGTCAAGTGGAGGGTTTGCTGGCCAACCAGGAAATTCAGACCTATCAACTGGACGCTCTGCGCATCACACTGGCCAGTAATGTGGTGGCAGCGGCACTACAGGACGCCAGCCTGAAAGAGCAGGTCAGACTCGTTGAACAAGCGATTGCGCTCTCTATGGAGCAACTGCAGCACATTCGCGGCATGTACGCTGGTGGCTATTTAAGCGCGTTTGACGTGACACAACAGGAAAATGCTCTTGCACAAGTCCAGCAAGCCCTGCCAGCACTACAAAAACAAGAGCAGCAAACTCGCAATTTGTTGGCCGTTCTGCTCGGACAAACCACAGATCAGGCGTTGCCCAGTCTGTCGCTGGACAAGGTGCAACTGCCCAAGCAATTGCCAGCAGCAATTCCATCGCAAACCATCGAACAACGCCCCGATGTGAGAGCCGCACAAGCCATGGTACACGCCAGCAGTGCTCAAGTCGGTGTGGCGCAAGCCAACCGATTGCCCCAGTTCCAGATTTCAGCCCTTCTGGGCGGCGGCGCCACAAACTTGGCACAAATGTTTTCATCCGACAACACTTTTTGGGTTTTGGGTGCCAGTATTGCGCAACCGATTTTTTCAGGCGGCACGCTGCTGGCCCGAAAACGAGCGGCCGAAGCCGCGCTTGACGCGTCCAAGGCGCAGTACCGTAGCACCGTGTTGACCGCATTTCAAAATGTGGCTGATACGCTGTATGCGCTCGCGTTTGACGCCAAGGCACTTGAAATTGCCAAAGCGTCGCAAGCGGCCAATCGACGCACGCTGGAGTTGACCGAGTCCCAATTGGCACAGGGCTACACGGCACGACCTGCGGTCTTGATCAGCCTACAGGCCGACATTCAATCCCAAGTCAATTACCAAACGGCCTATGCCACCTACTTGGGTGACACAGTGGCTCTGTATCAGGCCTTGGGGGGTGGTTTCAAGAGCAATTCCCCATGACAGTTGAGACACTGCTAACTGATGAAATTCCCACCACGAGCAGCGTGATGACTACGCGTAGACTTCTTTATTGGAGAATACGCGCCATGAAATTTTTATTCGTAGAAGACGACGACGTCATCGGCAGTAGCGTGGTTCGAAGCATCCAGCGCGAAGGGCATCAGATCACCTGGCTCAAAGATGGCTTGCAAGCCGATGCACAACTATTGATCCAACGCTATGACCTGGTTATTTTGGATTTGGGCCTACCCGGTCTGGATGGCCTGCAGATTTTGCAACGCTTGCGTGAGCGGCACGACAAAACTCCGGTGATTTTGCTCACGGCGCGTGATGAACTCGCTGATCGCCTCCAAGGCCTGAATACGGGAGCAGATGATTACGTCACCAAACCCTTTGAATTTGATGAATTGGCAGCCCGAATCCGCTCCGTGATGCGACGTGCTCAGCCAAACTCTGCAAAAGTGCGAATTGGAAAATTGTTGATTGATTTTGATGGACGAGCGATTAGTCTTAACGACAAGTCCCTTGACCTCTCACCCAGAGAGTGGGGCTTTTTCTGTGTTCTACAAAGGAAAATGGGCCAAGTGGTGAGTAAAGGCAAACTTATCGAACTATTGGCAGAAACGGATGCCACAGCTCTTGAAATTAGCGATTCAACGGTGGAGGTTTTTATCTATCGTTTGCGCAAAAAACTCGAAGGCTCTGGCGTTGAAATTCACACGGTGCGCGGCTTTGGCTACATCCTTAAGCAAATCAACTAGCTTACGTCAGCAGTTACTTCGACGTTTGCTACCCCCCCTGTGCCTGCTGTTTTCGTTATCGGGCATCAACTCCTATTACCAAGCCTTTAAAACGGCCAACGAAGCCTATGACCACTGGTTGGCCGACTCGGTCAACTCGCTTTCGCAACTGCTCTCCTGGCATGAAGGTCGGGCTTCGTTTATCTTCCCGAACGGGGCGCAACGCATGTTCGAGTGGGACGATACGGATAAGACTTACTTTCACGTCGCAGGCTCTCAAAGCGGCAATCTGGCAGGTGATCCAATTTCGCGCCCGGCTTCGGTAATCGTCAATCAACTCGGCAAGGTTCAGCTCTTTGACGCAACTTTCAAAACCGAGGTGATCAGAGTCGCCGTTTTGAACGTCAGCGCGCCCCAAGGGGGGGAAAGCGTCGAAATCATCGTGGCAGAAACGCAGCACAAACGAAATGACTTAGCCAGAAAAATACTGCTGGACTCTTTGTTTCCCCTCATTGTGCTGATTCTGGTTGCAATCTGCGTGGTCTGGTTTGAGCTCAGTCGCGCGCTCACCCCTATACACACCGTGGCCCGTAGTTTGGAGAATCAAACTCATCTCTCGCTCGACCGGATTGATGACACCGTCTTGCCCAGTGAAGTTCATCCGCTCACGCACGCGCTCAACGATTTGCTCGACCGTTTGCGCACCGCCTTGCTCACACAGCGGCGCTTTATTGCTGATGCGGCGCATCAACTGCGCACGCCCTTGACTGGCCTCAAACTCAACGTGGACGATGCGTTGCGGGAAACCACTTGGGCAGGCGCAGAACCCATCATGCGCCAAGCGCAAATCTCGGCCGACCAGCTCGTTCGATTAACCAACCAGTTGCTGTTTCTGGCTCGGGCTGAGCCTGATACCACCCGAACACGATTTAAGCCAGTGGATTTGATCGCCTTGGTTTTTGAAACTGGAGCGCAGTGGGTGCCCCGTTCTCTGGAGAAAGGGGTTGATCTTGGATTTGAAGCCCCCGAAGGCCTTGGCCTGATTATTCAAAGCGATGACGTGATGTTGAAAGAAGCCATTGCCAACCTGATTGACAACGCACTCCGGTACGCGGGCGCAGGGGCTCGCGTCACGCTGGAAGTGCGTCGCTTTGACGCCCAGACGGCAGTGGTCTCAGTCGAAGACAATGGGCCGGGTATTCCTGAGCATGAACGCCATGCAGTACTGCAACGCTTTTACCGTGGTGAGGGCACGCAAAGTCATCAACTCACCGGAACGCATGGCAGTGGTTTGGGTCTCTCGATTGTGAAAGAAGTAGTTCAAACACATGGGGGGCAGCTCCAGATTGACACGGGTCGTGATGGCGCAGGGGCCAAAATTTCTATGCTCTTGCCCTTGCTGACTATTAATCCTTCCCTTTGAGGTTTGAACCGTTCGCCCTTTGCAGGTGTAGGGTTGGGTCTGCAGGCATTAACACTGCGAAATTACCGCCTCAACACACCGCCAGAATTCGTCAGTCACCACCTCGGGACATCCTGAACAACACCCAAATTTCAGCCACGTCTCTGACTTGACTGTAAGCGCGCGGCCAACCCATGTTGACCGCGCTTAAACGATCAGGTACAGACCGGTGCGGCAGCAACTCCGCCAGCCGTGAGTTGGGCCAGGTCGCCAACTTGGTCAGCACGTCCTTGAGGTAGGCCCAGGCGTCGTGGCCGTTAAGTTTGGCCGACTCGATCAAGCTCATCAGCGTGGCTGCACGCTCACCGGCTTGCTGG
>JANXSU010000013.1 GCA_025356545.1 Comamonadaceae bacterium
GGCCAGTTCTTCTTGCTCCAGCAGGCCTTTCAACTGATTGCGCTCGCAACCTAATCCAATCACCATGGCGGCGGCTAAATTGGGGTGGCGAATGTAGCCCGCCATGGTGCGGCGCAAGAGCTGCATGGGCTCGCCGCTCATCTCCATACCGCAGCCAATCGAATGGCTAAAGGCCACCACGCCATCGACGTTAGGAAACTCGGCCAAGCGCTCGGGCGTGAACCACTCAGCAATCTTGTTGACCACGGTGGCCGAGCAGTTGACGGTGGACAAAATACCGATGAAGTTGCGCGTGCCCACGCGGCCATTGGCGCGCACATAACCCTGAAAGGTGGCGCGCTCGGATTCCGGCAACATGACAACGGGCTTGAACTCGCTGGCATAGGCATAGTCGCGATCAAACTCTCTGAACTCGGTGTTGTGGCTGTGCACCAGGGTGCCGGGTTCGATGTCCAGATGCGCAAAGCCGACGGTCACGTTGTATTTGAGGATGGGCTGGCCTTTGAGGATTTTTTTGGTGGCGATTTTGTAGCCCGCCGTCACCTGCGATTTGCTGGTGATGCGTTCGCCCGCCATGTCGGTTTCAAACGTCATGCCAATGGGCACATCGACTCGTGCCACCACGACGTTGTCGTTGGGGTGCAGACGGATCACGGGGCCGATCAGGCGTTTTTCTGAGAGGTCGATCATGGTGGGGAGTCCAAAAAAATCAATGACAAATTTTAACGAGCGGGTGATAACCGGCGGGGCACAGGGTTACTCTGCATGGCGCTCACTCCGGCTTGACGCCGGATTCCTTCACCAACGGCGCCCACTTGGCGATTTCACTCTTGATGTAGCTGCCCAGTTGTTCAGGCGTGCTGGTGCGCACCTCAAAGCCCTGACCGGCCAGCTTGTCGCGCATCTCGGTGTCTTGCAGCAGTTTTGTGACTTCAAGGTTGAGGCGGCTCACCACATCTTTGGGCGTGCCTGCGGGGGCCACCAGGGCATAGACCAGTTCGACTTCAAAGCCGGGGTAGCTCTCGGCAATGGTGGGCACTTCGGGTGCATTGGTGGATCGCTTGAGGCTGGTCACGCCCATAGCGTTCAACTTGCCTGATTTGATGTGCGCCAAGACCGAAGGCGTGCCCGCCAAGATGAGTTGAATCTGGCCCCCCAGCACGTCGTTCATGGCGGGCCCTGCGCCTTTGTAGGGCACGTGCTGGAAGTCTGTGCCAGCCAAGTTGTTGAACAGCAAACCGCCCAAATGCAGCGGCGTGCCCGCACCCGCCGTGCCGTAGTTGAACTTGGCCGGATTGGCTTTGGATAAAGCCACCAACTCTTTCAAATTCTTGGCGGGAACGCTGGGGTGTGCGGCCAGAATCAGGGACGACGCGGCGGTGAGCGTGATGGGTGCAAAGTCGCGCACCGTGTTGTAGGCCAGCTTGGGGTACATGGCCTCGTTAATGGCTTGCGTGCCCACCATCATCAAGAGCAGGGTGTAGCCATCGGGCGCGGCCTTGGCCACGTACTCAGCAGCCAGATTAGTGCCTGCACCGGGTTTGTTATCGGCCAACACCGGTTGACCCATCGCCACGTTGAGCTTTTGAGCGATGGCGCGACCCAATACGTCAGACGGGCCACCGGGGGCGAAGGGGATCACGATGCGAACCGGCTTGTCGGGGTAGGCGGCATGGGCGGTGTTGCCTGAGGATGCCAACATGGCCAAGCCCATCAGCGTCGCTCCCACGGTGGTGGTGAGGGTGCTTGTGAGCGATGTGCGTTGGGGTAGCGATATCATCAATGTCTCCTAAGAAAAGTCAAAACCATGTTGATCACCTGCGCGCAACTCTACCCGCTCGAAGTGCCCATGAGCAAGCCCATCAAGATGGCGGGCGAAACCGTCACCCATGCCCACACGCTGCTGCTGCGTTTGGTGGACGAGCAGGGCCGCGAGGGTTGGGGCGAGGCCAGTGCCGCGCCTTTGATGACAGGTGAAACCCTGGGCAGCATCGCCGCCAGCACCGAGTACTTGGCTGCCAAACTGGTCGGCGTGCGCATTGAGCAGCCCAGCGATATTGCCGCCATCTATGAGAAGGTTTTGTACGGCAACCCGTCCGCCAAATCGGCGCATGAAACCGCGCTGTTGGATTTGTTTTCGCAAGCCCAAGGCGTGCCCTTGTACCGCTTGCTGATGGGCAACGTAGCCCTGACGCAAGCCCGCCGACTTGAGATGCTGCACATGCTGGCCTCGGGCGACTTGGCCGGTGAAATTGAGGAGGCCCGCGCGCTGAGAAGCCAGGGTTACCGCCACTGGAAGATTAAGGTCGCCACCGGGGATACCGCTAACGATGTTCGCCGGGTGCGCGCCATCTGCGCTGAATTGCAGGGCGATGTGGTGTCGGCTGACGCCAACCAAGGCTTGTCGATTGAAGCGGGCCACGCCATTGCGCAAGCCGGTGCAGCCTGCGGCTTGTCGTTTCTGGAGCAACCCTACCGCGTCGGCATGATGAGCGAGATGGTGACCTTGCATCGCGACACGGGCATGGATTTGTGTGCGGATGAATCGATTCAAGACATCAGCGACATCAGTGCGCATGGTGATGCCCAAGCCGCCCAAGGGGTGAGTTTGAAGCTCATCAAGATTGGCGGCCCACTGGCATTGGTCGAAGCGGGTCGCCTGTGTTTGAACCAAGGCTTGAAAATCAACCTGGCCTGCAAAGTAGCCGAGACCACGATCTCTGCGGCTGCCACGGCCCATGCCGGTTTTGCGCTGGGTGATGTGGCCTGGGGCTTCAGCATGTCTAACCGCTACTTGGCGACGGATGTGTGCGCGAAACCTTTGGAGCCCATCTTTGGCGCGGTCAGCACCGCCCAGGTTGAGAGACCCGGCCTTGGCTTTGCCCCCGAGGTCGAACGCCTGCGCGAGTTCGCCAGCACGGCATGGCCGGTGCGTGAATTTCGCGCTTGAAAGGTGCATCAGCTTTTCGCACCTTGATCGTCGTCCATGTAGTTATCCATGTTCAACACATCAAACGCCGCTTTCAAGCGCTTCTCATAAGCAGCACGCGCCACAGCGGCTTTCTCGGCGGGCCACTCCATGAAGCCGGCACCGGCTTTCATACCCGGTTTGCCTGCGGCAATGATCTCACTCACGCAATTGGACAGCACATGCGTGTTCGACAGGGATGGATAAATTTCTGCCGCTGCGCGCGCCATGCTGTCCCAGCCCGAAATTTCCTTTTGCAACACCGGGCCCGCAGCCGCGTAACGAAAACCAAAGCTGTAACGCACGGCAATGTCCACGTCTTCCGGTGTTGCAATGCCACTGTCGATCAAGGCCAGGGCTTCGCGCATCAAGGCGTGCTGAATGCGGTTGGCCAAAAATCCGGGAATGTCTTTGCGTACCAGCACGGGTTTTTTAGCCGCACGGCGGTACAGCGCGCAAACCGCCTCACCCAGCACGGGGTCAGAGTCTGTGCCCAACGCCACTTCTACCAAGGGCACTAAGTGCGCAGGCATGAAGTAGTGCGCGTTGAACATGCGGCGACTCGTGGCCAGCCCTTGCGCAATGCTGGTGATGGGGAAGCCTGAGCTGTTGCTGCCAATAGGGATGTGCGACGGCACGCGCGCATCCAACGAAGCGAACAGTTGACGCTTGAGGTCAAAGTCTTCGGCCACGGTTTCAATAACCCAGCTCACGCCAGCCCAGTCATTCCAGCCGTCAATCGTGCCCACACCGGTGGCGACGGCTTGGCGCGGGGCGCCATCGGCCAAGCCGAGTGCGAGCTTGTGCGCAGCGGTGAGTGCGGCCTGGGCTTTGTCGATGCTGCGGCCCAGAAACACCACGCCCATTTCGGCGTCTAAAAATCCGGCCCCAATGCCGACGGCCATGGTGCCGGTGCCGATGACGACTATTTTTTCCATTTTTGTGTTTTCCGTTGAGTGGTTTAACTTATACGAATAAGTTTTTAGTTTCACTTCAAGTGAAATGTCTATTGAGCGACATTCTAGACTTTCTTACTTCTAAATTCTCACGGCATGTCGTGTAAAGTACACTCTGCCGTAACGTACAAACTTATGCGAATAAGTAAGTCAACTCATTTTGTAAACTCAACCAAGGAGTGCATTGCTCATGTGGAACCCTTTCCAAAAACTTGAACTCATCAAAGCCGAACCCTTCATGTCCATGCCGGCCAAGTTCCGCAAGAAATCGCGTAGCGCTTGGTCTGACCCGAACCGCCAAGGCGCTGAAGTGGAGTGCTTTTTGGAAGGCCCGTCCTTTGATCGTGAAGGCAACTTGTGGTTTGTCGATATTCCGTTTGGCCGCATCTTCCGCATCACCCCCAAAGGCGATTGGGAGTTGGTCACACAGTACGACGGCTGGCCCAATGGCTTGAAGTTTCACAAAGATGGTCGTGCCTTCATCACCTGCTATAAGCAGGGTTTGCTGGAGCTGGACACCAAGACCGGAAAAATCACAACCGTCTTGGGCTCCATGTACAGCGAAGCTTTCAAGGGCTTGAACGACCTGCATTTCGCCTCCAACGGCGATTTGTATTTCACCGACCAGGGCCAGACCGGCATTGCCGACCCTACAGGCCGTGTGTTTCGTCTGCGTGCCAACGGCCAACTGGATCGCCTGGCACTCAACGTGCCCAGCCCCAACGGCATCACGCTCAACACGCAAGAGAAGCATTGCTTTGTGGCGGCTACACGTTCGCAACAAATCTGGCGCTTGCCGCTGATGGCCGACGGCTCGGTGTCCAAGACAGGCGTGGCGATTCAGCTCTCGGGTGGCGCAGCGGGCCCAGACGGCATCGAGATGGATTCGGAGAACGGCTTGCTGGTCTGCCACCTGGGTGTGGGCATCTGGCGCTTTGATAGCAATATGCTGGCCACGCACCTGGTGTACTCCGAGAACCCGCACCACCACCATTTGGCGAACCTGTGTTTTGGCGGTGCAGACGGCAAGACGATCTACATCACCGAATCCATGTCCGGCGACATCTTGACCGCGCGTATGCCTGTGGCCGGTAAAAAGATGTATGGCCTCTCCTGATCGGCCTAAGGCGACTGTGCAGGCTAAAACCCTGCATGGTCGCTTGACCGAGGATTTGCTCAGCCGAATCCAAAGGGGTGACTGGCCGGTGGGCAGTACCCTGCCTTCAGAGACCGAGTTGTGTGAACAAACCGGGGCCAGTCGCCACACCTTGCGCCACACACTCAAGACCTTGCAAGACCGTGGTTTTTTAGAGCGCCGACAAGGTGCCTTGGCCAAGGTGATCTCCAGCACGCAGCCCCGCGTGTACAGCCAAGACTTCAACACCTTGAAGGACGTGCTGCGCTACTCGCAAAAGACCTACCGAGAGAACAAGATCGAGGGCACGGTGGAGTGCGATGCCAGCCTGCAAGCCACCTTGAAAGCGCCCATCGGCTCGTCCTGGTTTCACATCGGCGCAGTGCGGCGCGATGAGCAAACCAAGCTGGCCACGGCCTGGACTGACATCTACATCCAGCACCGCTTTGCCCGCGTGGCCAAGATGCCGGGGCACGCGCGTGACATGGTGTTTGAGCAGATTGAGCGCCACTTCGGCGTGAGCATCGAGCGGGCGGAGATTGAGATTCAAGCCGCTGCATTGTTGCCTGCGCACGCCAAGCAACTCGACGCGAAACCGGGCTCACCTTGTCTGGTCATCATTCGCCGCTACTTTGATGCGAAGGGCGAGCCCTTTGAAGTCACGGTGACGCATCACCCGGAAAACCGATTTACTTTCAACATGGAATTGCGCGGCGTCTCGCGCTCCTTCAATCCCTAAAGCCCCCCATCAACCACAAAAACCAAGCACCACCATGTCCACATTCAAGCCACTCTCCACTTTGCTCTGCGCGTCCCTCTTGTTCGTCACTGCAATGGGCGTCAGCTTGGCTGCGCCTTATCCCGAAAAACCCGTCAAGATGGTGATTGGCTATGGCCCCGGCAGTTCTACCGATCTGGTCGGGCGCTTGATTGCACAGGGCTTGTCCGAGCTGTGGAAGCAACCCGTGGTGGTGGACAACCGGGCCGGTGCGGCAGGCAATATCGCCGCCGATGCTGTGGCCAAAAGTGCCACGGATGGCTACACCCTGTTGTTCGCCCAAAACGGCCTGGCCATCAGCGTGGCCGCCAAACCCACGTTGCCCTTCAATGGACAAAAAGACTTGCTGGCGGTGGCGGGCGTGGCGGCCACGCCGCACATCTTGGTGGTCAGCCCCAGCTCACCCGTCAAGTCAGTCGCGGAGTTGATCGCCTTGGCCAAAGCGCAGCCCAACAAACTCAACTTCGGCTCGTCCGGTATTGGCAACTCTGACCACATGGCGGGCGAGTTGTTCAAGGTGTTGGCCGGGGTAGAGGCGCTGCACATCCCCTACAAAAGCGGCTCACTTGCGGCCACCGATGTGATTGGTGGCCAGCTTGACTTCTACTTCGCCGGTATGCCGGTGGGATTGCCACTGTACAAGGGGGGACGTATGCGCGCCTTGGCTGTGACCAGTGCCGCGCGCTATGCGGGAGCCACCGAATTGCCGACCATGAAAGAGGCCGGGCTGGCCGACTACGAGATGACGCTGTGGCAAGGTGTTTTCTTGCCCTCGGGCGTCTCCAAAGAACTCGCTGATTTCATCGGTGCCAGTGTGCTTAAGCTGCTAGACGACCCGGCCATGCGTGAGCGCTTGACCAAGGCCGGTGCGCAGATCACGCCCATGAACCGCGCTGCATTTACTGAGCTGTACCTAGGTGATATCGCCCGCTGGAAAGTCATCATTCCAGCGGCCAAAATCAAGCTGGAGTAATTTGTTTTCGACCCGTTTCAACAGGAGATGTTCATGCTGAGTTTTATCAAACGTTGGGTGCTGATGTCTGTGTGTTGTGCCTCAGCGGCGGTGATGGCGGCCGACCCGACCCACTGGGTCACCAGTTGGGCAGCATCGGTGCAAGGACCTTACCCGGTGGGGAACCCATCGGCACAGCCTAATCTGGCTTTGGTGTTCCCGACGCCGGAAATCGGGGCTCGGGATCAGTCGTTCCGGCTGATCGTCAAGCCCGAGCTGTGGGGTAGCAAAGCGCGTTTTCGTTTCTCCAACGCGCTGGGCACGCAACCAGTGACCTTTGACGGCGCTTTCGTCGGCTTGCAGTGGTCAGGCTCGGCGGTGATGCCGGGGACGAACCGCAAGTTCACCTTTGGCGGAAAAGACGCCGTCACGGTGGTCCCAGGCGAGTCAGTTTGGAGCGACGCCGTGGCACTGCCCTTTGTGAAGAAGGGCCAAGAGTTGCGCGGTCGCAAGCTGGCGGTGAGCTTTCATGTGGCAGGCAGCAGCGGCCCGATGACTTGGCACGCCAAGGCGCTTCAGTCCTCTTACGTCACGCTGCCCGGCGCAGGGGCCAAAGGTGCGGACGTGTCAGAAGATGCCTTCCCGTTTGCAACGGCGTCTTGGTACTTCCTCGACGCGCTCGACATGGCTGCCCCCAAGGGGGCGGGCGCCATCGTCGCGTTTGGCGATTCCATTACCGACGGCACTGCGTCCACGATGAATGGCGATGACCGTTGGCCTGATGTTTTGGCGCGTCGTCTCAATGCGCAGATGGATGGACGCTGGGCCGTGGTCAACGCGGGCATTGGCGGCAACCAAGTGGTGGGGCCGAAGGAATACACACCGCAAAAGCCGTTTGCCGGTGGCCCATCGGCCTTACAGCGCCTGGAGCGCGATGTCATGTCGCTGTCCGGCGTGAAGGCCGTGATCTGGCTCGAAGGCACGAATGACTTCAGCAAAAACGGCAATGCCGATGCCGATGCTGTCATCGCCGGTATGCGTGAAGGCGTGGCCCGCCTACGCGCCAAAACTCCAGGCATCAAAGTGATCGGCGCAACGCTCACCTCGGCTCTGGGCAGCAGCAGCGCCGCGCATGGGTTCGAGCTGCAAGACGACAAACGCAAGAAGCTCAATGACTTTATCCGCAGCAGCGGTGTGTTTGACGGTGTGGCTGATTTTGACCACGTCACCACTGACACACAGACTGGCGGCATGAAGGCCGTGTTCGTGCCCGACAACACGGTTGGCGGGCCAGGCGATAAGTTGCATCCGAACCGCATGGGCTATCAGGTGATGGGCATGGCGATTGATCTGGGTTTGTTGGGTGTGGGCAAAAAATAGCTCAGTTCCTTGCTCTGAACACCTGCACATGCTCGACGGAACTCTCGCCAACGACAGGCGGTTTGACTTGGTGGCACTGGGCGAAGCCATGCTGGAGTTCAACCAGACCCAGCCAGACAGACCCGACTATTTGCAGGGCTTCGGTGGTGACACCAGCAACGTCGTCATTGCCGCCGCGCGGGCGGGCGGGCGCACCGCTTACCTGAGCCGCGTGGGCAGAGATTGGTTTGGCGATCAATTGCTTGCGCTGTGGGTGAGTGAAGGCGTGGATGCTTCAGTGGTAGAAATTGACCCCAGTCACCCCACCGGAATTTACTTTGTGAACCATGGCCCCGCAGGCCATCAGTTCAGCTATTTACGCGCCGGGTCGGCGGCCAGTGCCATGACGCCGCAATGGCTTCCACGGCAGGTCATTCAACAGGCGCGCATTCTCCATGTGTCGGGCATTTCTCTGGCCATCTCAGCCAGCGCGCAGGCCACAGTGCTGGCTGCAATGCAAGAAGCCCGGCGCTGCCAGACTCTGGTCGCTTTTGACTCCAATTTGCGCCTGAAACTTTGGTCGCTGGAGACGGCCCGACCCGTCATTGAAGAAGCGCTGGCCTGGTGCGACATTTTTTTGCCCAGCCTTGAAGACATGCAAACCCTGTTAGGCCAGGCAGAGCCCGAGGCGGTGGTGGACTGGGCCCATCAACAGGGCGCGAAAACCGTGGTGCTCAAGCTGGGGGCGCAAGGTTGTCTGGTAAGCGACGGGCAGCGGCGCGCTCTGGTGCCTGGCCGCTCTGTGCCTTTGCTGGACGCCACCGGTGCGGGTGATTGCTTTTGCGGCAATTTTCTGGCCCGAGTAGCGGCAGGGGTCGATGTGTTTGACGCCGCACGCTTTGCCAATGTGGCCGCCTCGTTGGCGGTACAAGGCTTTGGCGCCGTGGGCCCCTTGCCTAGGGCGGATGCGGTGTGGACTGCCTTGACGATTGATGAAACTTCGCTTTTACCCAATCGCGCTTCATAAGCTGCAAGAATAGCGGCTTTCAATCTCTAGCCGCTGATTCAGCCAGAAAGATCACCATGGAAGCTCTCGTCATTCACGCCGCCGGAGACCTGCGCGTTGAGAACCTGCCCACCCCCGAGTTGGGCATTGACCAGTTGCGCGTGCGTGTGCGTTGCGGTGGTATTTGCGGCTCAGACCTGCACTACTACCAGCACGGCGGTTTTGGCACGATTCGCGTCAAAGAGCCTATGGTGTTGGGCCACGAAGTGGCGGGTGTGATTGAGGCCGTGGGGGGTGACGTCAAAGGCTTCACCCCCGGTGAGCGCATTGCCATCAGCCCCAGCTGGCCTTGTGGTGCGTGTCGCTATTGTCAGCAAGGTCTGCAAAACCATTGTCTGGACATGCGCTACTACGGCAGCGCCATGCGCAGCCCCCATGTGCAAGGGGCGTTTCGTCAGGAGATCGTGGTGGAGACCCACCAGGCACACCGGCTGGCGGCCAGCGTGAGCGACAGCGAAGGCGCGATGGCCGAGCCGCTGGCCGTGGCCTTACACGCGGTGCAACGCGCGGGCTCTCTCTTGGGCAAGAAGGTGCTGGTCACCGGCTGTGGGCCGATTGGGGCACTGGTGATCATCGCAGCACGGCGTGCAGGTGCGGCTCATATTGTGGCCACCGATGTCGGCTCTTTCACGCTGGGTAAAGCGCTCAAAGTGGGCGCTGATGAGGTGGTTAATGTGGCCGAGCAGCCCGACGGTTTGGCCCGTTTCACCGCGGACAAAGGCCAGTTCGATGTGCTGTTCGAAGCCAGTGGCAATGAGCGCGCCTTGCGCGGCGCTTTTGACGCCCTGCGCCCGCGCGGCATCATTGTTCAACTGGGGCTGGGCGGTGAGATGACGCTGCCCATCAACACGATTGTGGCCAAGGAGTTCGACCTGCGGGGTGCCTTCCGCTTCCACGAAGAATTTGCCGTCGCCGTGGAGTTGCTCAACAAGGGGCTGGTGGATGTCAAGCCCCTGATCTCGGCCTCGCTGTCCTATCGGGATTCGGCACGGGCCTTTACCCTGGCGGCGGATCGGTCTCAGGCGATGAAGGTGTTGTTAAATTTTGATTGAGAATTTCAAGTCATATTTTGATTGCTTAATGCCACCATGTTTCGACGCCAACTGATTGCTGCGGCGGGGTGCTGCGCACTGATGCCAACCCTGTCCCTGAGTGCGGACTTTCCGTCCAAACCGATCAAAATTATTGTGCCTTTTCCAGCAGGCGGGGGCACGGATGTTCTGGCCAGAGCTATTGGCCAGCGAATGAGCGTCTTGCTCGGCCAAGCTGTGATCGTGGACAACAAGCCGGGGGCCAACGGCGTCATTGGGGCGGATGCGATTGCCAAGTCAGAACCCGATGGGCACAGCCTGCTGCTTACCATTGCCTCCCACGCGATTGCACCGGCTATCTATAAAAAATTACCCTACAACACAGATTCAGATTTCATCAGTGTTTCGCTGATTGCAAAATACCCCTATCTCTTCACGGTGCCCGCGAGCTTGCCTGTTAAAACGTTTCAGGAGTTCATGGCCTACGTCAAGGCACATCCGGGAAAGTTGAGCTATGCCTCATCCGGTACGGGCAGCGGGCCGCACCTTGGCATGGAGCTGCTTAACACCCTGACCGGTATGGATTTAATGCACGTACCCTACAAAGGCGCGGCGCCTGCCAACAATGACCTCGCCGCAGGCCAAGTGCACGCCATGCTTAACAACCTGCTAGCCGCAGCACCGATGATTCGGGCGAACCGAATCAAAGTTTTGGCGGTCACCAGTGCCCACCGTTCCAAAGCCCTGCCCGCAGTACCCACAGTGGCCGAGTCGGGGTTTCCGAGCTACGAGGTTGATGGTTGGTATGGGCTGTTTGCGCCTGTCAAAGCACCGGACATTGTGGTTGCGCTGTTGGCGAACTCGGTTGCCAAGGCGCTCCAAGTTCCCGAGGTCTTGACTCGCTTAAGTGGCGACGGTGCCATCCCCGTCGCTAGTAGCCCCAAAGAATTTTCTGATTTCTTCAAAGCTGAAAAAATCAAATGGGCCGCAGTGGCCCAAAAAGCCAACGTCACCGTGGATTGAGATGCCTTATTTTTCTACGCCGCAGGGATTGCGCATTCACTACCAGGTTGACGACTTCACTGACCCATGGCGTGATCGTCCGTACCTGATACTCCAGCACGGCAACGGGCGTAGCGGTGATTTTTGGTACCGCTGGATTCCCACCTTAGCGACCCACTTCAAAGTGATACGACCGGACATGCGCGGTGTTGGCCGATCCGATGCAGTTACCGATGTGAACAGTCAGGTCTCGCTGAATGCCTGTGTCGAAGATTTGGTCGGCCTGATCGACAGCCTGACTGACGAACCGGTGTATTTTTGCGGTGAATCCATGGGCGGCATATTGGGCATTCTACTGGCGGCCCTGCACCCCGCTAAGGTTCGTGCCTTGGCCTTGGTTGCGACCCCCGCCTTCATCAACGAAACGATGAAGTCCCGCTACGCGCTTGGGTACTCGTCCAGGCTAGAGGCGATGCGGGCCATGGGGATCGAAAAATGGGTGCGAGAGACCAGCGTGTTGACAAGATTCCCACCTAACTGCGACCCCGCCCTGATTGACTGGTATGTCCAGGAATTTGCCAAAGGCGAGCCCGAAGTGCTTGTGCGCTATGCGGAGTTGGTCAGCTCAGCCAGCGCGGTTAACTATCTGTCAAAAATCAAATGCCCGACTTTGGCCCTGTTCCCAAAAAATGGGCAAATCACGGATGACGCGCAGGTTAATTTGTTTCGCCAGCACCTGAATCAGGTGGACGTTCGTTACGTTGACAGCGAGTTTCACATGATCCACCTAACGCACGCGCTTGAATGCGCAGAGGCCGTTCGAGAATTTTTTGGTTAGAAAATTCAAGCACCTGAGACAAAGTAGGGTGAGGTCAAGCACCAATAAAAAAGCCTGCTATTTTATGAATAGCAGGCTTTACGGTATTAACCTGGTGCCCGGGGCCGGAATCGAACCGGCACGCCTTGCGGCGGGGGATTTTGAGTCCCCTGCGTCTACCAATTTCACCACCCGGGCAGGAAGAAGCGAAGCCTTGAATTATGGCACAGTATAGGCATGAAATATCCAACCATTGAAGACGCCATTGGCAACACCCCCCTGGTCGCCCTGCAACGCATTGGCGCTGCCGACAACACGTCGCGCGGCAATGTGGTCTTGGGAAAATTAGAGGGCAATAACCCGGCGGGTTCGGTCAAAGACCGACCGGCCGTGTCCATGATCAAACGGGCTGAAGAGCGTGGTGACATCAAGCCCGGTGACACGCTGATTGAGGCCACATCCGGCAACACCGGCATCGCTTTGGCCATGGCGGCTGCCATCAAGGGCTACCGCATGGTGCTCATCATGCCGGAAGACCTGTCGATTGAGCGCGCGCAGACCATGAAAGCCTTTGGGGCCGAGCTCATCCTCACCCCCAAATCAGGCGGCATGGAGTACGCGCGTGACTTGGCCGAGCAAATGGAGAAAAGCGGCAAAGGGCGAGTGTTGGATCAGTTCGCCAATGAAGACAATCCACGCATTCACTTTGAGACCACCGGCCCTGAAATTTGGGAGCAGACCGGTGGGTGCATCACGCATTTTGTGAGTGCCATGGGCACAACGGGCACCATCACGGGGGTGTCGCGGTTTTTAAAATCTAAAAACCCGAGCATCAAAATCATTGGCGCGCAACCGCAAGATGGCTCGCGCATACCCGGAATTCGCAAGTGGCCGCAAGAGTATTTGCCCAAGATTTACGACTCCAGCGCGGTGGATGAACTGGTGTATGTGAGCCAGGTTGATGCCGAAGAGATGTGCCGCCGCATGGCACGCGAAGAAGGCATTTTTGCCGGCATCTCCGCCGCTGGGGCCTGCTGGGTGGCGCTGGAGATTGCCAAGCGCGAGTCCAATGCCACCATCGTCTTTGTGGTGTGTGACCGAGGTGACCGCTATTTGTCCACTGGCGTCTTCCCCGCATGATTGCGTAAAATCGCGGCTTCCCAAGGAACTTTGATGAACATTGATAAAGAACTCGACACCCGTGGCCTGAATTGCCCACTGCCCATCCTGAAGGCGAAAAAAGCCTTGGCCGAGATGCTCAGCGGTCAAACGCTCAGGGTAGTGGCGACCGATGCGGGCTCAGTGCGCGACTTCGTGGCTTTTGCCAAACAAACGGGCAATGAGCTGCTGGAACAAAGTACAGAAGGCGCCGACTTCATACACGTCATGCGCCGAAGGTAATGGCGCGGCGGCTAGCCTAGACGTGCAAGCTGGTTTTTGACCTTATCTAGAGTGGCTGTGAAATCGGCCATTCGTTTTTTCTCTTGCTCAATGATGGCAGGAGGCGCTCGGGACACAAACACCTCGTTGCTGAGTTTGACCTGGGTCTTGGTGATCTCGCCTTCCAGGCGCGCCACTTCCTTGCCCAGTCGGGCCTTTTCAGCCTCAATATCGACTTCCATGTGCAGGCAAATGCGGGCCTCGCCCACCACGGCCACGGGTGACGCCTGAGCGGCTGCGGCCCAACTGGCTTCGTCGTCAAACACGCGCACTTCACTCAGCTTGGCCAGTGCCTGCAAGACTGGGGCGGATTGCCTCAAAAAGTCGGACTCCACCGGCTGGCTGGCCACAGCGAACAAGGGCAAGCGTGTCGAGGGCGAGACGCTCATCTCGCCGCGCAGATTGCGGCAAGCGTCCACCAGGCGCTTGAGTTGCGCCACATAGGCGTTTGCCTGCGCGTCAACGCGATCAAGCTGGGCCACGGGGTAGGCCGCAATGCTGACCGATTCGCCGCTGCGGCCCGCCACCACCGCTACCTTTTGCCACAGCTCTTCGGTGATGAAGGGAATCAGAGGGTGAGCCAGTCGCAAAATGGTTTCCAGAACGCGGATCAAGGTGCGGCGTGTGGCGCGTTTTTGCGCATCATTGCCGGTGTTGATTTGCACCTTGGCAATCTCCAGGTACCAGTCGCAGAACTCGTTCCATACAAAGTCGTAAATCGTGTTGGCGACGTTGTCCAGGCGGTAGTCGGCAAAGCCTTGGGCCACCTCCGCTTCGACCTTTTGCAGCAGCGAGGTGATCCAGCGGTCGGACGCGCTGAAGCTCAGGTAGCCGTGGGCCGGGCCACCGGGTTGGCACTCGGCTTTGGTGTGATCTTTCAAGCCACAGTCCTGGCCTTCGCAGTTCATCAGCACAAAGCGGGTGGCGTTCCACAGCTTGTTGCAGAAGTTGCGGTAGCCCTCACAGCGCTTGCTGTCAAAGTTGATGTTGCGCCCCAGTGTGGCGAGGGACGCAAAGGTAAAGCGCAGGGCGTCGGCCCCGAAAGCCGGAATGCCCTCTGGGAACTCCTTCTGGGTGTTCTTGCGCACCTGGGGCGCGGTCTCGGGTCGGCGCAGGCCGGTGGCGCGCTTTTCCAGCAACTCGGGCAGCGCAATACCGTCGATCAAGTCCACCGGGTCGAGCACATTGCCCTCAGACTTGCTCATTTTTTGACCCTGCGCGTCACGCACCAGGCCGTGGATATAGACGTGCTTGAACGGCACCTTGCCGGTAAAGTGCGTCGTCATCATGATCATACGGGCGACCCAGAAGAAGATGATGTCGTAGCCGGTGACCAAGACGCTGCTGGGGAGGTAGAGGTCGAAGTCTTGAGTTTTTTTAGGCCAACCCATGGTGCTGAAAGGCACGAGCGCGGAGGAGTACCAGGTGTCGAGTACGTCTTCATCGCGTTTGAGTGTCTTGCCAGGGGCTTGTGCCTGCGCCTCGGCTTCGTTGCGGGCCACATAGACCTTGCCGTCTTG
>JANXSU010000029.1 GCA_025356545.1 Comamonadaceae bacterium
TCGCCGGGCACCACGTATTTCAGGGCCGCTTGGCCGACTTGGGTTTTGAGTTCTTCTTGGGTGAGCATGGGAGGAGAGGAAAATTTTTAAAGATGAAAGTCAATGATTATCCGAGGTCTTAAATCCAAGCGAGATGAGCTCAAACATAGCGGTCTTCGAGTTCATCAAACAAAGGTTTTTGTACCAACATTTGCCGCTGCTTAAAGGTGGCCACCAAGCCCGAGTCTTCTCGTAATTCACCGTGACGTTGCAGATGCTGCAAGGCCTGCGTCATGCCATGCACTGCGCCTTGTAGCGCGGCATTGGCGTACAAGACCAGGCCAAAGCCCATGGCAGCAAACTCGGATTGCGGCAGCGTGGGCGTCTTGCCCCCAATCACCACGTTCACGATCTGTGGGCAGGACAATTCGCGGGGGATACGGCGCAACTCTTCAATACTAGCCGGGGCCTCCACAAAAGTGATATCCGCCCCGCAATCCGCAAACGCTGCGGCGCGCGCCATGGCGTCGTCCATGCCATGCACGGCCCTCGCATCGGTGCGGGCGATGATGAGAAAGTCGCGGTGCTCGCGGGCATCCACCGCAGCCTTGATCTTGCCCAGCATCTCGTCTTTGGCAATCACACTTTTGCCAGAAAAGTGCCCGCATTTTTTGGGCATGACCTGGTCTTCGAGCTGAAGGGCATTGGCCCCGGCACGCTCCAGAGAGCGCACCGTGTGGCGCACATTGAGCGCATTGCCAAAGCCGGTGTCGGCATCCACGATGATGGGCAAGTCCACAGCGTCGCGTGTGGCTGCGGTGTGTTGCACCAAGTCACTCAAGCCGATAAAGCCCAAGTCCGGCAGGCCGTAAAACGTGTTGGTGATGCCTGCGCCGCTCAAATAAACAGCTTCAAAACCGAGCTGCTGGATTAGGCGGGCACTCAAGGCGTTGGCTGCACCGGCCACCAACAGTCCTTGTCGCATCTGCGCTTTTTGCAAGAGCACGCTACCGGGGCGCACGTCTTTAGCGGGTGGGCTTGTCATTCAATCGTCTTTCATGTTCGAGGTTTTGACGATCAGCGCTAGGCGGGCACGCTCTTCGTCAACAAAGGTGGTGAAGCTTGCACGGGTGCCGCCGACTGGCTCAATGCCCATGCTCTTGAGTCGATCCGTCACCGCAGGCGACTTCATGGCTACGTCAACCGCGTCGGCCAGCTTGTCCAAAATGTCAGTGGGCACGCCGGCAGGCGCGTGCAGCCCGGCCCAGTGGGCAATTTGCAGATCAGAAAACCCTTGTTCGATCGCAGTACTGAGATCTGGCGCGGCTGAAATGCGCTTGACCCAGGTGGTGGCCAGCGGCCTGAACTTACCGCCGGATTTGATATGCGGCAGCGCGACAATGCTGGCCTCTGAGGTGCCCTGAACCTGCCCACCCATGACAGCCGTGGCCCCTTCAGAGCCACTCTTGTAAGGCACGGGGATGAGCTTTGCGCCATAGCGGGTGTTTAACACCTCCGCCACAAAATGCGGCGTACTGCCCGTGCCCGCAGTGGCAAAATGAAAACCCTGACCGGTCTTGGATGCGTCCACAAAGTCTTTCAAATTTTTAAAGCTTGAATTGGCCGACACAACAATCACCGAAGGCGACAAGCCAATCATCACTACTGGCGTCAAATCGCTGTCCTTATAGGGACTGTTCTTCTTGATCATGCTGTTGGAGATTACTCCCGCCGCGCTGATCAAAAACGTGTAACCATCGGGCGCACTTTTGGCCACCAAGGCCGAGCCCAGGTTGCCACCCGCGCCCGGCTTGTTCTCCACCACGATGCTCTGGCCCAGATGTTTGGCGGCACCTTCGGCTGCGGCACGCGCCATCAAATCATTGGCGCCCCCGGCGGCAAAGGGCACGATGAACTTGATGGGCTTGGTGGGCCAGGCTTGGCCGAAAGCAGCGCCCGCCAACAACGCACTCAGAAGCAAGAGAAACAGGCGGAAAATTGTTGATGGCATGGTGGCGTTGTGGATGCAAAACTTCTATTGTTGTCCAACTTCAAGCACAGGCATTAAGTCGCTCGAAATTTGCGAAAAAACAGGCCCCATCAATCTGAGAAAATTAGCCGCTTACAGGAAACTCTTCTCATGTCCCTCATCCCCTACGCCCTCGCCCGCCCTTTCTTGTTCAGCCTTGACCCCGAGGCCGCGCACGATCTCACGCTCACCATACTGTCCAAGGCCCAGGGCACGCCGCTGACCTGGGCCTACTGCAATGGCCGGGTCGATGACCCCATCACACTCGCAGGTTTGAAGTTTCCCAACCGCGTGGGCTTGGCGGCGGGCCTGGACAAAAATGCCCGCTGCATCGACGGCTTGGGGGCCATGGGTTTTGGTTTTGTCGAGGTGGGAACGGTCACGCCGCTGGCACAGCCCGGCAACCCCAAGCCGCGCATGTTCCGCCTGCCGCAGGCCAACGCGCTTATCAACCGGCTGGGTTTTAACAACGACGGCCTGGACGCTTTTGTGGCCAACGTGCAACGCGCCACATTTCGCCGATCTACCCAGGGGTCAACTCAGGGTCAACCCATGCTGCTGGGCCTGAACATCGGAAAGAATGCCGCCACGCCCATCGAGCGCGCCACGGATGATTATTTGCTGGGCCTGAACGGCGTTTATCCCCATGCCGATTACGTCACCATCAACATCTCCAGCCCCAACACCAAAAACCTGCGCGCCCTGCAAAGCGATGAGGCGCTGGACAGCCTGCTGGGTGCCATCGCACAGCGACGCGAGGTCTTGAGCCAGCAAACGGCGAAGCGCGTGCCGATCTTCGTCAAGATCGCCCCTGACCTAGATGAAGCGCAAATCGAGGTGATTGCCGCCACCCTGACGCGCCACGGCATGGACGGTGTGGTCGCCACCAACACCACCCTGAGCCGCGAGGCCGTACAAGGCCTGCCCCATGCCGATGAGATGGGCGGCCTTTCAGGAGCGCCGGTTCTGGAGGCCAGCAACCGCGTCATCCGCCAACTGCGTACTGTCCTCGGCAAGGCCTACCCCATCATCGGCGTAGGCGGCATCCTGAGCGCGCAAGATGCGGTGAGCAAAATCGAAGCTGGAGCCGATGTGGTGCAGATTTACACCGGTCTGATTTACCAAGGGCCGGAGTTGGTGCGACAAGCGGCGCAGGCCCTGAAAAACATGAAGCAATAGAAGTAATCCGGGATCATTTCAAATCCCTTCCGACTTCATCACACAGCGTCAAAAATCGATGGCAGTTTCGGTCTCTAAAGACGCTTCAAAAATGGCGATTTAACGGCTTTTTGAGGCGGATTTAACCCTCGCCTTGCCCGCACCATTGTCACGCGGCGGCAAGCCGGTGTGTTGGGTGAGAATGTGGCCTTTCACCGGTGCGCTGGCCTTAACAGCCACGGGTGTGGAGTTCTTGCGGCGCGCGCTGGTGTAGCCACCGTCGCTCAGTGGCTGCCAAGTGGGGATCAGGTGCTGCTTACCATTACCGATCAAGTCGGACCGACCCATGGTTTTGAGCGCTTCACGCAGCAACGGCCAGTTGTTGGAATCGTGGTAGCGCAAAAACGCCTTATGCAGGCGGCGGCGTTTGTCGCCGCGCACGATGTCCACCGTCTCGCTGTCGCGGGTAATTTTGCGCAGCGGATTTTTGTTGCTGTGGTACATGGCCGTAGCAGTGGCCATGGGGCTGGGGTAGAAGGTTTGCACTTGGTCGGCACGGAAACCGTTTTTCTTGAGCCAGACCGCCAGATTCATCATGTCTTCATCGCTGGTGCCGGGGTGTGCGGCAATGAAATAGGGGATCAGGTACTGCTTTTTGCCTGCCTCAGCGCTGAATTTCTCGAACAATGATTTGAACTTGTCGTAGCTGCCGATGCCGGGTTTCATCATCTTGGTGAGTGGGCCGCTTTCGGTGTGCTCTGGGGCGATCTTCAGGTAGCCGCCGACGTGGTGTTGCACCAGCTCTTTCACATACTCAGGCGACTGCACGGCCAAATCGTATCGCAGGCCCGAGCCGATCAAAATCTTTTTGATGCCCTTGAGCGCGCGACCGCGCCGGTACATCTTGATGAGCGGGTCGTGATTGGTGGTGAGATTGGAGCAGAGGCCGGGGTACACGCAGCTGGGTTTGCGGCAAGCGGCTTCGATCACGGGGGTTTTGCAACCCAGGCGGTACATATTGGCGGTGGGGCCACCCAAGTCTGAAATGGTGCCGGTAAAGCCTTTGACCTTGTCGCGGATGTCTTCAATTTCTTGAATCACCGAATCTTCGGAGCGGCTTTGGATGATGCGGCCCTCGTGCTCGGTGATGGAGCAAAACGTGCAGCCGCCAAAGCAACCGCGCATGATGTTGACGCTGAAACGGATCATTTCCCAGGCTGGGATTTTGGTTGCGCCGTCATGGCTACCGTTCTCGTCGGCGTAAATGGGGTGCGGGCTGCGGGCATAGGGCAGTCCGAATACCAAATCCATCTCGGCAGTCGTCAGGGGAATGGGCGGCGGGTTGATCCACACATCGCGCGCCGTGACGCCCTCCCCGTGCGCCTGCACCAACGCGCGGGCGTTGCCGGGGTTGGTCTCCAGGTGCAACACGCGGTTGGCGTGGGCGTAGAGCACCGGATCGGCCTTGACCTGCTCGAAACTGGGCAGGCGAATGACGGAGCGATCGCGCGGGGCGATTTTGATGTTGCCTTTTCCGTAGAGGGCGGGGTTGGGGTGAAAGGTAAGGGGAATATCCGTTCGGGCTGAGCTTGGCCTGTCCTGAGCTTGTCGAAGGGTCGAAGCTACTGCGAGCCCTTCGACAGGCTCAGGGCGAACGGCTAATGATGAAGCATCCTCTTTGGAACAAGTCTGGCCCTGGGCCTCGGCCTGTTCCGCCATGGTTTGGTAGGGGTTGATGTGGGTTTCAACCCGGCCCGGCTCGTCCACGCTGGTGGAATCAATCTCGAACCAGCCTTTGCCACTTTCATCATCCGAACGGCGCACAAAGGCGGTGCCGCGCACATCGGTGATGCGTTGCACCGGCTCCTTGGCGGCCAAGCGATGGGCGATTTCGACAATCGCGCGCTCGGCATTGCCGTAGAGCAGCAGATCGCACTTGGCATCCACCACCACGGAGCGGCGTACTTTGTCAGACCAATAGTCGTAATGCGCAATGCGGCGCAGACTGCCTTCAATGCCACCCAGCACAATGGGCACGTCGTTGTAGGCCTCGCGACAGCGCTGGCTGTAAACGATGGCGGCACGGTCGGGGCGCTTGCCGCCCACGTCGCCAGGAGTGTAGGCGTCGTCGCTGCGGATTTTCCGGTCCGCCGTGTAGCGATTGATCATCGAATCCATATTGCCAGAGGTCACGCCCCAGAAGAGATTCGGCTTGCCAAGCGCTTTAAAGGCATCCGCACTTTGCCAATCGGGCTGGGCGATGATGCCTACCCGAAAACCTTGCGACTCCAGCATGCGCCCGATCACAGCCATGCCAAAGCTGGGGTGATCGACATAGGCATCACCGGTGACGATGATGATGTCGCAACTGTCCCAGCCCAGTTTATCCATCTCGGCGCGGCTCATGGGCAGCACCGGGGCCGTGCCAAAGCGTTTGGCCCAATAAGGGCGGTAGCTTGATAACAGCTTGGCGGTGCGAGCAAAGAAGGAGACGTCTATAGGGGTGTTCATGGGGCTTGGGGGTTATCCTATTAGTGTAAGGTTTTGTACTCATCCTCACAGAGTCAAAGGACAACTCACCCGATACAGCCCTGGTTTTATTCACATAAAGCCTTGGTTTCACCCGCTTACCACCCGCTACTTTCAGGCTTAGACCTAGGCATAAACCATCAAAAATCGGACGTTAATCCCAACAGGAAGAAGGACGCCTCATGCCGTCATTTGAAACCCTCGGAAATTTCTGGTCAGGCCCGGTGCTGGCCACCAACGTGCTGGTACTCCTGAACCTAGCAGGCTCCCTGTTGCTGGGTCTGCTGGTGGGATACGAACGCTCCTACCATGGTCGGGCTGCGGGTATGCGCACCTACGGGCTGGTATGCATGGCCTCGACCGCGCTGACCGTCATCAGTGGCTATTCCTCAGCCTGGTTCGGCGGTACCGACGTAGTTGCAAGCGGTACTGACGTCACACGGGTGATCCAGGGCATCGTCTCTGGCATTGGTTTTTTGTGCGCGGGCGTCATCATGCGTGAAGGCTTCAACATCAGCGGCTTGACCACGGCGGCTTCGCTGTGGGCAGCAGCTGTCATTGGCATTGTGGTGGGCGTCGGATTTTATGTCGCGGCCATTGCACTGGCCTTGTTAACCGCGATTTGCATGGCCTGGATTTCGAAGCTTGAAGCGTGGTTACCCTCCCGTCAAGCTGTGGCCATTTACTTGAAATTCAAAGAAGGTTTAAACCCTGATGAACTGGCATTGAGGCGCGTGGCACAGCAACGGGGTTATGACGTTGCTAGTGGCACGATCTCTATCTCTTGCAAGGACGCCTGTACAGAGTGGAATTTCGTCGCCGTGGCGCACAGCCGTCAAAAAATGGGACCTATTTCTGACTTAGCTCTGGAGATGGCTCGCCTGGAAGGCGTCACAGCATACCGGCTGGGGTATGCTCGAAATTAATGCCCAACACGACCCCTCAAAACAAACCTTTTTCACTAGCCTGTGAGCGGAATCGAGAACCGATTCTGGCAGTGCTACAGCGCTACTTCTATGACCACCATCAGGTGTTGGAAATTGGCAGCGGTACTGGTCAACATGCCGTGCATTTTGCGCAAGCTCTACCCCATCTGCGCTGGCAATGCGCAGACGTGGCCGACAACCTACCCGGCATCCGGCTTTGGCTGGATGAAGCGGCGCTGGACACTACACCTGCGCCACTGACGCTGGACGTGAATATGGACATGGCTCAAGCCGTGGGTGGCACCCAATTCGATGCAATTTACAGCGCCAACACCTTGCACATCATGAGCTGGCCCGAAGTGCAACGCCTGTTTGCCCAGTTGCCGGTGATCATGGCAAAACAAGCCCTGCTCGTGATCTACGGCCCGTTTAACTACAGTGGACAGTTCACCAGCGAAAGCAATGCCCGTTTTGATGCCTCGTTGCGCAGCGACCACCCCAAACGGGGGCTGCGCGACTTTGATGCGGTCAATGCGCTGGCCTCGGACGCCGGTTTGACACTGTTGGAAGATGTGACCATGCCTGCCAACAACCGATGCCTCATTTTTAAGAAGCAACCATAGCCAAGTTGATTGACCCATAGAGCGCACGGTAAAGCGTAAAAAAATCAACGCTGGCTTGAAGCAATGATACTGGTGCAGCATCGTATTTGCAGGTTTTATTCCACACTGAAACGGCCCGGACAAATGGCGATAATCCTCAA
Source organism: Comamonadaceae bacterium (assembly GCA_025356545.1). Taxonomy (GTDB): domain Bacteria; phylum Pseudomonadota; class Gammaproteobacteria; order Burkholderiales; family Burkholderiaceae_C; genus CANCDA01. The sequence continues at coordinate 7,385 of JANXSU010000029.1, forward strand.
ATGGAAATAAACAGTGAGACCACACGCCAACACCCCCAGTCCCTAAGCGACTTGTTCATCACCTTCACCGTGATGGCCTTGCAAGGCTTTGGCGGCGTTCTTACCGTGGCGCAGCGCGAGCTGGTTGAGAAAAAACGATGGATGACAAATGCCGAATTCGTTGAAGAATGGGCTGTGGCGCAAATCATGCCTGGCCCTAACATCATCAACCTGTGCATCATGCTGGGCGGGCGCTATTTTGGATTACGGGGCGTTCTGGCCTCTATCGCTGGCATGCTGTTTGCCCCTTTGCTGCTGCTGCTGCTGGTGGCACTCATCTATGCTCAATTCGCCAGCCACCCTGGCGTGGTGGGTGCCCTGCGCGGTATGGGTGCGGTGGCGGCCGGGTTGATTGTGGCCAGCGGCATCAAGATGATTCCGTCCCAGCTTAAAAATCCGATGGGAGGGATTTCCTGCCTACTCTTGGGCATGTCCAGCTTTGTTGCTGTGGCGTTGATGCACTGGCCGCTGGTGTATCTGCTCTTGGTGCTTGGTCCCGTCGCTTACTTTTTGACCTACCGAAAGTTGTCCGAATGACGGGCGCGGCCACTCTGCAATTAGGCTGGAGCGAATGGCTACAGTTGTTCACGCATTACATGACGCTGTCACTGATGGCCTTTGGTGGTGCAATTTCTACAGCACCAGACATGCACCGTTTTTTGGTAGATCAAAACGGCTGGCTGAGTGACCGCCAATTCAACGAATCCATTGCGCTGGCCCAGTCTGCACCCGGCCCAAATGTGTTGTTTGTCGCACTGATGGGATGGAATGTCGGCTTAAATACCGGCAGCCTGATGTACGCCGTGTTAGGACTGTTGCTCACCATGGTGGGGCTCATGCTGCCCAGCTCCACCCTGACCTATATGACGGCGCGTTGGAGCCATGAAAACCGCAATCGACGCACCGTGCGCGCCTTCAAGCAAGGCATGGCCCCCATCGTGGTTGCACTACTGATTGCCACGGGTTGGATTTTGGCCAGCGCCCATGGTAATCCGGCACAAGACTGGCCGCTGTGGCTCACAACTTGCATTGCTACCCTTATCGTCTGGAGAACCCAGTTGCACCTGCTATGGCTGCTTGCAGCCGGCGCTGCTTTGGGCTGGTTTGGGCTGGTTTAAAGGATACGTATGAAAAAAACCAATGAATGGGCCACCAAAGTGCTGGCGCTGCTGAAGTCCGGCAACACGGCGGCTGCCATCGCACAAATCAAGGTGGCTCCAACGGTCAAAGACCTGCAAGCCCTTCAAACCGCAGTCACCTTAGCAAAGTTGAGTGGGCGTTGGCGGCAGGTGGATGAGGCTTTGGGTGACAACTTGGCGCTGCTATCAGCGCCGCGCCTGCATCGCTCACCTTGATACGAGTTCAATCCGGAACAAACTCACGGCTGAATTTGGCCGCGTCGGCCGCCATCTCGCAAGACACCAACTGCCCCATCTTCATATCGGCCAGACGGCAGGCCGCAAACAAACTGGATTTACCCTTGAGGTAGAAGCTAGGCAGATCAATCAGCGCATAGGGGTAAGGGACAAACACCTCATGTAAAAAAATTTTCCGATGCATATTGCGTGGCGAGGGGAAAAGTTTGTAGGTTTCAGTGGTAATTGCTTTTTCGGCCATGATGAAACATTTGAGGGACAGACCGCAGCTACGCGAAGCAATCCAACGCTATCCCCAATCGATTATTGCGCAATCTGAGCAGCTTTGCGGTCAGCCACTACTTTTTGAGCCGATGCGCGCTCACCGATCATCTTCACATAAGGCTTGTAGTCCACCCCGCCCGTCAGCAACAGATCTTCACCCAAAGACGCTTTACTGGCCATGCCCACCAGTGGCAAGCTGACAAAAGCCGAACAATCGGCTTGTGTGAATGTATCGCCCGCAACAAAGGGGGAGAACTTGGCAATGCGCTTGAAGGCTGCGATATGGGTCTCCAATTGCTTTCGAATACGTGCCAGCTCGTTGTCATGCAACACAGCACCGCCAAAGAAGGCGTGAGCATAAAGTTGGCGCACTACGATTTCCAAATGCCAGTCGATAAAGGTCGTCAACTCCCGCACCTTAGCTGCGGCAAAAGCGTCCGAGGGCATGAGTGCCGGCTGTGGGTGTGCCGCCTCGATGTACTCCAAAATGGCTTGGCTTTCGCACAGTGCTCCTTGTGGCGTGCGAAGGAAAGGGATTTTCCCCAGGGGCGAGGCCTCGAGCATGGCTTCGTCCTTGTTACGAGGAGTCACATACTCCTCTTGAAAGACAAGCTCTTTTTCAAGTAGCGCGAGTTTGACCTTGTTGTAGTAGTTCGAAACGGGAAAACCACAAAGAATCAACATGGGATAACCATTTGCCAGAGTCGTAGGATATTAGGATCTATTCAAAGATGTCGCAAACCTTTAAATCTGAAAGTCGCTATCATTTTTGCTCGAGAGTGATCCCTATGATTTCAGTAATTGCCAGTGTTGCAATGTCTTTCATTTTTTCCATGCGCACTCCGTTTTGCTCTAAGAGTGACGAAACCAAAGAAAAACTGGAAGCCACAAAATGCTCACGACCATCGGGTGAGCGTCGACGCACACCAAAATTCACGCGATCACGATCTTTGGCCTGCATTTTGCCGATCAGATTTTTGCTAGCCCAAATGCTTCCATTGCGAGCGACATCTGAGACACGTGAAGCCTGATTTATAGTGTCACCCAACACGACAAACTCAACGCCAGTAGATGATTGGTAGGTTCCTAACCATTCCTGGCCCTCTGTAATCCCTGTATTGAGATAAAGCTCGTTGAACCAGTTCTTACGGATCTGCCAGGCTTTGGACAGCTTCTGCATCGCAGAACGAACTTCTTGAGCACACGCCAAGGCATTGGACATGTAGTTACTGTCTGGCTGAGGGAAAAAGTAATAAACCATTCCATCGCCAACATGTTTGCCGCAGGTCGCATGGTAAGAGCGATAAATTGGCACCATCGTTGTCCAGATCTCGTTGATCAGTTCGAAGTACTCCTCAGGAGGGAGCTCGGAACAAATAGTCACAGAGCCTTGCAGATCCGCCACCATAACTGCCAAATCGGTTAAAACCGGCAATTTACGTCTCAGCAAACTGCGAATCAACTCATCCCGCCGGGACAACACGCTCACAATGACATCGCTCACATCCGTTTCAGGCTGCAAAACGATCAACATGCCTTCACGAAAGTAGGATGCGTACGCAGTGTGCTGCGTGGGAGTATGGGCATCATCAGGAAGGCTTACTGGTGCAGCCAACACGGGAGTAACTGCTTCTGCAATAACGTCCGAATAAATCTCTTGCATTTTTGCAGAAGCGACCGGATCGAGTCCTCTACACGCCACGCTAAAGTTATCGGCACTTAAACGCCCTTTGGCCAAGGCTATGTGGAAACGCAAAAGGCTGTTCCAAGTTTCACCATCGGAAGGCAGCAAGCGCAACAGGTTTCTGCTTTCGCTGTTGGACGGCAACTCGGCATCTGCAAACAAACGATGTCTCGCTTGGGGATTGACCCATATCAACTCAAAGTTATGGTTGATCATGTAGGCTGGATGTGGCAAATCCTCAATAGTCACCCGAGGACCATCTACATCACCCCCATCTGTCTCATTTATTTGAAGCACCACTGGATGAGCACCCGTAGAACGCGGACCATCTGATACTTCCATTTGACCTTTATCTGCTACCGATGTAGCAGCCATCTCATTTAGAAAATGGTCGCATATCTCAGACATGCTGTAACCATCCTCCTTGAGTTGGTCTATCAAAACAATACGATCCAGGGTGTCATCCGGGAAAAACCCAATCTGCCAAGGCCCCTTAACCTGCAAACCAGGACTACTTCCCTCCGGCTTTGAAACTATGCCGAGTTTGATGTAGCTATTCAGGGTTGCCCTTGAAATGCCCGTTTTTTCAATTAAGTACTTGCTGGTTAGCATGAATTTTCCAAATCTTTTAGACTCTCAGGACTCCATAATTGGCCAGTTGTAAGTACTTGTCAATATTGCCCTCTGCTTTGAAGATGAAGTGTTGTTTTTAACCCAACTATCTAGTGCTTACGCTCCGAATCAGCACTCATTAGCATGGGTTTAAGGCCTACAACGCACGTCCTAATCGCCCCACTCCCTCCACAATTTTTCCAATATCTGCAGTGGCAAAACTCAGTCGCAGGGTCGCAGGGTCAGGGTTATCCGCAAAAAATGGTGCGCCAGGCACAAAGGCCACGCCTTGTTGAATCGCGAGTTTGGCCAGTTCACCCGCATCTTTCAACTTACCGTCTACACCCGTCAGACGAGCCCAGAAAAACAAGCCACCGCCAGGCTGGGTGAAACCGATGGCATCACCAAGTTCGCGCTTCAGGGATTCGCCCATGAC
>JANXSU010000031.1 GCA_025356545.1 Comamonadaceae bacterium
TGCTCAGGCTGGCGTAACGGTTCGCAAGATCAAAGAGGCTGTTTTGCATTGGCGCGGCGCTGTTTTTGGTTCAGCTTCTATAACGTTTTAGGGTGGCAAATTGAGGACAAAGATTCAGAGGGATTTATAGAAGTGCCCTTAACTCAACCCTATGTCTTTCTTGGTATTGGAGTTTCTCTTTTGGTGGGGATAGGGAACCGGAGCCAAAGCTAGCCCTAACCCGCTGAATAGCGGGGTGGGCTTTGGCTCGGATTCCCAGCGGGTCATCCGTCGGCGGTCCCCTCGTGGAAAGGGTCGCTCTGACATAATAGGAATTCCACATTCCCCCATGGGCGGCTTGTCATTAGCACCGCGCGGCTTTCCATGGTCCCAGCTAGCCGCTTCTTACTGTGTTGCCCGTGGGATTTCTCCCGCGTCGCCTAATCAGTTTTATTCGCCCGTCTAGCCCGTGATGCAGGCCTTACCGAAAATCAATGTTGATTTAGACAGAGCGAACAATAGCCGATGTGAAAATAAAATCAAATCCACAAAGGCGAAGGCCCAGACTTTCATCGGGGCCTTCTGGAACCGCGAGTTCCAAGTGTCTAAATCGGTTTTCGGCGGCGAATATATTTATAACACCATATTTGATGGTGTCAAGGGATGAAATTCATATCCATGATTTGCTCAATTGAATACGGCAGTTCATTCGGAAATATATTCTCGAGCAATCCCGTTTCCGCTGCGGCACCCTTCACGGCGGCAGGATAGATTTCGCGAGTAAATGACTCGACGTCACCAACCAGACTTGGAATATCTTTAAGAAGTCTAGAGATTCGAGAACGCTGCTCAACAAGAGTCGCCAACCAGCTATTCGATTTGGCGGATGATTGGTATTGGCACTTAAGAAGATGCCAAACAAGAACCTCCAAGCGACTTTCTAATTCTCGCCGATCCCTCTTTGCCATAGACTCAAGCTCTTCGATTAGATTTTCAATATCCAGCAGCTTGAAATTCTTGGTCTTCAAGACTTCAATCTGATCGGCAAGCCAAAGATGGAAATCCCGATCATAAAGCCCGCTGTTCGGCAATATACGCACGTCGCCTCGATAACTCGTCGGCGGGCGCCTTTCCACAACGAACCCAAGATTTTTTTGCATAGAGGACTCCTAGCTTCTGATCGCCCAATGTAGCGCGCGAGGTGCTGTGACGCAAACCATGACACACTGTCAACCCCTTCCACTGTCGCATGACGCCAGTGTCACAAGACCGGGCCAAGCGGTTGTTTTTGAAGGCGTTTACCCAAGGGGCTAGAGCTCCGTAAAGCGCCACCAAAATGTCAAAACGGATAAATTGATCGACTATGCCAATCAACCTGATGCGAATTATGGCATATCACCTCACGCGAACCCGATGATCCCCGTCAGCTTTTCGTAGGCCAATTTCGCCTATGCCATCTCACGCCTTGCCCGCCATCCGCTTAGCCACCGCCGCCACAAAAACCGCAGGCTCCACCCGCAGCCCCTCGAAGCCCACGCCCTCATAGGCCAGCTTGTTGACCGCATCCCGCAGGTTCTCCAACGTCAGGAATTTCAGGTGGATGTAGTCGTCGTGGGCCGACTCCCTGGTGCCAGCCTCGTGGCCCACCAGGGCCTTCTTCAGCCCGTCGTTGACCCCCTCGTTCGTCAGGGCCGTCACCACCGTGTGGCGAAACGAATGGAACACCTTCAACGGGTCTTTGACATCCACCCCCGGCGCGTCCAGGTGGATGCCGAACATCCGGCACATGTTTTTCTTGAACCCGTTCTTCCCCTCCGACAGGTGCGGAAACAGCCGCGCGTGGCCCGCGTCGCGCATCGCGTTGCGGTATTCGACCAGCCCCAGGGCCAGCAGCTTGTCGTGGATCGGCACCCGCCGCACCGCGTTGACCGTCTTGCCCTTGGTGATGTCGACGATCCAGATACCCTTCACCGGATAAATCTGCTCGACCTTCAAGCTGGCGACCTCCTCCGCGCGGGCTCCCGTGAAGGCCGCGATCAGCGGCCCCCAATAAAAATCCGGCAGCTTCATCCGCTTCAAATACCGCTCGGGCGCAAAAATCCGCGCCAGCTCCTCCGCCGTGAACGGCTCGTAGGACTCGGCCTTGTTGTGCGCGCCGGGGATCAGCAGCCCTCGGGCCGGGTTCTCCATCCGCGCCACCTTGTTGGCGATGCAGTAGTCGAACAGGCTGGCGAGGGAACCAAGATAGTCGTTGATCGTCGTGGGCGCCTTCTTGTCGGCCAGCATCTTCTGCTTGAAGCCCTTCACGTCGCCGGGCCGCACCATCGCCACGTCAAGGTTCCCGGCGAAGGCCACGAAGGCCTTGATCCCGCCCTTCATCTTCGGGATCGTCCCCTTGGCGAGCGTCGTCCGGCGCTCCTCCAAAAAGTCCAGGGCGGCCTGCTCGAGGTGGACTCCGCAGCGCGACGTGGGCAGCTCCGCCAGGACCTGCCCAATCGCGGGCCGGGCCATTTGGGACATCTGGGCGGCCTGGGCCTGCCGCTCCTCCTTCATGTCGGCCACCATCGCCCGCGCCTCCTTGGCCTCCTCGAGCGTGTCGGCCTCGACGATGCCCAGCCCCAGGTCGATGCGGATTTTTTGGCGCACGTCGGCGCGCCCGCCCGCCAAATGCGGGAAATCCGCCAAAGTGGGGTTTGTCAAATATTTCTTGTCCGCCATCATCGCCTCCATATGCGCCGACAGCAGCAGCGCGGCATGGCGGGCCGTGGCCGCGTCCTTGGTGCGCAAGCTGCGTCTAATTTCCGCCTTGCCGACGGACTCCCGCCAGTTTAACGGCACCACGAAGCGGAAATAGTAGACGCCGCAGCGGTCGCGAATCAGGCGGGGGGTCTTGATGCTCACAGGCAACTCCGTAAAAGGAGCTGGATGAGCGAAGTGGATGATGGCAAAACGCCGACAGGGCGTAAACCATTGTCGGCGTTGACTTTTTAGACTTTGGGGTGACTGATGGGGCTCGAACCCACGACAACAGGAATCACAATCCTGGACTCTACCAACTGAGCTACAGCCACCGTAAGAATTTGATTATAACCAATGATGCTCAGGAAACTGTGCTCAACCCGGTTCCCGAGAGCAAATTAGAAGGCCGATTAACGTTGATTTGAACCTTGAGGCGAGCTTTGAGCAATTTGTAATAGGCTTGGTTCTCTGCCAAGGCCCAGAATTTAGCCACTTGCTCACGGTCTTGCTTTTGCATGTCTGGCGTCTGCGCTGGGCGCGGCAGTAGTTTGTTCACTTTAACCACCACATAACCCTGCGCTTCGAGATCCACGCCAACCCAAGCGGGCAAGCTACTTGCATCTGCTCGCATGAGGGCATTTAAAACCAGAACAGGCAAGTTTTTAGGCTGGTCGCGTGACACTTCTTGCGCACCCAACAGGTTTGCACTTGTCGGGTTGGCTTTCCACGCAGCCAGCTTTTGTTCACCCTCTTTTTTCGCCAACTCAGCAGCCCGGCTGGCCACCACCCGAACCTGTACCATTTGGCGAACTTCTGCAAACGGCAGCGTACGGGCTGCCGTGTACTGCGTGATGCGTGCGGCTGCAAGCTGGTTGGGCGCTATTTCTACCGCCTCAGTATTGCGTTTTTTTTCTACTGAATCCGAGTTAAAAAGAGCCGCTAGCAGCTTTGCATTGGCCAATACACTGGACACCCCTGGGGAGGGGGTGCGCTTCACAGAAGCGGCCGTTTGGATATCCAGCTTGAGCCGATCAGCCGTGGGCTTTAAAGCATCTGACTGCTCATACACACCATTGGTGAAGGCTTCTGCCGCTTCAGCGTATTTGGCGCGGGCTTGCTGGTTCTTCAGGTCCTCTTCCAAACTGGCGCGGAGTTCTTCAAAGCTTTTTTGTTTGGGCGCTTTGATGTCCGTCACCTGGATGATGTGGTACCCAAAATCGGACTCCACCACGTCGCTGATATCCCCTTTTTTTAGCGCAAAAGCCGCATCTTCAAAAGGCTTGACCATGGAACCTCGGGCAAAGAAATCAAGATCACCGCCTTTGGCGGCTGAGCCGGGGTCTTGTGAATTTTTGCGTGCGGTATCTGCAAAACTGGCGGGCGTTTTACGCACAGAAGTCAGCAACTCTTGGGCGCGGGTTTTGGCCTTGTCGCGCTCGGCGACTGGCGCGGTTTTAGCCGCAGTAATCAAGATGTGACTCGCGCGGCGCTCTTCCGTGCCGCTCAAACGGGCCGCATTTTGCTCGTAATAAGCCTTCAGATCCTGCTCGTTCAGCGTGATCGATTTGCGCACCGCGTTGAGGTCTAGAACGATGTACTCGATGTTGGCCTGTTCTGCGGCTTGGAACTGGCTTTGATTGGCTTGATAGTAGGCCTCTAGTTCAGCGTCGGTCGGCTTGACCTGCGCTGCAAAATCAGCGCCATTGAAACGTGCCAGCTGCACCTCGCGCCGTTCGTAAAAAGCGCTCAAAGCCATATCCGCGACCGCAGGCGAAGCAAAACCGGTCTGAACCACACCGGCCTCCACTTGGCGCTTGGCAATCTCGCTGCGCATACGGGCCTCAAACATCTCGGGCGTCATGCCCTGGCTGCCCACCAGTTGCCGGTACTGATCCATATCCAACGTGCCATCCGGGCGACGCAGGGAGGCGATGGCAGGATTGTTTTGCAAGTCACGGGCCAGTTTGGCGTCACTGGTGACCAAGTGCGCACTCACGGCCGCTTCGGTCAGCACCCGGTCACGCACCAGGTTCTCCAACGTGGCGTAACGAGCCTGGGGAGAGTCCAGCAATTTAGGATCCAGATTGGGCATGGAGGTACGCAAGCGATCAACTTCTTGCTTATGAGCCGCATCCCAATCAGCTTGGGTAATTTCGTGGCCACCCACCAAGGCAACCGCTTGGCCCTTCTCGCGGAAACGGTTGTATCCATCGATTCCGAACAGCACGAACGAGGGGATGATCAGCAGAAACAGCAGCCCCATCATGATCTTCGTGTGCTTGCGAACGTAATCAAACATGCGAGAACTCTCCAACAAAAAAATAAAAAAGGCGAACACAGTGTTCGCCTTCGTGGGGGTGGTGGGTGCTGACGGGGTCGAACCGCCGACCTACGCCGTGTAAAGGCGCCGCTCTGCCAACTGAGCTAAGCACCCCACCGATAACTAGTCAATTCAGGGCGTCTTTCAAACCTTTGCCCGGACGGAACTTGGGTACTTTAGCAGCCTTGATTTTAATCGCATCGCCCGTGCGTGGATTACGACCCACGCGAGCGGCACGTTTGCCCACCGCAAACGTACCAAAACCCACCAAGGAAACAGAGCCCCCTTTTTTCAGCGTGGTCTTGACCGCACCAATGGTGGACTCCAGTGCGCGGGTGGCTGCTGCTTTGGAAATATCAGCGTGCTTGGCGATATGTTCGATCAGTTCTGTTTTATTCACAACTATCTCCTCTTATAAAAACTGCATTAATTGAATTGGCTCTTCACAAATCCGGTGCTCATCTACCGGACCAATGTACCGATCAATGAGGGTCTGTTTTGCTTTGACAGCTTGCGAAAGCTCCTGCTTATGCTAAGAGCCAACCCTATTTTTTGTGTCAATTCAAACGGCCGCTTAACAACAGCGTGGGTGCGAATTTTAGACGGCTTTCTCTTACGCTTTGCACGTCAATTGCAGAAAAATAATTGAAGATTCGGGTAAGTCACAACTTCACGAACCTCGAAAAATAGGTTAAAGCGCCGCCGCAATCGCACGCCCCACATCCGAGGTACTGGCCGTGCCACCAATGTCGCGCGTGCGGGGGGCACCGTTCTTGGGATCCAGCACTTTTTCAATCGCCGACAACACCGCATCGTGCGCAGCCTTGTGGCCCAAAAACTCCAACATCATGGCGCCACACCAGATCTGCCCGATGGGATTGGCAATGCCTTGGCCCGCAATGTCTGGCGCTGAGCCATGAACCGGCTCAAACAGCGAGGGGAATAGACGATCAGGATTAAGGTTAGCACTGGGCGCAATGCCAATCGTGCCAGTGCAGGCGGGGCCCAAGTCGCTAAGGATGTCACCAAACAAATTGCTGGCCACAACGACGTCAAAGAAATCCGGACGCTGCACAAAGTGGGCGGTCAAGATGTCAATGTGAAACTTATCGAGCGTCAGGTCGGGGTAGCGCTTGGCCATGGCTTCCACGCGCTCGTCCCAGTAGGGCATGGTGATGGCAATGCCATTGGATTTGGTGGCGCTGGTCAAATGCTTTTTGGGGCGCGACTGGGCCAGCTCAAACGCGAATTTCAGCACCCGATCCACCCCGTGACGGGTGAAGATGGACTCCTGCATCACCATCTCGCGATCTGTGCCAGGGAACATGCGCCCGCCGATGCTGGAGTACTCGCCTTCGGTGTTTTCGCGCACGATGTACATGTCGATCTCACCCGGCTCGCGTCGGCTGCCGTCACGCCGCACTACGGGGGCGATGATGCCGGGCATGAGGCGTGCCGGGCGCAGGTTGACGTACTGATCAAACTCACGCCGAAACAAGATCAAGGAGCCCCACAGCGAGACGTGATCGGCAATCTTCTCAGGCCAACCGACCGCGCCAAAGTAGATGGCGTCATGGCCGCCCACCAAGTCTTTCCAGTTCTCAGGCATCATGCGGCCGTGCTTCTCAAAATAGTCCCAGCTAGAAAAGTCAAAGTGGTCGAACTGCAAGTCGATGGCAAACTTGCTGGCCGCCGCTTCCATCACACGCACGCCCTCGGGCATGGTCTCTTTGCCGATGCCGTCACCGGCAATCACTGCGATTCTTTGTTTGCTCATGACACTCTCCTAAAAAAATTTAAAACTTCTGCCAGCAAAGCGTCTGGTGCTTCCTCGGCAATGTAATGCCCGCAGGGCAAACCCTGCCCTGTCACCTGAACCGCGCGCGCTTGCCATAGCCCCATCACATCAAAACACTGCCCCACCGCGCCGTGATCACCCCACAGTACGCGCAAGGGCTGTGCAAGCTGGATGCCCGCTTGCACATCCGCACGGTCATGCGCCAAGTCGATCGTGGCACTGGCACGGTAGTCTTCGCAAAGGCCATGCGCGGTGCCCGGGATCTGAACACAGCGCTCGTATTCGGCCATGGCCTGCGGCGCAAACGCCGCTAACCCGGCGTGGCGACGCCCCATCACGCTGCGGATGTAGCGCACCGGGTCGGATTCGATCAAAGCCTCAGGCAAGGGAGGTGGCTGAATTAAAAAGAACCAGTGCCAATAGGCCTTGGCAAACGCTTCGGTGGTGTTCTCGTACATCGCCAACGTGGGGGCAATGTCGAGCAGCATCAGCCGCTCTACCGCCTGCGCATGGTCCAGCGCCAAACGGTGTGCCACGCGCGCGCCCCGGTCATGCGCCAGCACTTGAAAACGCTCAAAGCCATAGTGCCGCATGACGGCCATCGCGTCCAGCGCCATCTCACGCTTGCTGTAGACCCGGTACTCGGGGTCGCTCACAGGTCGATCCGAGTCACCATAGCCGCGCAAATCCATCATCACTACGGTGAAGTGTTGCGTCAATGTGGATGCCACTCGGTGCCACATGGCCTGGCTTTGCGGGTGGCCGTGCAGCAACAGCAAGGCAGGTCCTTGGCCCGCGCGCCGGGTGTGCAGGGTCACGCCATCACGTGTCACGCGGTCAAGCGAAAAGTCGGGGAACATGGGGGTCTCTGGGTTCATGGCTGAGCCTTCATGCGGCAGAGGTTGATGTGGGATGCGTGCGCACCACCAGGCTGACGCCGAAGACCGTGATCGCCGTCCCCAGCAAGGTCAGCAGCGTGATGGGCTCGTCAAACAACACCCAGGCAATCAGTGCCGTGGTGGGCGGCACCAGATACAACAAACTGGTGACGGCTGTGGCCGCGCCGCGTTGCAGCAACAGGTACAGCAGCGAGCTACCCCCCAGCGTCGACGCCAACACCGACCACGCCATGGCCGATACAAGCTGCGTGTTCCATTGCATGGCCTCCGACTCCAGCAGCGTCAACGGCAACGTGACCACCAAGGCCGCGATGAGCTGCACCGCATTGGCGCTGCGCACGTCGCACGGCATTACAAAGCGTTTTTGATACAGCGTGCCCGTGGTGATGCTAAGCAAGGCCAAGAGGGCAAACGAAAAATTCAGTACATCGACTTCCCCGCCCTGTCCAAATTTGCGCGACACCACCATGGCCAGCCCCGCAAAGCCCAGCGCCAAACCTATCCACTGCCGCCGCGTCACTTGCCCACCGTTGGAGGACAGCCAGATGGCGGTGAGCACAGGTTGCAGCCCGACGATCAACGCGCTCAGGCCCGACCCCATGCCTGCCTTCACCGCCGACCACACGCCACCCAGGTAGCCCGCGTGGATCAACACACCCACCACCGACAGATGAAGCCATTGCGTCGCATTTCGCGGCCAAGACACGCGGACCAACACAATCCAGAAAAGAAAACACAGAATTGACAGGGTATAGCGCACCACAAGAAACTTCATGGGTGGCGCGTAGGGCATACCGTAGCGCGCCACGATGAAGCCAGTGCTCCAGATCAGCACAAACACCAGAGGCATCGCCCGTATCAGGGCATCCTCTTGGGTGCGCGCATTCATTTCACCCGCGCCCGTATCTCGGGCACCGCTTTTTGCAAGTAATAAATCATGGACCAGACCGTGAGCACAGCGGCCACCCAGATTAAAAAATTGCCCCAGTTGCGCGTGTTGATCACGTCAAACAGCAGGCCATCAAACAGCAAGAAGGGAATGGCCACCATTTGCGCCACGGTCTTAAGTTTGCCCACCATATGCACCGCCACACTTTTGCCCGCGCCAATCTGGGCCATCCACTCACGAAGGGCCGAGATGGCAATCTCCCGGCCAATGATGATGAGCGCCACAAACACATCGGCACGGCCCAGGTGCACCAGCACCAACAAACTGGCACACACCAAAATTTTGTCGGCCACCGGGTCTAAGAACGCACCGAAGGCCGAGGTCTGGTTGAGCTTGCGCGCCAGAAAACCGTCAAGCCAGTCGGTTGCCGCGAACACGACGAACATCACCGTCGCGATCCAGTTGCGCGTCGGCTCGGCAATTGGCAGGTAGAACACGCCCACAATCAGCGGAATCGCGACGATGCGCGTCCAGGTCATGATGGTGGGAAGGGTCCAGAACATGATGGGATTGTGTCACGCGAGGGGGAGACGCTTGGTGCGCGTCAATGCAACGCACGGTAGATCTCTTCGGCCAACTCGGAGGCGATGCCTTCGACAGATGCGATGTCTTCGACGCTTGCGTCAGCCACCCCGCGAATTCCGCCGAAACGCTGAAGCAATCGTGCCCGACGCTTCGGACCGATGCCCGGAATGTCCTCAAGCTGACTGCCGCCGATGCGCACCTTGGCCCGCTTGGCACGCATGCCGGTGATGGCAAAGCGGTGGGCCTCGTCGCGGATCTGCGCCACCAGCATCAAGGCGGCCGAGTCGCGACCGAGATAGACCTTGTCGCGCCCGTCGGCGAACACCAGTTCTTCAAGACCGACCTTGCGCTTTTCGCCCTTTTCGACGCCGACGATGAGCGACAACGCCAGCCCCAGTTGGCTGAAGACTTCGCGCGCCATCGACACCTGTCCCTTGCCGCCATCGACTAGCACCAGGTCTGGCAGACGGGCCAGGCCACGCGACGCACGCCGCGCCGGCACAGCTTCAGCCAGCGACGCAGCATTTTCGACGCCGACTTCGGCGTCGACGACAGCCAGGCTTCCCGAGGGCGCGACAAGCTCGACCGCATCGACCGTCTCAACCCCCGGCGGCGGCACCTCGGCCGAGGCGGCCATGGCTTCGGCCACTTTCGCGTAGCGGCGCAGCAGCACCTGGCGCATGGCGGCGTAGTCGTCGCCGGGCGTGATGCCGTCGATGTTGAAGCGGCGGTACTCGCTGTTCTGCATCTTGTGGTTATGAAACACCACGCAGGAGGCCTGGGTAGCCTCGCCGGCCGTGTGCGAAATGTCGAAGCACTCGATGCGGAAGTCGTCGAGATCGTCAGGCGCCAGATCGAGCGCTTCGACCAGTGCGCGCGTGCGCGCCTGCTGCGAGCCCTCTTCGGCCAGCAACCGCGCCAGTTGCAAGCCCGCATTGGTCTGCGCCATTTCCAGCCAGTGCCGGCGCTGCTCGCGCGGCTGGTACACCGCCGTGATGCGCGTACCCGAATGCTGCGCGATGGCCTCGATCAACGCGCTCGACACCTGCTCGCTGAGCACCAGTGTCGGCGGCACCGGCACGTCGATGTAATGCTGGGCGATGAAAGCTTCGAGCACCTGCACTTCGATCCGGTCGAGCGCTACAGTCCGGACCGACGGGCTGACATCGACATCGGCCGGCGGGTCCCTATCGTCTTCCAGGCCCGAGTCCGACTCGAAATGTCCCTGGCGGATCTGCGTCGCCTCCTCGATGTGCGACGGAAAATACGGCCGATCACCCAGGTGACGCCCGCCACGCACCATCGCCAGGTTGACGCAGGCCTTGCCGCCTTGCACCAGCACCACCAGGATGTCGACGTCCTTGTCGGAAGCCACTTCGACCGATTGCTGGTGCAGCACGCGCGACAGCGCCGTCATCTGGTTGCGCAGTGCTGCAGCCTGTTCGAACTCCAGCTTTTCGGCATGTGCCGTCATGCGCTCTTCCAGGCCCGTCAGCACCTGTTGCGTTTCGCCAGTCAGCAAGGCCTCGGCGTTGTTGACGTCCTGCGCATAGGCCTCGGGCGTGATATGGCCGACGCACGGCCCGGTGCAACGCTTGATCTGATACAGCAGACACGGCCGCGTGCGGTTGGCAAACACCGTGTCTTCGCAGGTGCGCAGGCGAAACACCTTTTGCAGCAGCTGGATCGACTCTTTCACGGCCCAGGCACTCGGGTACGGCCCGAAATAACGATGCCGTTTATCGACCGCGCCCCGGTAGTACGCCAGCCGCGGGAAACTGCCCGCCACCATCGCGGCCTCGGGTCCGGCAATGCGCGTGCCGGTGATCTTCAAATACGGGTAGCTCTTGTCGTCGCGAAACAGGATGTTGTAGCGCGGCTTGAGTCGCTTGATCAGGTTGTTCTCGAGCAGCAGCGCTTCCGCCTCGGAGCGCACGACGGTCGTCTCCATGCGCACGATCTTGCTGATCATGTGGCCGATGCGCGTACCGCCATGGCTCTTCTGAAAATAGTTGGCGACGCGTTTTTTCAGATTGCGGGCCTTGCCCACATACAGGACTCCACCCGCTGCATCGAAGTAGCGGTAGACGCCCGGCAGTTGCGGCAAGGCAGCGACTTCGCTGAGCAGTTGATCGGAATGCGTTTCGGACATGCGCACAATTGTGGCGCGAACGCGAGGAGAACCATCCAGGGAGAAATTGCATGCAGTGGGATATTTTTTGCGAGGTGATTGACAACCACGGTGACATCGGAGTTTGCTGGCGGCTGGCCTGCCAACTGGCGAGACGCGGCGAGCGCGTGCGGCTGTGGGTCGACAACGGCGCCGCCTTGCACTGGATGGCGCCGCAAGGCAGCGTTGGCGTGCAAGTCATCGACTGGTCCGATGCGGCCGCCGTGACCGAGGCTGCGCGTGAAGCCTCGGGCGGGCGGGCGCCGCACGTGCTGATCGAGGCCTTCGGGTGCGACCCGGCGCCCAAACTGATCGCGCGCCTTGCAGAGGCGTTGTCCGGCGCCAATGACGCGGATGCAAACATTGGCGCTGTCGACGACGGCATTCGACCACCCCCTCCGTACGCCTGGATCAATCTCGAATACCTGTCTGCCGAAGCCTATGTCGAACGGATGCATGGATTGCCCTCGTTGGTGCGGAGCGGCCCCGGCACGGGCCTGACCAAGCACTTTTTCTACCCGGGTTTCACCGCCGCCACCGGTGGCCTGTTGCGGGAATCGGACCTGGCCGAGCGCCAGGCTGCGTTCGACCGCGCAGCGTGGCTCGCTGCCCACGGCATCGACTGGCACGGCGAGCGTCTGGTTTCGCTGTTTTGCTACGAACCGGCTGCGCTCCCCGGGCTGTTGGCACGGTGGGCGAGCGGCCTGCAGCGCACGCGGCTGCTGGTGACGACCGGGCGTGCCGCGCAGGCAGTGAAGACCGCCTTGCA
>JANXSU010000042.1 GCA_025356545.1 Comamonadaceae bacterium
GTGCCATCGGCCAGCGTGAAGCTGTGGCTGACACATTTGCCGTCGAAATAAACGTTGGCCGCAGTGGTCAGGGTGACGTTGGGGAAGGAGGAAGTGGTCATGGTGAAAAGTATCGAAAAAGGAAGGGCGCGAACAGGCGCTAAAACGGTGATTTTAAGGCGTGGTCCACAAGGGTTGACTTGGAATGGTTCAGACCCAGTCTTGCGGTACGTAGCCAACGGTGATGCGAGCTGTTTGTGCTACCACCGGTCGTTTGATGATGCTTGGGTGGGCCAGCATGAGGGCTTGGGCGCTGGCGGCGTCTTTCACGCTGGCCTGCGTAGAGGCATCAAGCTGGCGCCAGGTGGTTCCCTTTTTGTTCACCAGCGCTTCCCAGCCTAGGGCTGTGATCCACGTGCTCAACGTTTGTTCAGGCACGCCTTGTTTTTTGAAGTCGTGGAAGATGTACGGGCGGTGGTGTTCGTCAAACCAGGCGCGTGATTTTTTGACGGTCTCGCAGTTGGGTATGCCGTAAAGTGTGGTCATAGGCTGATTTTAGGGGCGACAATCATGCCCGTATGACACCGCATAAGACAACGCACAACTTCTCCACCCTGCCAGACTGGCTGGCCTACATCGAGCAACTGCACCCCAAAGCCATTGACATGGGCCTGGAACGCGTCAAGGCCGTTGCCGACCGCATGGCCATTCGGTTTGACTGCCCCGTTATCACCGTGGCCGGCACCAACGGCAAAGGCTCGACCTGCGCCATGCTGGAGTCCATCCTGGGCCAGGCGGGCTACCGCACCGGTGTGTACACATCACCCCATCTGGTGCACTTTGAGGAACGACTTCGGTTACGAGGCGAGCCGGTGGTTGCTACTAACTTAATAGCTGCTTGTGCACGTGTAGAAAGCGCTAGAACCGGAAATGGCACTGAAATATTACTCACCTATTTCGAATTTACCACCCTGGCCATGATGGACTGCATGATGCACGCCCAACTGGACGTGGTCATCCTGGAAGTCGGCCTGGGCGGACGACTGGACGCCGTCAACATCATTGACGCGGACTGTGCCGTCATCACCAGCGTAGACCTGGATCACATGGAACTCCTCGGGCATGACCGCGAGACGATTGGACGCGAGAAGGCGGGCATCATGCGCACCGGTCGCCCAGTGGTGGTGAGCGACCCCATGCCGCCGCAAAGCGTGCTGGACTATGCCAAAGCCATTGACGCCGACTTGTGGCAAGTGGGGCGAGACTTCAATGTAGAGGGCGACAAACAGCAATGGGGCTGGGCGGGTCGTGGGCGGCGTTATAGCGGCTTGGCTTACCCGGCGCTGCGTGGGGCCAACCAGCTCATCAATGCGGCGGGTGTGCTGGCCGCCTTGAGCGCCTTGCGCGAGCGTCTGCCGGTGACGGCACAGGCGGTGCGCAATGGCCTGGCTTTTGTGGAGCTGCCGGGGCGCTTTCAGATCATTCCGGGTCAGCCCACGCTGGTGCTGGATGTGGCGCACAACCCGCATTCCGTGGCCGCGCTCACGGCCAATCTGGACGCCATGGGTTACTTCCCCACCACCCACGCGGTGTTTGGGGCCATGGCTGACAAAGACCTCGCGCCCATGCTGGCCCGTGTCATGCCGCTAATCGACCGCTGGTACTTCACTGATTTACCGACGCCCAGGGCCGCGTCAGCGCAGGCCCTGCATGACTTTTGGCAGGCCCAAAATAGCCGACAGCAAACCACCGCAACAACCTTCGCCGACCCCCTGCAAGCCCTGCACGCCGCCGTGGCCGCCGCAGACCCCGCTGATAGAATCGTGGTCTTCGGATCGTTCTACACCGTGGGAGGCGTTCTGAAAGACGGCATTCCGCGCCTCCAAGCCAAACATCTGAACCCTTGAGTCTCAATTTTATGGCCTTTTTCAAGTTCCGCAAGCGTGATGACGAACCCAGCGCCCCCACCGGGCCGATGGAGAGCGCTGATATCTTGCGCAAGCGCGCCAAACATCGGCTGATTGGCACGGTGGTTTTGGTGTTGGCGGCTGTGATTGGCTTCCCCCTGTTGGTGGACAAGCAGCCCCGACCTATATCAGTGGATATTCCCATCGAGATTCCCGATAAAAACAAGGTCAAGCCCCTGGCCTTGCCTTCTGAAGCGTCACCGGTCGTTTCGGTGACCCACGCGGCAGCTAGTGGCGCTGTCGTTGATGTCGTGGCTTCTTCAGTTGCCCCTCAAGTTGCGATCAAGTCAGAAGTCATAACCGAGTCGAAACCAGAGCCTAAAGCCGAAGCCAAGACGACTGAAAAAACAGCTGAAAAATCAGTAACCAAAGAGATTACCAAAGCAGCCGTTAAAGAGGTCGCTAAAACCCCTGACAAAACCCCAGAAAAAGCGCCAGATAAACCCCTTGCCAAGGCGGCTGAAAAACCGACCGTTGACAGCGCCGCCAGGGCTCTGGCCCTGCTGGAAGGCAAAGAGCCGCCCAGTGCTGTCTCTGCGACAGAGGAGCGTTTAGCGGTTCAAGTGGGCGCTTTTGCTGATGCAGGCAAGGCGCGTGAGGCTCGCCTCAAACTCGATCGCGCGGGTCTGAAGACCTACATCCAAGAGGTGCATACCAAAGACGGTTTGCGCATTCGCGTTAGGGTAGGGCCTTTCAGCTCGAGGGCTGAAGCCGACAAGGCGGCTGAAAAAATCAAGAAACTTGATTTGCCGGTCGCCATCCTCACCTTGTGATGCAAGTGTCTGGTGTGCCGATTCTGGATTGGGTATTTTTAGCCGTATTGTTGGGCTCATTGCTGTTGGGTGTATGGCGGGGTCTGGTGTATGAGGTTTTGTCTGTTTTGAACTGGATGTCCGCCTTCGTCTTAGCGCAGTGGCTCGGGCCCGATTTGGCGCAAAAACTGCCCTTGGCGAGCGACATGGTGCGTACCGCCGCTGGTTTTGTCGGCGTTTTCACTCTGGCGGTGTTTATCGGTGGGTTGGTGGCGCGACTCATCCAGAAGCTGATTGCGTCCGTCGGGCTGCGGCCTGTGGACCGGGTGCTGGGGGCTATGTTTGGCGTCGTGCGTGGCGTTATCTTGTTGTTGGCGGTCACGTTGGTCATCCAGATGACGCCCTTCAAAACCCATGAACTATGGATCGAGTCACAAGGGGCGGGGGTTTCGGTGGCTATGCTCAAAGGCCTAAAGCCTGTGATGCCTGAAAAATTGAGTCAATATTTCCCGTAATTGCGGGGTTGTAGGTGAAAACATGTGTGGAATCGTCGGCGTTGTCAGCAACGCACCTGTCAATCAACTGATCTATGACTCGCTGTTGCTTTTGCAGCACCGTGGTCAAGATGCAGCCGGTATCGTCACGCAGCGAGAGCGCAAGTTCTTCATGCACAAAGCCAAGGGCATGGTCAAAGACGTGTTTCGCACGCGTGACATGCGCTCGCTGCCCGGTAACTGCGGCCTGGGTCAGGTGCGCTACCCCACTGCGGGCAATGCTTTCAGTGAAGAAGAAGCCCAGCCCTTTTATGTGAACGCGCCTTACGGCATCGTGTTGGTACACAACGGCAACCTAACCAACGCGCACGCGCTCAAGGCAGAGCTCTACACCACCGACCACCGCCACATCAACACCGAGAGCGACTCGGAGGTGCTGCTCAATGTGCTGGCCCATGAGCTGGACAAAACCACGCGCGGTGCCACGCTGCAAGTGCAGGACGTGTTCGATGCCGTGCGCAATGTGCACCGCCGCGTGCGCGGCTCTTATGCTGTCATTGCCCTGATTGCCGGGCATGGTGTGTTGGCGTTTCGTGACCCGTATGGCATTCGCCCGCTGTGCATGGGGCGTAATAAAGACAGCGTCATGCTGGCCAGCGAGTCGGTGGTTCTGGAAGGCACTGCGCACCAGTTTGAGCGCGATATAGCGCCGGGTGAAGCGGTCTTCATTGACCTACAGGGCAATGTCACGGGCCAACAGTGTGCCGAAACCCCCACCTTGAATCCGTGTATTTTTGAGTTCGTGTATCTGGCGCGTCCAGACTCCAGCATGGACGGCATCTCGGTCTATCAGGCGCGGCTGAACCTGGGTGCGGCACTGGCCAAGCGCGTTGTCTCTACCGTGTCGCCGGACCAGATTGATGTGGTGATTCCCATCCCCGAATCCAGCCGCCCCAGCGCCACCCAACTGGCGCATTTGCTGGGTCTGCCCTACCGCGAAGGTTTTGTGAAAAACCGCTACGTGGGGCGCACCTTCATCATGCCGGGCCAGGCCGTGCGCCAGAAATCGGTGCGTCAAAAACTCAATGTGATTGGCAGCGAATTCAAAGGCCGCAACGTGCTGCTGGTGGATGACTCCATCGTGCGCGGCACCACCAGCAAAGAGATCGTGCAAATGGCGCGCGATGCCGGGGCCAACAAGGTCTATATGGCCAGCGCTGCGCCACCTGTGCGCTTTCCCAATGTGTACGGCATCGACATGCCCACCGCTGATGAACTGGTGGCGCATGGCCGCACAGTGGATGAAATCCGCCAACTCATCGGTTGCGACGAATTGATCTACCAGGACGTGGAGGCCATGAAACTGGCCATCGGCTCCTTGAACCCCGCCATCAGCGGCTTTGATGCCTCTTGCTTTGATGGCGTGTATGTGACGGGCGACATCACGGCCGCCGATATTGATCGGCTCAACAACAGCCGTGGCGGCGACGAAGACGAGAACTCGCAAGACAACTCGCGCCTGGCACTGCCCAATCATTCGGAGGGCTGATATGTCGGCTAAAAAATTACCTGAACACCTGCACCTGGACACGCTGGCCGTGCGTACTGCCGTGGCCAAAAGCCAGTTTGGTGAAAACTCCGAAGCGCTGTATATGACCAGCAGCTTTGTGCAGCCCGACGCCGCCACCGCCGCGCGCCGCTTTGCGGGTGAGGAAGAGGGCTATATCTACTCCCGCTTCACCAACCCCACAGTGGCCAGCATGGAGCAGCGCCTGGCCGCTTTGGAGGGCACAGAGGCTTGTATCGGTACCAGCTCCGGCATGTCGGCCATTTTGCTGATGTGCATGGGCCTGCTCAAGGCGGGTGACCACGTCATTTGTTCGCAGTCCGTGTTCGGCTCCACCATCAAGCTGATCGCCGGTGAGTTTGGCAAGTTTGGCGTGCAAAGCACGTTTGTGTCGCAAACCGACGTGGCGCATTGGCAAGCCGCCGTGCAGCCCAACACCAAGCTGCTGTTTGCCGAAACCCCGACCAACCCGCTGACCGAGGTGTGCGACATCCGCGCGCTGGCCGACGTGGCCCACGCCGCCGGTGCCCTGCTGGCGGTGGACAACTGCTTTTGCTCGCCTGCCTTGCAGCAGCCCGCGAAGATGGGGGCTGACCTCATCATTCACTCGGGCACCAAGTACCTTGACGGACAGGGCCGCGTGATTGCCGGAGCCATCTGCTGTACTAAAAAACTGATTGACGAGAAGTTCATGCCAGTGATGCGCAGCGCGGGCATGAGCCTGTCGCCGTTCAACGCCTGGATCGTCCTCAAAGGCATGGAGACGCTGTCTATTCGCATGCGTGCCCAAAGTGATGCTGCGCTGGAGCTGGCCATTTGGCTGGAGCAACAACCCAAGGTGGCGCGGGTGTACTACCCCGGCTTGGCCTCGCACCCGCAACACGCGCTGGCCATGCAACAGCAGTCCGGCATGGGCGGGGCGGTGGTGTCGTTTGACGTGGTGGGCGCAAGCCCCGAAGCAGGGCGAGCAAACGCCTTTCACGTGATTGACAGCACCTGCGTCATGTCCATCACCGCCAACCTGGGCGACACCAAAACCACCATCACCCACCCCGCCACCACCTCGCATGGCCGCCTGACCGAAGTGCAGCGCCAAGCGGCGGGCATTGGCCAAGGCCTGATCCGCGTGGCCGTGGGCCTGGAACACATCGATGACCTGAAGGCTGACCTGGCCCGGGGCATCCATTCATTAAGCTGACCGTGACAAAAAAAATCCGCACCCGCTTCGCCCCCTCACCCACGGGCTTCATCCACCTGGGCAACATCCGCTCGGCGCTCTACCCCTGGGCCTTTGCGCGCGCCAATGGTGGTGACTTCATCTTGCGCATTGAAGACACAGACCAAGACCGCTCCACCCAAGCGGCGGTGGACGTGATCATCGAAGGCATGGCCTGGCTCGGGCTGAACTACGATGAAGGCCCTTTCTACCAAATGCAGCGCATAGACCGCTACAAACAGGTCTTGCTGGACCTGCAATCCTCAGGCCATGTGTACCCCTGCTACATGAGCGTGGCTGAGCTGGACGCGCTGCGCGAGCACCAGATGGCCACCAAGCAAAAGCCGCGCTACGACGGCACCTGGCGGCCCGCGCCCGGCAAGACATTGCCCTCCATTCCGGAAGGCGTGCAACCGGTGTTGCGCTTCAAAAACCCGCAAACGGGCTCGGTGGTGTGGGAGGACAAGGTCAAGGGCCGCATCGAAATCAGCAACGACGAGCTGGACGACCTGGTGATTGCCCGGCCCGCGCAAAACGGCGATATCAACGGAAATGGCGTGGGCACACCCACCTACAACTTCTGCGTGGTGGTGGACGACCTGGACATGGCCATCACCCACGTCATACGCGGGGACGATCACGTCAACAACACGCCACGCCAGATCAACATCTTCAAGGCCTTGGGCAAAGAGCATCCGGTCTATGCGCATCTGCCCACCGTGCTGACCGAAATGGAGGACGAGCAGGGCGAGAAGCACGTCGTCAAAATGTCCAAGCGCAACGGCGCCAAGCCGGTGACCCAATACCGCGATGAGGGTTATTTGCCTGAGGCCATGGTCAACTACCTGGCCCGCTTGGGCTGGAGCCATGGCGATGATGAGATCTTCAGCCGCGAGCAATTCTTGCAGTGGTTCAACCTAGACCATCTGGGCCGCAGCGCCGCGCAGTTTGACGAAGCCAAGTTGAACTGGGTCAACGCC
>JANXSU010000086.1 GCA_025356545.1 Comamonadaceae bacterium
CTCAGGCTGGCGTAACGGTTCGCAAGATCAAAGAGGCTGTTTTGCATTGGCGCGGCGCTGTTTTTGGTTCAGCTTCTATAACGTTTTAGGGTGGCAAATTGAGGACAAAGATTCAGAGGGATTTATAGAAGTGCCCTTAAGAGGCCCACATGAACACCCCCATCCAGCACGGCAGTTTTTCGATCACACGCCAGCTTCTCGCCGCCCCGGCACTGGTGTTCCGCGCGTTCGCGCAGCTTGAGGCCAAGCACCAATGGTTTGGCAGCAGTCCCGGCTTTGAGATCCACGAGGCAACGCTAGACTTTCGCGTCGGCGGCAGCGAACTCTGGCAAGGCAAACATGCCAGTGGCATGTCGTTTCACAACGACACCACCTACCACCACATTGAGGCGGACTCGCGCATCGTCTATTGCTACACCATGACCATCAATGGCGTAGTCATGTCCACCTCGCTGCTGAGCATTGAGCTGCGTCCTGCAGGCACAGGAACCGAACTGCGCCTGACCGAACAAATCGCCGTTCTCGATGGCTCAGGCGCGCCCTGTGTCACCAACCGCGAACACGGCACCGGCGACATGCTGCGCCGCCTTGATGAATTCACGAAAGCCCAAGTCTCGCTTGCCTAGCGTCACACCAGTAGCCCGGCCAACGCCCCCATCTCCCGAAACACCAGCGTCGCCCCGTGGGCCAGCAGATCGTCACCATCGCCATGCATGGCCACGCGAATCGGGTCAGTGGGCGCAAAGCCAAACACGGTTGCCCCCGCAGCCACACCCGCTTTCACGCCCGTGGGGGTGTCTTCGATAACGACACAACGTTTCGGGTCAACGCCCAGGGCCGCCGCAGCCGCCAGGTACACATCCGGGTGCGGCTTGGAGCGGGGCATTTCGTGGCCACTGAAGATGCGGCCTTCAAAGTATTTCATCAAACCAACTTTGCCGAGCATAACTTCGAGCTTGCCTCGGTCGGCACCCGAGGCCACCGCGATTTTTGTGCCGTAGCACGCAGTGATGGCGTCAAGCGCATCGTGGATGCCTTCGGTGGCCAACATCTGATCCACCAGCGCGGCGTCGCGTCGGGCACGGAAGTGAAGCATCCATTCGTCGGTGAGGGGTTTGCCGGTGTGGTGCTCGATGAGATCTTTGTTGTCGCGCACGGCTTTGCCGAGGAAGAGGTGGATGGATTCTTCGAGCGTGAGTTTCCAACCCAGGTCGTTCATCATCTCGCACAGCAATCGGTTGACGATAGGCTCGCTGTCCACCAGCACGCCGTCGCAGTCAAAGAGCACGGCGTCGAATTTTCGGTTTGTCATTTCTTGCGCTTGGCCTTTTGCTCTTCCAGGGTTTCGGTGGGGCCACCTGATTTGATCCACTCGGCATAGCCGCCATCGATATGGGCCACGTTGGTCATGCCCATGTCTTGCAGGGTCTTGGTGGCCAGCGCGCTGCGCCAGCCTGCGCCGCAAAACAAGATGAATTCCTTGTTCTCATCACCCCACATGGGTTTGAAATACTTGGAGTCCGGGTCCACCCAGAACTCCAGCATGCAGCGCGGCGCGTGAATGCTGCCGGTGACAGTGCCGTCTTTGAGTTCACGCACATCGCGGATGTCCACGATCTGCACCTTGGGGTCGTGCAGCCGTGCCAGCACTTGCGGCACGGTGTAGGTTTTGACTTGGGCCATGGCCTCGGCCACGAGGGCACTAGAACCTTTGGTGATGGGCATAAGGGCAACTCCTGAGTTGACCCATTTTAGGGCTCGACTACGTCGAATAAGCTAATCGCCCTTCACGCCCGCTTGCTTGGCCACGCCACTCCATTTGCCCAATTCAGCCCGGATGAATTTGTCGAAGTCTTCAGGTGAACTGGTCACGACGTCCGTCCCCAGTTTGGTCATTTTTCCGCGCACATCGGGCTGGCTCATCACCTGGCGAATATCGGCGTTGATGCGCGCCACCAGGGCTGTGGGCGTGCGCCCTGGTGCGAGAACACCACCCCACAGCGCGGCATAAAACCCCGGCACAGCGGCCTCGGCCACGGTGGGCACATTCGGCAACAAGGCCGAGCGTTTTTCACCGGTGTAGCTCAAGGCCTTGAGCTTGCCCGCCTCCACCTGCTGAATGCCCTGCGCTGGGCTGCCCACGTTCAGATCGACCACGCCCGAGATCGCGTCCAGCATGGCGGGCGCGCCACCCACATAGGGCACGTGCACCATCTTCACACCCACTGCCGCGTTCAGCAGCTCTTGCTGCAGGTGGTGTACCGAGCCGTCACCCGGCGTGGAGTAGGTGAGCACGCCGGGCTTTGTCTTGGCCAGCGCAATCAACTCGGGCAGGGTGTTGGCGGGCAGCTTGGGGTTGGCCAGCAAAATGAGTGGCGAGCTGCCCACTTGCGACACGGGCGCGAAATCTGTCAAGGGGTCAAACGGCAGCTTGGGCCGCACGGCGGCAATCACCACATGATTGGTCAAGATAAGCAACAGCGTGTGACCGTCAGGGTTGGCCTTGGCCACCAGATCGGCAGCGATGACGCCGGAAGCACCGGGGCGGTTCTCCACCACCACCGGCTGGCCCCACACCGCAGGCAGCTTCTCCGCCAAAATGCGTGCCATGATGTCGGCCAGGCCACCGGGTGGGAAGCCCACCACCAGGCGCACGGGCTTGGTGGGGAAGTCTTGCGCGAAGGCGGCATGCCCCATCAAACAAGCGCCCAAGAGCACGCTCAACCCAAATTTGCGAATTGAAAATGTCATACCGACTCCTCGTGTTGAATTAAGCAGCTCTTCGTCATGATTTGATCGGGCACGACGCCAAGCCCCACGTCCTGCGTGAGCACCAGCGCGCCCTCGACCAGTTCTGGCCAAGGCTGGCACAGCGCTTCGCGCAAGGGGTTCTCGTTCACATCCATCTCCAGCCAACCATCGCCCCCCACCGCAGCCAGCAAGTGGGCGGATGCCATCAAGCCCAGTCCACTGCCCAGCCAATGCGGGCAGTAGCGCTTGCCACGCACCAAGGCCGCTTTGGCCACGGCCCAGCCAGCACTGATGCCACCCCACTTGCCCACGTCGGGCTGCACCACACCCAGCCACTCGGTCTGCTCAGCAAAGTCTTCGGCGCGCAAGTTTTCGCCACCGGCCAGCACGTTGCTGAAGGCCTGCGCGCACTGGCGCCATTCGTGCGCGGGGCGGTCGGCCAGCAGCGGCTCTTCAACCCAGGCCAAGTCGAAGGGGGTGAGTTGCGGGGCCATGCGCAAGGCCTGTTCCAGCGTCCAACCCTGGTTGACATCGACCATCAGCGACTCATGCGCGGCCATGTCCGCGCGGATGCGCGCCAGGTTGCCTAAGTCCACTTGGTCACCAAAGCCGATCTTCTGTTTGAAGGCTCTGAAACCCTGCACGCGGCAAGCCTGCACCACCTGCGGGCCATCCGCCGGATTCAAGCCGCTGGCGTAGGCGGGCAGGGCTTGAGGTGTACCCCCCAGAAGCATGCACAAGGGCACACCCGCGCGGCGCGCGAACAAGTCCCACAGCGCGCAGTCAAGCCCTGCAATGACCGCTGAAATCGGCCCCGCCTCGCCCGTTTGAATTGCCATCGCGTGGGTTTTTTGCGTCAACCTCTGCCAGCACTCGGCGGGCTGATGGATAGATTGACCCAGCAACAAGGGTGCCAGCAATTGGTGAACCGTTTGCGCGCGGTGCGCCGCCCCATAAGACGGCAACGTGGCGTACACCTCGCCCCAGCCGAACGCGCCCTCGCTGTCTTCCACGCGCAGCAGCAAAGCCGTGCGGTGTGCGATAGTGGCCAAGGTGGAGACCACGGGCTTTTCCACCCTCACACGGTAGATGAAAGTCTCCACACGGCGGATCACCACTGGCGGCTGGGGCCGCCCAGGCGCGGCCAGCGCAGATAGCTCAAACGGCAATTGCGTCACCCAAGGGCTTGGTGCCCACATCGGCGCACGCGGCTTGGGGCAAGCGCAACAAAATAGCAGCCACTTTTTGTGGACACTCCAACGGCGTTAAATGCCGCGCGTTGCGGATGATGTCAAAGCTTGATCCACGAATACCTTGGTGCAAAACCTCGGCCATCGCAATCGGTGTGGCGTAGTCTTCTTCGCCCACGGCCACCACGGTTTTGACCGACAGGCCGGGCAACACCGGGCGCAAGTCATAGGTACCCAGCATCTCGCACGTCGTTTCAAATGCATCAATGTCACTGCGCAAAAATATGTCTATGCATTGCGCCAAGACGGCAGGATGTTGAGCCCGGAAGTCGTCGCAAAACCAGCGCGTTTGTTGGAAACCCACCAGCGCCTGCATGCCCTCGACGCGCGCTTTGGCAGCGCGCTCTGACCAGTTTTTCGGTGCTTCAGCGCCGTACCAAGCAGTGGTGTCAATCAGGCCCAGCCCCAAGGTTCGCTCGGGGTAGTTGGCTGCAAAGCCCAGTGCCACACTGCCACCCATAGACGCCCCGGCCACGTGGATCTTGTCCCAGCCCAGATGATCAAGCAAGTCCGACAAGTCGTTCACAAACAGCGCGTTCGTGTAGGGGCCAGCGGGCTTGCCAGAAGCACCGTGGCCACGGCAGTCGTAGGTCAGCACGTCCATCACCGGGGCCAGCAGCTCGGCGACCGGAGCCCAGAAGTTGACATCCATGGCGAGGGAGTGCACCAGTGCGACGCGCGGTCGATTTGGTCCCGTGCTGCGAGTCACGTAGGCGAGTTGCGTACCATCGCGACAGGTGGCGCGCCCGTTTTGTGGGGTGATGGTGTGGGAAGCTGAGGCACTGGGCATAGGGCGAATCCTTGTTGAAAATGAATGTAGCGCAAAGGGGCGGCGACGGCATTGGTGTTTTCATCCAGAATCGCTTTGGTGTACTGAGGTGTCCCGATTCACCACAGGAGACAGTGGCATGCGACGGTTTCATTTTTTAAAAATCACCACACTGCCGCTCCTCGCGTTGATCGTAGTCACGCCACCAAAGCGGCACACGCGAGCACTTCGGTAACTTCATCAAGAATGAAGTGGCCAAGTTGGGGCCGCATCACCCAAGAGGCGGGTATTCAGCCCGAGTGATATCAAATTCAGCGGCAAATTGGGCTGTAGCCCGTTAAAAGCGGTGCTGATTTCAGATCAGCTCCAGCGCCACAGCCGTTGCTTCACCGCCGCCAATGCACAGCGTGGCCACACCACGCTTGAGACCACTCGCCTGTAATGCGTACACCAGCGTGACCATGATTCGCGCGCCGCTGGCCCCAATCGGGTGCCCAAGAGCACAAGCGCCACCATTGACGTTGACGATGTCGTGGCTCACCCCCAGGTCATGCATCAGCGCCATGGGCACCACGGCAAAAGCTTCATTGACTTCCCACAAATCCACGTCGCTCACGCTCCAACCCGCCTTGGCCAACACCTTGTTCACTGCGCCCACCGGGGCGGTGGCGAACCAGTTGGGCTCTTGCGCGTGCACGGCATGGCTGATGATGCGGGCCAGGGGCTTGGCACCCAACTTGGCAGCGGTGGAGGCCCGCATCATCACCAGTGCGGCGGCTCCGTCGTTGATGCTGGAGCTGCTGGCCGCCGTGATGGTGCCGTCTTTTTTGAACGCGGGTTTGAGAGTGGCAATCTTGTCCAGCCGCGCTTTGCCCGGGCCTTCGTCGATGGAAATCACCGTGTCGCCGCTACGGCCCTTGACCGTAACGGGTGTTATTTCCGCCGAAAATGCTCCTGATTTAATAGCTGCTTGTGCACGCTTTACGCTGGCTACAGCGAAATTGTCTTGTGACTCCCGGCTGAAGTTGTACTTGGCCGCGCAGTCCTCGCCAAAGGTCCCCATGGAGCGGCCCGGCTCGTAAGCGTCTTCCAAGCCATCGAGCATCATGTGGTCAAAAATGCGGTCGTGCCCAATTCGATAGCCACCGCGCGCCTTGGGCAGCAAGTAGGGCGCGTTGGTCATGCTTTCCATGCCACCGGCCACCAGCACGTCGGCGCTGCCCGCCGCCAGCATGTCATGCGCCAGCATGACCGCACGCATGCCCGAACCGCACATCTTGGACAGCGTCACCGCCCCGGCGCTGATGGGCAAGCCACCCTTGAGCGCAGCCTGCCGTGCCGGGGCCTGACCCTGGCCCGCCATCAGGCAGTTGCCAAATAGCACCTCGCCCACCAGCTCAGGCGCAACGCCAGAGCGCTCCATGGCGGCCTTGATGGCCGCGCCACCCAAGTCATGGGCTGCAAGCGAGGTGAAATCGCCTTGGAATGCTCCCATGGGGGTGCGGGCTGCGCCTACGATGACGATGGGGTCGGTGGTGGGGTCGGACATGAGTGTCTCCAATGAATTGCGTTGGCGCTATTTTGCCGTGAAAGAATTTCAGCATGGCGTTAATCACAACCTAATCGCCGACGCTTCCCCGCCCTTGCGCAAGCAACCCAACATTATTCGCCACACGAGTATTTGACATTTACTTGTCAAGCGCATCCCAATGCAGGCCTTTGGCGTTCAACTCAAACTGCTGGCGCTGCTTGGCGGTGGCATGAAGCAGGCGTGGAAACCAGGCCAAGGGCACAGCCAGAATGGTGTAAGGACTTGATCATGTTGAGGGCCAAGAACTTTTCCTACAAACCGACGCTTGTCTTTGCCCTCCAAGACAACTTCACCAACAAAGGTACCGATGGCAACTTCAAGAAACCCCTTGAAATGCCTGGCGAGGCTTTTCAAGACATGCTGGGTCTATGGGTGGCTTGGGTAAATCCTGGGACAACCGAAACTCATAGAACTGCACCCCTGTGAATTTCGGATAATTCCAACCATGAACAATTCTTATCGCTACGCTCGTGTGCTCACGATTGCCGGGTCTGACAGCGGCGGTGGCGCCGGCATTCAGGCTGACCTGAAGACCTTTGCTGCACTAGGCTGCTATGGCATGAGCGCTATCACCGCCTTGACGGCGCAAAACACTGTGGGGGTACAAGGCATTCATGCTGTGCCGGCCGAGTTTTTGAAAGCTCAAATTCAATCGGTGGTTGAGGACATTGGCGTCGACGCGGTCAAGGTGGGAATGCTGCACGCCCCCGGCATCGTTGAGGTGGTGGCGTGGGCCATTGACCATTACAAGCTGCCCAATGTGGTGCTTGATCCGGTGATGGTGGCCACCAGTGGCGACCGCTTGATTGCCAGCGAAACAGTGGCGGTGTTGGTGCGCGAGTTATTCCCCCGTTCATGTGTGATCACCCCCAATTTGGACGAAGCGGCTTTGCTGCTGGGCCGCGCCATACCCCACGCTGATGCCTTGAACACCGCAGCCCAAGACTTACTGGCAATGGGGGCCAAGGCGGTTTTGCTCAAAGGCGGGCATTTGGCGGGCGACGAGGTGGTTGATGTCTTGGTGCGCCCTGATGCCCCGACCCAACGCTTGGCATCGCCGCGCATTGCCAGCCGCAACGTGCATGGCACAGGGTGCACCTTGTCCTCGGCGATTGCTGCTTATTTGGCTTTAGGCCATCCGCTGGTGTCAGCCGTGGCGCTGGCACGCAGCTATATTTTGAGTGCCATCGCTGAGGGCGCGAATGGGTTGACAGGCCGCGGTCATGGTCCGCTCAATCATGGTTTTGCGCCCCTTGCGCTTCATCGCATCACCAAGCCACCGTCAACCATCAACACCTGACCGGTCATAAAACGGCTCCATGGCGAGGCTAAAAACAGCACGGGGCCGGCCACATCATCCGGGGTGGCCATGCGGCCCAGTGGCGTCTGCTCGATCAAGGCGTCTTTCACGGCCTCTTTGGTTGCGCGGCTTGAATCGGTGGGGCTCACCAAACCCGGCGCAACACAGTTGACGCGAATGCCCAGCGGCCCCAGCTCGGTGGCTAGGTTGCGGCTAAAGCCCACCAGGGCCGATTTGGCAGTGCTGTAGTCGTGGTAAGCGATGCTGGGGCGCTCCACCAAGTCACTCACCAGGTTGATGATGCTGCCTTGGGCGCGTTGTTTGAAATGCGGCAGCACGGCTTGGCACACGTTGTAGGCCGCATGAACCGCACCATCGAACTGAGTTTGGTAGGCCTGCCAAGGCGTTTGCCAAAACCGTTGGCGCTGCTCGGGGTCAAAGCTGTAGGGGCTGAATGCGTTGTTCACCACCACGTCGATGCGCGCTGTTTCACGCAGCGCCGTTGCCACCATCTGGTTGACCGCATCGGCACTGCGCACATCAGCGCACAGCGCAAGGGCATCACCACCGAGTTGCTGGCATTGACGCACCACCTCTTGGGCCGCTAGCGCGTTGTGGATGTAGTTGACCAAGACCATCGCGCCTTCGCGGGCAAAGGCTTTGGCTATTGCCCCACCAATGCCCCGGCTGGCGCCAGTGACCAAGATCACTTGGCCTTCAAAGTTGCGGGGCGTGGGGTTCATCGTTTGAGGCTCATCGTTCGGTTCTCAGCGTTTGGCCAATTTAACGGTCATGACCGGGGGTAACAGGTCTTGGCTGACCACCTCACTGATTTTGATGTCACGCTGAATGACGCCAAAAGTTTTGTACGCATTCGCGCCTTTTTGCAGGCTGGCCATATCCAACGCACCCAGGCCACGTTTGTCGGTGAGGGGTGACACGCTGGACTCGTTGCGCAGACGGATGATGTCGAGATTCAAACTGGCGTTTTGCCCATCAATGGCGTATTTCACCGCGAGTTTGGCGGCCTCTTCGGGGGCTTGGATCATCCATTTGGCACTGTCTTGGTAGGCGTGCAAGAAGCGTTTGAGAACGTCTTTTTTCTGCTGGTAGGTGTCTTCGCGCACCACAAAGAAGTCGCTCGAAATGTTGAGGTGGTTTTTAACCTCCATCACGTTTACACCGCCCAAGCCCCTTTGGCGGCCCACCAACAAGCCCGTGTCAGTGGCAGCTGTCGCGTCCACCTGGCCTTGCATCAGAGGGGCGAAGTTGAGCAAGCCGGTGACGATCACCGTGACATCGGCCTCAGTCAGTCCGGCTTGGCTCAGCAGCACTTGCAGGTTTTGCCGCGTGCCGCTGGACAGGCTGTAAACGCCAATCCGCTTGCCTTTGAGGTCTGCCGGTTTGAAGATGTTTTGCGATTTCAGTGACACCACGTTGAACACGTTTTGCGGGTAGATGTCGTAGATCACGCGCAGTTTTTCGCCCTTGTCCAAGGCCGCAAAGAGCGAGCCGGGGTCGGTGAAGGCCACATCGGCTTGCCCGCTGAGCAAGTTGCGCAAGGCGTCGCCACCACCCGCACCGGGCAGGTAGCCCAAATCAACCCCCCGTGCTTTGAAAAACCCTTTGTCTTCTTCGACCAACAAGTTGGTGATTTCGGTGATGGGCTTGCTCCAGCCGGCCACCACCACTTTGTCCAACTTGGGCGCTTGCGACCAGCTGTGCATGGGGACGCACAGGGCACACAAGGCCACTAAGCAGCTTGCAGCCCAGCCTGCGATGAGGCGTTTTGAGTGGTTTGTGGCTTGATTTTTCATTTTTAAATCTTCTTGATTTGTGAGTTGATTCTTCATTTCTTCGTCCTCTTGGACATCTCAAGCTGTGAGCGCAACAAGCGCTGCTCCAGCCACTGCGCGGCTTGGTAAAAGGCCAAACCCAAGACCGTGATCACGGTCAGAACGGCAAACATCAGGGGCGTGTCCATGGAGCCTTGCGCGGCAATGATCAAGGCCCCCAAGCCGTGGCTGGAGCCGATAAATTCACCCACCACCGCGCCCACCCAGGCCAGAACCACGGCCACCCTCAAGCCCGCCATGATCTGGGGCAAGCCCGCCGGAATTTTGAGGCGCCACAAGGTTTGCCAGGCACTGGCGCGCAACATCCGAAAGAGTTCGAGCTTGTGGGCATCCACTTGTTGCATGGCGGTGGCAATGTTCTC
Source organism: Comamonadaceae bacterium (assembly GCA_025356545.1). GTDB lineage: Bacteria > Pseudomonadota > Gammaproteobacteria > Burkholderiales > Burkholderiaceae_C > CANCDA01. The sequence goes on from JANXSU010000086.1 coordinate 9,880, forward strand.
CAGCAGCGGAAAAAAACAGATCAAGGCCGTCATCACCACGGTCGGCAAGAGGCCAAAGCCAAACCAAACGATGAACAGCGGCGCCAGCGCCAGCTTGGGCACCACTTGGCTGAGCACCACATAGGGCATGAACACGCGGCGCACACGGGCTGATTCGCCCAGCACCACGCCCCCCACAAACCCCATTGAAGCGCCCAGTAGCAAACCCAGTACCACTTCGGTGAGCGTGTGGGCGATATGCGGCCACAGGTAGCCACTGCTCAAGCCTTGCCACAGCGCTTGCGCCACCACCGATGGCGCGGGCAACACCAGGGGCGAGGTCTGGCCCAGCCGCACCAGAGCCTCCCACGCGGCCAAGCAGGTCAAGCCCAAAACAGCCGAGGTGGCGGCGTCGCGGTTCATCACAGCGTGGCGTCCATGGCCTGGCGCAATTGAGCGCACAGGGCGTTAAAAGGGGCGCTGTAGCGCAGGGCGGTGTGACGCGGCTTGGGCAATGCGATGCGCAACGACGCGTGAATGCGTCCTTCGTGCAGCAGACTCACCTGGTCTGCGAGGAATACGGCCTCAGCCATGTCGTGGGTGACAAACAGCACACCTGTGCCATGGGCCTGGCACAGGGCAAAGAAGTCGCGCTGCAAGTCCTCACGGGTGATGGCATCCAGCGCGGCAAAGGGTTCATCCATCAACAGCACCGTAGGCCGGGTGACCAAGGCCCGCGCAATCGCCACGCGGCTTTGTTGCCCGCCTGAGAGGCGCTGTGGCCGCTCGTCACACAGCGCGGCCAGCCCCATTTGGGCCAGCAATTGTTCGCCGTGAACACGGTCAGCGGCGGTCACTGCGCGGTGCAGACTCAGGGGCAGCAACACGTTATCGAGCACGCTCAACCAATTAAGCAGGGTGGGCGTCTGAAAGACAAAGCTCATGTCAGGCACGGGTTCAATGATGGTTTGGCCTTGCAGCAAAACCTGACCGTCCAAGGGCGTCAACAAACCGGCGGCAAGTTTGAGCACGGTGCTTTTACCGCAACCGCTGCGGCCAATCAAGCAGTGAATCTCGCCCCGGGCCAGCTGCAAGCTCACGTCACGCAGCACGGCACCCCGCTCTGGGTAGGCGTAGTACAGCGCTTGAAGTTGAAGGAATTGATCCACGTCAAAGCTCGTAGCGGGTGAAGCGCTGGGCCTCGCGTTCGGTAGAGGCTTCAATATCCACCATCCGCACCAGGTCGAGCAAACTAAAGCGCCCGTCGTGGTGCCAGCCCGCTTCGGGAGAAGTCATCTGGCCCACGGCGCAGATGCGCGTCACGCCCGCTTGGCCCAAGCGCTCGCCAAGGTGCAGCATTTCTTCTGGCGAGACGGCCAAGCCAACCGTTTGCAGAAAGTCGCGCTGGGGTGCGATCAATGCCACCACGTCTTCAAGCGCATCGACAGCGGCAACGACGACGCAGCGGTTCAAGGGGCCGGGTGTCAGCGCTTGGGGCAGATCGGTGTACACCACGGTGCCCCATGGCGCAGTGTGGCCAAACACCGTGCGTGAGTGATCGTCGATGGACGCCAATTCATGGGTCTGGCGCCAAGCATTGACTTGCGCCGCCTCCTCTAGCGTGAGCACCCGGCGCGCCAGTTTGTGCTCAAGGGCGGCCAACTCGCTGGCCAGGTGCTGGGCAAAATCTTGAGGGCTGACGGCGGCACCGCGTTGCACATAAAAAACATGGGGCGAGTAGCAACCTTGCTGGTCGTAACGGGCCACGTCCAGCGCGGCTTGGCGCGCTGTGGCTTGCCCCTTTCGGAGCGCCAGCGCAGCGCAAGACACCATGCCAAAACTGAGTTTGTGGCCATGCGGCAAAAAGCGCGTGGTCACCGGGGACCGCGCTTGCATGGCCGTCAAGGCCTGATTGCCGCCATAGGCCAGCACCACGTCGGCCAAGGCGAAGGCGTGGCACTCTTGCTCGGCGTCACCGCCTTGCCACCAGACCACGGCAAAGCAGTCGACCCAGCGGGGTTCAACCTCAGCCAACAGACGGGCGAAAACACTGGCAAACACCGGCTCTGCGCTGGCTATTTTCCCAATGGATCCGGCTTTGACCAACAAGCCAGAGACGAAACTCCAGAGTGGCAAGGCGGGCACATTGCCAGCCCACACATGAACCATCAAGCCTGGGCCAAAGGCTTTGGCCCAGCCGCCGGTGCTGCGGGGTTGAAAAGCATCCAGGAGCTGAGGGTTGGCAAAGTCCTCGGCCACAAAACGCTGAAGTTGCAGACTGCGAAAAGTCTGCAAATAGGCGCTCAGGTTCAAGCGCACCATCTCTGCATCAAAACCGCTGGCTTGGGGCAAAAGCAGGTCCAGCTGCTGGCGGTAAACGTCCTTGGCATCGAGCAAACGAGCGACCGCCCGGTCCAGCACGCCCACAATCTCAGGCACCGTCAGGGTTGCCAAATGGGCTTGGCGGGCTTGCCGCACGCGCTGGGCCAAAGCCGTCAGTTGCGCGAGGCTCAGTTGCGGCACATCCACTTGCAAAGGTGCGTGCGGTGCGCCCAGGCTGAGGCGATGCCACGCTACGTCGTCGTCATTCAGGCCGGGCAGGTAGCCTGCCTTAAAAATGAGCGCGCTCACGCCTGCGCTGCTTTCAAGAACTCATCAACCGCCATTGAGCAGCCCTTAGCTTGGCTACCCTTCGCGCGGCCCAACAAGACAAAACTGTCGTCGCTGGCGATGCCGACGTCCTCGGTCAAGATGCTGACGACAGAATTAAAGTTGGCCAAGTCGGTATGGGCCAAGATGCCGCGCTCACCAGTGGGCACGTCATGGCCGGTGAGTGGATCGACCAAGCGCGAACGAATCCAGTGTGGCCCGCGTTTAACCGACGGCACGCGGAGGTTGCCAGCATCGTAAAACTGGGTGCTGAGTTCAGTCATGCCGTACATATTGAGGCACTGCTCGCGGCTCACGCCAAAGGTGGCGGCGAGTTGGGCATAAAACGCATCCGCCTCGATCTCGCGTGATTGGCCTTTGAAGCCGCCGGTATCGAGCAAGCGACTGCCTTGAGGTAATTTAAAAGCAAGGCCACGCGCTTGCAAGGCGTCCATCACATGCACAAAACTGTAGCTCGCGCCCAGCAAGGCAAATGGCACCTGGGTTTGCTGCGCCTGGGTGAGCGCTTGGCACAGGGCGTCAAGCTGCAAACCGTCGTCACCCAGGTAATACGCACTGCCAGGCGCGCCAAAGTTTTGAAGGGCCAAACCCAAGTAGTGCGCCAGCGACGAGTTGGGCATCACCACCTCGGTGGGAAACAAAATACCCATGCGCAGGCGGCTTTCGCCCTGCATGAAGTGGTGAGAAAAATTGCGCAGCATCGAGGCGTCGTACACCGCCATCGTGGGGTGGAAGTGGCGGCCTTTCACATCGCCGCGCGTGGTGCCGCTGGTCATGAAAGTGCGCTCGCAGTGATCGGGGGGCACACAGCTGAGCGTCAAGTCTTTGAACGCATTGATGGGCACCGCCGGAATGGCCTGCCAGCTTTTCACCAGGCGCGGCGTTTTTCCCCGCTGCTGGCAAAACCGCTGAAAAGGCAGGTTGTGTTCAAACTGATGGGCGAAGACGCGCAGCGCGAGGGCATTGAAGTCGTCATCGTTCACAGCTGGGCGAGCCATGAATTCCAGCACTTGCGAAATGATGAACGCAGAGGGTGAGTTGTCGAGCGCCACTTTTCTGTCCTAGTTCTAAATGGCAGGTCGGCTGGCTGGGAACGGGTTTGAACTCAAATAAGAGCGCCGTTCATTTGACAAGCTTCCCTGCGCGAGGATTACCTCAATCAGGTTCAAAGGGACTTTCTCAGTCACACCACTTTTGTGGCGCAACACCCCTAGCGAATTTTCAAGTTTTGATTTTATCAGGACAACAGCGTATCGCCTGGCACGCCTTACGCCGGGGTTAACCGGATTAAGGCGGGTACGGTCGAGTCCATCTCAGCTCAGCTGGCTGTGCTCTCCGAGCAGAATGCAAAATGCACGTCAAAGCCCCAAAGCCACTGCAAAACCGCCAGAGCCCAAGTTAAGGCTTTTTGCGGGATATCGGGCCTTTATTTTTGCTAGCTTTTGAGGAAATGAGTTCGGATTGGACGCGGACGTCATCAAATCGGCTATCGTCATAACGGCTGACGGGGCCGTCTGACTCACTTTGTTCCTGAAAATCTTTGCGAAGCATCAATACGGCAAAACCGTAGGTTATCAACGCTAGCCCGACGATGCCGCTGACCCACCCTCCCAGCCAGCCTCTGAATGCGTACATCATTGAAGCGCCGCCTAACATGTAGATGTAAGGTATTGTTTTATATAAAAACCCGGGTAATTTAAGGCTCATACTGCTCCTTTTATAGTCTTCGTTCCAACGTTTTAACTGAATCGGCCATTCATTTTAAACGCGGGCTGTACTGGCCACGTTTGCCGTTGCAAACTGATACAGGGCTTCGAGCGCATCTGGCGAGTTCACTGTCATATGCAGGTCTTTGAGCAAGCCGTCATGAATGCCATACACCCAGCCATGCAAGGTGACCGCTTGCCCGCGCGCCCAAGCGTCAAGCAACACGGTGGATTGCGCCACGTTGGCAACCTGCTCAATCACGTTAAGCTCGACTAGCGCGTCGTGCCGGGCATGCTCGGGGATGGCGTCCAGCAGCGGGCGATGTCTATCCCGCACATCCTGAATGTGACGCAACCAATTGTCGGCCAAGCCGATGCGGGCACCCTCCAGCGCCGCTTGCACGCCCGAGCAGCCGTAATGCCCGACCACCATCACATGCGCAACCTTGAGCCGCTCCACAGCGAACTGAACGGTGGACAAAGAATTTAAATCCGAATGCACGACCACATTGCCCACATTGCGGTGTACAAACACCTCGCCCGGCTCCAGCCCCGTAATCTGGTTGGCGGGCACGCGGCTGTCAGAGCAGCCGATCCACATGTACTTGGGGCGCTGCTGCGACTTCAGGTTGGTGAAGAAGCCGGGGCGCTCGCGCTCCATCTGCGCGGCCCAGGCTCGGTTATGGGCAAAGAGGTCGTCTAGGGCTTGGGTCATGTTTGTGATTGTGCTTGATGACTACTTCGGCAAACTGACACGTACAGTCCAGTCCAGCAAGCCGAGCTGGGCACGGGCGCGTTCATCGTCTTGCGCGCTGAACTGGCAAGTGGCGCTGACCTTGACCGGACTCGTTTTGGCGTCGCCCGGCGTGCACACAAAAGACGCCGGGTCACCCAGCGTCCAGCGCCCTTGCGCGCTGCGAACCGGGCCGAAGTAGCTCAGGCTGATGGGTGCTTTGAGGGCCGGGTTAGTTTGTTTAGAGGAATCCTTTAGCAGGTTGCGCCCCGTCTGAAGGTAGCCCTCACTCACACCCAGCAGAGGTAGCAGCGTGGGGAACATATCACGGTGACCCGCAGGCAGTGCACGCTGCGGCCCGCAGTTCAACCCATCGCCCCAGATGACAAACGGCACCTGGTTGACCAGATAGCGGCGCTCAGGCGTGGCATACAGGCCGAAACTGCGCACGTTGTGATCGCCGGTTGCAGCAATCACCGTGGTAGCGCGCAGCGGGCCGGAGCGCACCTCTTGCACCAAGCCGCCGAGCAGGTCGGTGGCGTAGTGGTAAGAGTCCAGATTGGGCAACAGATCGAGCGAATTGCGTTCACCACCCCACTTCGCCATGTTGCGCTTTTCGCGCGGGTAATCCGGCGGCAAATCGTAGGGCGGGTGGTTGGTCGAGGTGAGGACGAAGACGAACAGGGGCTTGCCATTGCCCTTCTGCTTCAGGCGTGCCGACAGGTACTGGAACACGTAGCTGTCCCACACGCCCCAGATACCCAGCTCGGCTTGCGGGTAGGCGGCCTTGAGGTCGTTGGCATCAATCACCTCGTCAAATCCCTGGGTCTTGAGCACGCGGTCCAGATCACGCCAGCCCGAGCGTGCCGAGGTGACAAACATTGTGTGGTAGCCCGCGCGCTGCATCACCAGCGGCACAGCCCAGGGGATGGGCTTCTTGCCCTGCGGCCCCAGGGTCAAAGGCGTGATGGGGGTGGAAAACAAAATGGCTTCGAGCGAGGGGTGCGTGCCCGGCTGGGCTGAATCGAAGTTGGAGAAGTGGCAGGCCTGGCCCAAGGTGGGCGCCAGGCGACCCAGCACGTCGAAGTCAGCGGCCTGGTAGCGAAAAGGCTCGGCGCTCCAGGATTCCATCAGGAAAAACAACAAGTTTTTCTTCGGCACCGTGGCCGCCGAAACCGACTTTGCGGCCAGTGACTCAGGTGCATTGACCAACAGCAAAGTTCGCAGCACCGTTTCATCCGCTACATCAATCCCCAGCACCTTCGCCGCATCCATCGGCGAGCCGAAATGCAGGCGCTTAAGCCCCAGCAAAGGGTCGGAGAGGTTCTGCGAATCGCGCCGACTGTCCCACGCGAACTTGAGCGCAATGACGCCATTGGGCACCATGTCGTTAAGAAACTGCGAGGTGGTGACCGAGACGTTTTGCTTGCCCAGTGCCATGGCGCGCAAAGTGCCTTTGGTGGTGAGCACCAGCAACAAGAACACGAGTAATACGCCCAGCACAGTCACCCAAACAGGCCGGTGCTGGCGATTCAGACGCTGGCTTAAGCGACCATAGGCGGCGCGGTGCAGGCGCATTGCGCCCCAGCTCAGCCCCGCCCAAACGAACAGCGTGCCCACCACGGGAAAGTCACTCCAGATGGTTTGAACGATGGCCTTGGTATCGTCCTCAAAGAAGCCGAAGACGATAGGGTCGATGGGTGTTTTGTAAAAGCCAAAATAATGCAGGTTGACCAGCGAGGCCAGTACGAATAGAACAGCCACCGTGCCCACCAGCCTGCCGTGCCAACGCGCAGGCAAGAGGAGCAAGAGCGGGAAAAAGAGCAGCGCGGCCGCAGCGCAAACCTTCAAATCAAAACGAGCACCTTGCACCACCACCGTCCACAGGTCTGACCACGACGCCTGAAATTCGCCAGGCCAATGCCAGGCGATTTGCCCCACGCGCAGCACCAACAGCACCAGCGCCACGCATAGCACCATTAGCCAGGCTTGCAATACGGCCGTGGACAGAGCGCCCAAGCTGTGCTGGCCGAATGCGCGCAGGGAGAATTTCATGGCTTTAACTGATTTGAACAAGCAGCTTGTCTGTCAATACATTTTGGTGACCGGCACCAAAGTCTGCTGCATCAGGGCGCACACCGTGGTCTTGCCCTGCGCATCCACATGCATCACCTCTGCCGTCGTGACGATGATGCGCTTGCCCGCTTTCACCACCTGCCCGGTGGCGCGCAGCTCACCGCTCGAGAAGGCCGCGAGGAAGTTGATTTTGTACTCCACCGTGGTGACCTCCATGCCCTCCGGGGCTTGTGTCAGGCCTGCATAGCCCGCCGCTATATCAGCTAACGCGCCCATGGCCCCGCCATGAAAGCCACCCTGCTGCTGGGTAACCCTGTCGGAGTAGGGCAAGACCAGCTCGCACAGGCCGGGCTCCACGCGCAACAGACGTGCACCCCAATGCTGCATCAAACCCTGACGGTCGAAGCTGGTTCGAATGCGGGTGAACAGTGCTGTATTCGACATGGTTTGATTTTCTCAAAGTTTTCGGTGTTCGAGCCCTAGGCCCAGAGCGGCACGGTGTCGTCTTTGAGCTGGCCACGTAGCGTGGCGTAGTCCGGCACCACGCTGCGTACAGTGTCCCAAAAGCGCGGACTGTGATCCATCACCCGCAGGTGGCTAAGCTCATGCACCACCACGTAGTCGATCACGTTGAGTTTGAAGTGGATCAATCGCCAGTTCAATCGGATGCTACCATCAATACGCGCACTGCCCCAGCGTGTGCCCGCGTTACTGAGCGAGAGCTTGCGCCATTGCACTTGCAGTTGCGGGGCGAAGTGGTTGAGTCGCTCGATGAACAGTTGCTTAGCTTGGCGCATGAGCCAGGCTTGCACCGCGTCCCGAATCTGTTCGGGTGTGGCATTCACCGGCAAGCCAATGCGCAAAACATCGGCCGTGCGCCCGCCCCCCACGGTCGTGAAGGCATGGCTCGGGTCCAGCAATACGGTGAGGGTATCGCCAAGAAAGGGCAGCGTCACACCGTCGCGCCAATCGATGCGGGCTGAAGTTTGACGCTGTTCGCGTTCGCGCATTTCGTCGAGCTTGCGCAGTACCCAAATGGCTTTTTCTTGCAAGGCGGCCTCCACCTCACGCAGCGGCACCCATTTGGGGGCACTGACCACCAAGCCATCGGGCCCGACTTGAAAACCGATTGTGCGGCGCTGGCCGCGTTTGAACTCATAACCAACCAGTGCATCGCACAAACGCGACTCCCGATTGGCGCGTGGGTGACGAAAGCGTACGGGTGTCATCACGCTACCCAGTGACACACTGATGCTCACTGGATTAGCTATTGATTTAGGAGCTGCTTGTGCATACAAATCAATTGCTGCAGACTTATTTGATTCTGAAATCTTAGGCAAATCAGTCTTCTGCACGGGTGCTGAGATCAACACCCGTGGTTCGGGCTCAAAAAAGTCAAACGCCATTTGGTAGAGGCTGCGCATGGGTATGGCGTCAAGGGTACGCGTCGGGGTCGAGTCGTCGCATCTCGGCTTCGATCCAAGTTTCCACTTCGCGCATTAGCTCGGCGGGTTCTCGGCCCGCGCTGGGGATAGGCTTACCGATGGACACGTCCACGATACCGGGCATCTTGATAAACGCTTTGCGCGGCCAGCACTTGGCCGAGGTCACGGCAATGGGGATCACCGGCGCGCCGGTTTCAATGGCTAATCGGGTTCCGCCTGTTTTGTAGATGCCTTTTTGGCCGCGAGAAATGCGTGTGCCTTCGGGGAACATGATGACCCAAACGCCGCGCGCCAACAGCCTGCGCCCTTGCACCACTACTTTAGAAAAGGCTTGTGTTCCCTGGCTGCGGTCAATGTGAATCATGTCCGTTCGCCCCATGGCCCAACCGAAAAAAGGAATATAGAGCAACTCTTTTTTAAACACATAAGCCAGCGGGTGCGGCATGAGTGTGGGCATGAGCAGTGTCTCGAACGTGGATTGATGTTTGACCAGCAAAATCGCCGCGCTGGTTTCACCATTGGGCAAGTTTTCCATGCCGCTCACCCGGGTTCGAATGCCCAAAATGTAGCGTGCCCCTCCAACGACGACACCCAGCCAGTGAGCAGCAATCCAGTACACCGGGTTGCCTTTGACAAATACCGACGTCAACAAGAGTGCGATCGCCCACGGTACGACGGTGATGCAAATCCACAGCATGTGCAAGACAGAACGAAGCAGTGCCATGCGGGTCAATTCCTTGAAGAGGAGAGTGCCACATCGCGACTCAGCAAAGCCTCAACGCAGGCGAGCAAGTTGTCATGCGTCTGGGTGTCTACGGGGAATGCATCGCTCAAGGGCCGCCCCCGCAAGGTCGCGCCTTTGCCGGTCAGCACCAGATGCGGCTCGCAGCCCAGCGCCGCTCCGGCCACCAGATCACGCGCCGAATCGCCCACGGTAGGCACGCCTTTGAGATCAATGCCGTAGCGCTCACCAATTTGCGTAAACAGGCCAGAGGCGGGCTTGCGGCAATGGCAGGCTTGGTCAGGTGCATGCGGGCAATAAAAAATGGCATCGACACGCCCACCGACAGCGGCCAACAGCTTGTGCAACTTGCTGTGCATGGCATTGAGTGCCCCCACATCAAACAGGCCACGCCCCAGACCCGACTGATTGGACGCCACCACCACATGCCAACTTGCATGGGTCAGGCGAGCAATGGCCTCCAACGCATCGGGCAGTGGCCTCCACTCGTCAGCCGACTTGATGAAGTCCACACTATCTTCATTGATAGTGCCGTCGCGATCGAGGATGACCAGTTTCATACTCAAGCCACCAGACGCGAAAGATCAGCCACGCGGTTCATGGCCACATGCAGGCTCTTGAGCAGGCCTTGGCGGTTCAAGCGCAAGTCCAGTTCTTCGGCATTGACCATCACGCCGTCAAAGAAAGCATCCACGGGCGTGCGAAGAGCCGCCAGGGCTTGCAGCGAGGCGGTGTAGTCGCCGGCGTCGAACAAGGCGTTCGCTTTCGGTGTGACGGCTTGCATTGCCGCGTACAGCGCTTGTTCTGCGAGTTCTTTGAGCAGAACCTCGCTGACGTGAGCGTCCACGTCGTCCGCTTTTTTCAGTATATTGCCAATGCGCTTGTTGGCCGCAGCCAGGGCGGCGGCTTCGGGCAATGACGCAAAGGCGCGAACAGCGACCAGGCGTTTAGGGACGTCGCCCAGGCGCTGCGGCTTCAGGGCCAACACGGCATCAACTTCTTGCGCGCTGTAACCTTGCTCGCGCAAAGAGCCAGCGAGGCGGTCGTAAATGAAGCCGGTCAAGGCTTCCGATGCATCGGCAATTTTGTCGCCAAACGCAGGAGCGGCATTGTTCACCAGCGCATTCAAATCCAGCGACAAGTTTTTTTCCGTCAACATCCGAATCACACCCAGCGCATGACGCCGCAGCGCAAACGGGTCTTTGTCGCCCGTGGGCAGATTGCCAATGCCAAACATGCCGACCAGTGTCTCTAACTTGTCGGCCAGCGCCACCACCACACCGACGGGGTTGCGTGGCAACTCGTCACCCGCAAAGCGCGGCTTGTAGTGGTCTTCAATCGCGTCGGCGATGTCGTAACTCAGGCCGTCATGGCGCGCGTAGTAGCCGCCCATGATGCCTTGCAGCTCGGGGAACTCACCCACCATGTCGGTCAGCAAGTCAGTCTTGGCCAACTGGGCTGCAGTGTCGGCTTGTGCGGCCAGGGCCTCACCGCCGAGCTGCTGCGCAATTGCCCTTGCAATGGCGCGCACGCGCTCCACGCGCTCACCCTGCGTGCCTAGCTTGTTGTGATAAACCACTTTGCCCAGACTCTCAACGCGAGAGGCCAAGGTCTTCTTGCGGTCTTGGTCGAAGAAGAATTTGGCGTCAGCCAAGCGCGGGCGCACCACGCGCTCGTTGCCTTGGATGACGGCGCTGGCGTCAGCGGGGCTGATGTTGCTGACCACCAGAAACTTGTTCGTCAACTTGCCCTCCGCATCCAGTAGTGGGAAGTACTTTTGGTTGGCCTTCATGGTGAGGATGAGGCACTCTTGCGGTACGTCGAGGAATTGTTTTTCGAACTCGCAGACCAGCACGTTAGGGCGCTCAACCAGGGCGGTGACTTCGTCGAGCAGGGCGTCGTCGTCGATAGCAGTTACCCCACCACCAACGCGGGTCGCTGCCGCAGCGAGTTGACGCACGATCTCGGCGCGTCGTTCTTCGAAAGATGCAATAACCGCGCCGTCGTTGCGCAGGGTGGCGGCATAGCTGTCTGCGTCTTGGAACACCACTGGGTTAACTGCAGCTTCAAAGCGATGGCCCTGGGTGCTGTTGCTCGCTTTCAAGCCCAGTACGGCCACAGGCACCACGGCGCTGCCGTGCAGGGCCATCAGGCCGTGTGCGGGGCGTACAAAGCTCACGCTGCTCCAGCCGGGCAGTTCGCAGTCGCTCTCTAGCTGGTAGGTCATGACCTTGGGGATGGGCAATTTGGAAATCGCCTCTTCCAGTGCTTTTTGCAAGCCAACAGCCAGCGTCGCTCCCTGCACGGTGCTTTCATAAAAGAGCGCTTCGGCCTTGCCGTCCTGGGCGCGCTTGAGGTGAGCAACGGCCGTTGCGTCTGCTCCCAAGGCTTGCAGACGTTTAAGCAGGGCGGGTGTGGCGTTGCCCGCCGCATCCAAGCCGACGCTCACAGGCATGAGTTTTTGCGATATTGCTTTGTCAGCAGCATGATCTGCCACGGCGGTGAGGTGAACGGCCAGACGGCGCGGCGAAGCGTATGACGTCAGCACGGCATCGCCCTCGGTAAGGCCTTGCGTGAGGAGCTGATCGCGCAGTTGCTGCGCAAATGCTGCGCCCAATTTCTTGAGCGCTTTGGGTGGCAGCTCTTCAACAAATAATTCAACAAGTAGGTTTTGGGTCGTCATGCTCATGTCTCTCACGCGGCCTTCTTCGTCATCTGTCCCACCCACTCACGCGGGGCCATGGGGAAGCCCAGTCGCTCTCGGCTTTCAAAATAACTTTGCGCCACGGCGCGTGCCAGGTTGCGAATGCGGCCAATGTAGGCAGCGCGCTCGGTCACGCTGATGGCACCGCGAGCGTCCAGCAGGTTGAAGCTGTGCGCGCACTTCAGCACTTGCTCGTAGGCGGGCAGGGCGAGTTGTTGTTCGATCAAATGCTTGGCCTGTTTTTCATGCGCGGTGAAGGCGGTGAATAAGAAGTCAGCATCAGAGTGTTCGAAGTTGTAGGCGCTCTGTTCTTTCTCGTTTTGCAAATAAACGTCGCCATAGCTTAAGGTGTCTGTCCATTTCAGGTCATAGACGTTGTCCACGCCTTGCAAATACATGGCCAAGCGCTCCAGACCGTAGGTGATTTCACCCGTGATGGGGCGGCAGTCAATCCCGCCGACTTGCTGGAAGTAGGTGAACTGCGTGACTTCCATGCCGTTGAGCCAGACCTCCCAGCCCAGGCCCCAGGCGCCAAGTGTGGGGTTCTCCCAGTCGTCTTCCACAAAGCGGATGTCGTTTTTCTTGAGGTCAAAGCCGAGCGCCTCCAAGCTGCCCAGATAGAGTTCCAGGATGTTGCTGGGCGCGGGCTTCAAAACCACTTGGTACTGGTAGTAGTGCTGCAAGCGGTTGGGGTTTTCGCCATAGCGACCGTCTTTGGGGCGGCGGCTGGGTTGCACATAGGCAGCTTTCCAGGGTTCGGGGCCGAGTGCTCTTAAAAATGTAGCGGTGTGCGATGTGCCCGCACCCACTTCCATGTCATAGGGCTGCAAGAGCGCGCAACCTTGGGCGTCCCAGTAGGACTGTAATTTCAGGATGATTTGTTGAAAGGTCAGCATGTATTGATTTTACGGTGCGCTCGCCAGGCCCCAGCCAGCACGAGCAGACCGACCAACCAAAGCGGCCAAAGCCCGAAGCGCGAGACCCACCAAGCATAGGGGGTGATACCGGTACGCCCCTCGACCTCACCCGTGAGAACGCCTCGTGTGTAACGCGGCAACTCGGCGGTGATTCGCCCGGTGTGGTCAATGATGACAGTGGCCCCGGTGTTGGTGGCCCGCACGAAAGGTCGCGAGAATTCTAGCGCCCGCATGCGTGAGATTTGCAGATGCTGGTCTATCGCTACGGTATTGCCGAACCAACCAATGTTGCTGGCATTCACAAAAATAGTCGGACTGGTGTCTGGCTTGAGAAAACGCTCGCCCAACTCCTCACCAAACAAATCCTCATAGCAAATATTGACAGCCAAACGCTGGCCTTGCCATTCGAAGGGTGCTTGCGCCAGATCACCACGATTAAAGTCCCCAAGGGGGATATTCATCATGGCGGTGAACCATTTGAACAAGGGTGGAATGAACTCCCCAAAGGGCACCAGATGGTGTTTGTCGTACTGCCAAGGCGTCAATTGTCCCGGCTTAAAACCCATCACGGAGTTGGTGTACCCAGCTGCGTAACTGCCCATGGGCATGCCGATGAGAGCGGCCTGTTCGCCGCTGGTGAAGCGCTGACGTAACGCCGCCCAGTAGCCCTCGGGCAATTGTTGGGGCAACAAAGGCAATGCGGTTTCAGGTGCGACGATCAGTGATGCTTGGTTGTGGCCCAATTGATCGGCATACCAGTTCAAAGCTTGCGGGACACCTGTTCCAACTTCAAATTTTTCATTTTGCGGAATGTTACCCTGAAGCAGCGCCACAGGTAGTTTCCCGGCTGGGACTGACCAATCGAACGCAAGCCAAGGCACAAACAAAAGTAGACATGCGACCGGCAAGATGCCTACACTTTTAGAAAAACAACTATTCCATATCTGTGCCAACGTCATAGCTACCCCAGCTGCAATTGCACCGATGCCATACACACCCAGCCACGGCGCGTAAGCGGACAGGGGCCCATCCGCATGCGCATAGCCAATTCCAGCCCAACCGAAGCCGCTCAGCCACTGCCCGCGAGCCAGTTCAGCCAAAAGCCAAAGAGCGGAAAATAATGCGGCTCGCAGCGCTAGGCTGCGAATGTCAAGCGCGACATACAGGCAACACGCCAAGGCGTAATACAAGGCCAGCAGACCTGCTAACCCCAACACAGCCAAGGCTGCAAGCCATGCGGATAAACCGCCAAAGGTGTGCATTGAAATAAATAACCACCAAAAACTCCCCCCGAGCCAAGACATCACAAACAAGAAGCCGTGAATTGCAGCCGTTCTACAACTAGCCCTTTGTTCTAGTTGCGACGCCAAAACAGCAAGGGACAGTATTTGCAACCACCAGTTCGGTTGCCCATCATGCACTGACCCCATGGACCAAGCTTGTATCAAGCCTGCGAAAAGCGACAAGCTCAGCATCAAACGCTGGCTTCTGATGGCTGATTGGGTGAAACCTTGAACCACTTCACCACTCCGCCCTTGGTATGAAGTACGAGAAAGTTCAAGCCAGCTAGCACATGATGTTCGCCCCTTCTGGGCACATGCCCCATTTCGTGGGCAATCAAACCTCCAATGGTATCGAAAGTTTTGTCCAATCCAGCATCTCCAAATCGAACATCAAAAGCGGACTCAATCCGTTCAAGCGCGGTGTCACCACTGACTCGATACGTGCGATCAGCCAAACCGAAAATGTCACCCTCATCCTTGGCCTCGTCGAATTCATCTTCTATGTCTCCCACGATTTGTTCAAGCACGTCTTCAATGGTGATGAGACCCGCTACGCGACCGAACTCATCGATGACAATAGCTTGATGATTCCGGTTTTCTCTGAAATTTCGCAGCAAATCGTTGAGCCGTTTACTTTCAGGAATAAAAACGACCGGTCGCAGCAAAGCGCGAATATTCAGGTCGGGTGCGCGTTGAAGCTTTAGCAAATCTTTGGCAAGGAGGATTCCTATGATGTTTTCGCACTGGGTCTCGTACACCGGGAATCTGGAATGCGCTGTGTCGATGACTAAATGCAGTATCTCGTCGTATGGCGCATTGATGTTCACCAAATCCATCCGCGTGGCTGGAACCAGAACATCGCCAGCAGTCATTTGAGCCATACGAATCACACCCTCAAGCATCACACGAGACTCAACTCCGATCACATTATTGTCTTCTGCCTCTGCCAAAGTTTTAATCAACTCTGCGGTTGAATCCGGGCCAGGATGTATCAGCTCTACCAGTTTTTGAAAAAAACTGCGTTTATCTTCCTTTACAGGAAATCGGGAAGGCGACGATTCAGACACAAATGAAATGCGATAAGCACGAGGGCTGCAATGAAGCAAGGATAGCGCATTGCAAGGATAGACTTGTGCTTTGTAAAAAGCAAAACACAAATAAAAACGCCCACCTCATCAGAGGTGGGCGTTTGCTGTAATAGCCTGACGATGTCCTACTTTCACACGGGAATCCGCACTATCATCGGCGCAGAGGCGTTTCACTGTCCTGTTCGGGATGGGAAGGAGTGGTACCACCTCGCTATGGTCGTCAGGCATAACTTGTTGTCACCCAGACCAAGGTCTGGACAACGAATTTATAGAGTTAATCAGCTTGTCTTTTCGACACTGCTGAGAGATTTCTCTCACAACAGTTATTTTGAATGCGTCAACTTGGCATAACTTCCTTGAAACACTTTCGTGAATCAAAGTTATAGGGTCAAGCCGCACGAGCAATTAGTATCAGTTAGCTTAACGCATTACTGCGCTTCCACACCTGACCTATCAACGTCCTGGTCTTGAACGACTCTTTAGGGGGCTCAAGGCCCCGGCAGATCTCATCTTGAAACGAGTTTC
>JANXSU010000109.1 GCA_025356545.1 Comamonadaceae bacterium
CACTTCGGCGTGGAACTGGGGGCCCTCGTTGCCCACCTCACCCATGTCGCCTAACACCAGCAAACGCGGCCCAGGCAGACCGGCCAACACGTCAATGGCAGCGCGCACCGAGTCCGGATTGGCGTTGTAGCTGTCGTCTACCAGCGTGAGGGTGTGGCTGGGCAGCACCACGCTCAAGGCGCGTGAACGCCCCTTAACGGGCTCAAAAGCCTCCAGCCCGCGTGCAATATCGGCCAGCGGCACACCGGCGACCAGCGCACAGGCGGCGGCGGCCAGCGAGTTCTTCACGTTGTGCAGTCCTGCCACGTGCAAGCGGTAGCTCAGGCGGCCCACGGGAGTGTGCGCTTGCACCGCCCAGGCCTCATCCGCCCACACCGGCGGTGCGCAGTACACATCGGCGTATTGCGGGTCAGCATCCGCTTGCAGGGCAAAGTCCGCTTGCGGGTGCAGGGCGAAGCGCTGGTGCGCGCGTGCACCGTTCATCGTTAGCCACATTGGGCTGAAGGCATCGTCCGCCGGGAACACGGCCACGCCGTTGGCCCCTAAGGCCTCGATGACTGCGCCATTTTCCTGCGCCACCGCCTGCGTGTTGGCCATGAACTCCAGGTGCTCGCGCTGTGCGTTATTGACCAGCGCCACCGTAGGGCGCGCGATATCGGACAGCACTTTGATTTCACCAGGGTGGTTCATGCCCAGCTCGACCACGGCCACCTCGTGTTGCGCGTTCAAGCGCAGCAGGGTCAGCGGCACGCCAATGTCGTTGTTGAAGTTGCCTTGCGTGGCCAGCATGGCCTGCGGCTTGAAGACGCTCAAAATCGCCGCAATCATTTGCGTGACCGTGGTCTTGCCGTTGCTGCCGGTGACCGCGATCAAAGGCAGCTTGAACTGCGCGCGCCAGCCTGCGGCAAGCTCGCCCAGGGCGCGTTTGCTGTCCGCCACCACGAGGCCCGGCAAACCGGCACTGGCCAATGCGGCGTGGGCTGCATCGCCCTGGCACAGCACGGCAACAGCACCCTTGGCCTTGGCCTCGGCCAGGTAGTCGTTGCCGTCAAAGCGGTCACCCTTGAGAGCCACAAAGAGATCACCCTGCATCAGGCTGCGGGTGTCGGTGTGCACACGCTGTACGGTGATGCTGGCATCACCAACGATTTGCGCGCCGGTGATCCACTGCGCCGCTTGTTTCAAGGTCATCATGCGCGCGCCCCTTGCTGAGAAGCAACTCGGCGCTGCAAAGCCAATTGCAAGCCTTGTTGCGCGTGCAACCGGTCTGAGAAGGGGTAACGCACACCGGCCACGTCCTGCTCTTGCTCGTGGCCTTTGCCTGCGATCAGAACCACGTCATTTGCGTTCGCCTCGGCCAGCGTCTGGGCGATGGCCAGCGCCCGGTCAGCCTGCACCTTCACGTGGGCATTGCCCTCCAGGCCCAACAAAATTTGACTGATGATGACCTCGGGCTTTTCATGGCGCGGATTGTCACTGGTCACCACGACCCTGTCGGCCTCTTTGGCGGCTACCGCACCCATCAACGGGCGCTTCAAGGCATCACGCCCACCGCCACAACCAAACACGCACCAGAGCTGGCCACCACGTTGCGCAGCCAAGGGGCGCAAGGCCTGCAAGGCCTTGGCCAGTGCGTCAGGGGTGTGTGCGTAATCCACCACCACCAAAGTTACCATCACGCTTGCCACGTCGTGTGCTGCGCGGCCCGGCGCGGCGGCCTCCGCACCGTCATCCGCATGGACCAATTCCAGACGACCTGGGACAGAGCGCAGGTTGGTGCAGGCGGCAACAGCGTCACCCAAGGCCACGCCTAGCGTGCGCATGGCGGCAATGACACCTAGCAAATTACTGACGTTGAAGTGACCGATGAGGGCGGTTTGCAGTGCATGGCTTTGTTCTTCCTCACTCACCGTGAAACGCAGGCCTTGTGTGCCCAGGCTGATGTCACGCGCTTGCAAGCGAGCTGGTCTTTGGGTTGACACCGTCCAGAGATCGAGTGATTGTGAGGTCTGTGTTGGGATCAAGGTTTCAGCCAGCGCTGCGCCCTGCTCATCGTCCAGATTGATCACCGCAGCTTTCAAGCCCGGCCAGTCAAACAACTCGGCCTTGGCCTGCCAGTACTCGGCCATGCTGCCGTGATAGTCCAGGTGGTCTTGCGTGAAGTTGGTGAAAACAGCCGTATGAATACGGGTGCCGTCCAAGCGTCGCTCTTGCAGGCCGATGGAGGACGCCTCCACCGCGCAGGCCTGTAAACCTTCATCCACAAAGCGACGTAGCGTGCGCTGAAACAGCACCGGGTCGGGGGTGGTCAAACCGGTGCTGATGACGCCCGCCAGGGGCGCGCCAGTTTCAGCCACACGACCCATGCCCAAGGTGCCCACCAGACCGCAAGGGCGCGCAGGTGTCAGGCGCGACAGGGCTTGGGCCAGCCACCAGGCGGTAGAGGTTTTACCATTGGTGCCGGTGACGGCCAGCACGTCGAGTTGGGTGGAGGGTTGCTCAAAGTAGGCAGCTGCAATGGGGCCACTGGCGGCTTTGAGTTGTGCGTAACAGGCCACCACCTCCGGGTCCGATTCACTATTAAATTGATAGCTGCTTATGCCCGTCTTTTCTACAATACAGGCACTTGCGCCTTGCAAGATGGCCGCAGGAACATGGGCTCTGGCGTCACTGGAAGCACCGGGCCAGGCGATGAAGCCGTCACCCGCGCGCACCTGGCGGCTGTCGGTCTTGAGCGTGCCCGTAACGTGAGTGCGCAACCATTGCGCGGCTTGCTCGGGGCTGTGGAGTTCTTGCATCAGAAGCTCTCTTCCACCGCTTGCGCCACGATTTGCGGCTTGACGGCCATATCCGGCTGAATGCCCAGCAAACGCAAGGTTTGCTGCACGGTCTGGCTGAACACGGGAGCGACCACATCGCCACCGAAGTATTTGCCGCCCGAGGGCTCATCGATCATCACGGCCACCACAATGCGCGGCTGCTCAATGGGCGCGATGCCGACAAAGAAGCCCCGGTATTTTTTGTCGGCGTAACCGCGCCCTTCCTGCTTGTGCGCCGTACCGGTTTTGCCGCCCACCGAGTAGCCCATGGTCTGCGCTTTGGGCGCTGTGCCGCCGGGACCAGTCACCAGATGCAGCATGTTGCGCACGGCGTTGGCGTGGCGCGCTTGCATGACGCGCACCCCGG
>JANXSU010000164.1 GCA_025356545.1 Comamonadaceae bacterium
TGGCCACCGTGCCCGGCCAATGCCGTCCCTGGAGCGCCAACACCGTGCAAGTGCTCGACGCCTTGGGCCACGTCGTCGCAGCGGCTCGCCCCAGTCGTGAATCGCATTGGGTGCCCACGCCGGGCATGAATGCACTGGTCAGCCGCTGGGCACTGCCCTTGATGGATGCCCACCAGGTCGAGCTCGACACCCGCATCTCCCACATCGAACCCGACGCCCTCAACCCGCAGCGCTGGCAATTGCATTCCGTGGGTCTGCAAGACGCACGGCGGGTGTTCTCGGGCTTTGATGCCGTCTTGCTGGCCATGCCCGCCGCACAATCCCACGCCTTGCTGCAATCGTCAAGCGTCGCGCTGCCTATGGCACGCCAAATCGACAAGGTTGACGTCAAACCCTGCTGGACGCTGATGCTGGCCTTCCCGCAAGCCATGCAGCCTGGCCTATCGACCCTAGGACCGCAGTGGAACGCTGCGCGCAGCACCCACCACCGCATTGCCTGGCTGGCGCGCGAGTCGTCAAAGCCCAAGCGCGGCCCGATAGAGCGCTGGACGGTACAGGCCAGCGCCGCCTGGTCTGAAGAGCACCGGAGCGACGACGTGGAGCGCGTGCAGGCCAAGCTGCTCAAAGCCTTTTCAGAGGTCACCGGCATCCGCGCCCAACCCTCGTTTGCCACCGCCCACCTGTGGCGCTACGCCCAGACCTCTCGCCCCCTGGGCAGCAGCCACCTGTGGGACGCCAAAAACAACATTGGCGCCTGTGGAGATTGGTGCATTGGGCATCGGGTGGAAGACGCGTTCATCTCGGGATTGGAGCTGGCGCTTTCCGTGGTGTGATTTATCCCCCACGATCACCCATTGCATGTGGCTCCCTGCCCCACGAGGGGGCCGCATTTTGCCTTGGGGCGGCCCTACGGCAAAACATAAGCCATGTCCAATTCCTACACAGGTCGATTCGCACCTTCCCCCACTGGCCCGCTGCACGCGGGTTCGCTGGTGGCGGCGCTGGCGAGTTGGCTGGATGCCCGTGCGCACCAAGGCCGCTGGTTGGTGCGCATCGAAGACGTGGACACGCCGCGCTGCATTGCCGGTGCTGACCAACTCATCCTTGAGCAACTTAGCCAATGCGGCCTCACCCCTGATGATCTGCCCGTCTGGCAGTCGCAACGCACACCGCTGTACCAAACCGCCTTGGACGCATTGACCGCACGCAATCTGGCCTACCCCTGTGCCTGCACCCGCTCCCAAATTCAAGCCGAACTTGCACGTCAAGGACTCGCGCACGCCCGCCATGGCGAGCTGATCTACCCCGGCACTTGTCGCCATGGCCTGAATGGTCAAGTGGGGCGCGCATGGCGATTTTTAACGCGCTCTTCAACATCAAATCAGGCTGTAGAGCACGTATTACTTCCACAATCAGCTACTAATTCGATAGCATTCGAAAATTCATCTCGATTGACCCATTGGCTAGACCGCCGCCTCGGCAAGCAGTCCCAAGACGTCGAAAAGACGGTGGGCGACTTCGTTCTCAAGCGTGCCGACGGCCTCTTTGCCTACCAGCTCGCGGTGGTGACGGACGACACGGCGCAAGGCATCAGCCACATCGTGCGCGGTCAAGACCTGGCCGACAACACCGCGCGCCAGATCTTGCTGCAACAGGCCTTGGGCCTGCCCACCCCACAGCACCTGCACACACCCCTGGTGCTCGGGCCGAATGGTGAAAAACTCAGCAAGCAAAACGGTGCGCAAGCGCTGGACACCCGCGACCCGCTCCAGGCCTTGAACGCCGCTGCGCCCGTGCTGGGCTTGCGCGTGGACGCCAGCACGCTGAGCGACTGGCTGGTGCAGGCCACAGCGCAGTGGGCCGCCCTTTAAAATCAGCGTGTGACTGAATCAATCCCCCACCTCCAACCGCTCGCTACAGCGCCTACTACAGCGCCCGCCACATCGACCGCGACACCGTCGACCACACCAGCCGACGCCGCGCCCCCCATCAAAGACCGCCGCCGCCTGCCACCACCCGGCGTGGAATTTCCCAAGACCATCAAAAGCTACGTGCGCCGCGCAGGCCGCACCACCACCGGCCAGGCCAAAGCGTTTGAAGAGCAGGGGCCCAAATTTTTGCTGCCCTACAGCGAGAGTGCTATTGATTTAGTAGCTTCTTACGCCGATATCCAAAGGCCTGCAGGCAAAAATGAGTCTAAAGAAAGGCTCACCATTCTGGAAATTGGCTTCGGCATGGGCGAAGCCACGGCGCATATTGCCGCCCTGTTGCCTGAGAAAAATTTCTTGTGCTGCGAGGTGCACGAGCCCGGCGTGGGTGCACTACTCAAGCGCATCGGCGAGCAAGGCTTGAGCAACATCCGCATCCTGGCGCATGACGCGGTGGAAGTCATCGACCACATGCTGCCCCTGCAAAGCCTGGACGGCATCCACGTCTTCTTCCCCGACCCCTGGCACAAGCTCAAGCACAACAAACGCCGCCTGCTGCAACCCATGCTGGTCGCCAAACTGGCCGCGCGCCTGAAGCCCGGTGGCTACCTGCACTGCGCGACCGACTGGGAGCCCTATGCCCAGCAAATGCTGGAGGTGCTCGGTGCTGAGCCGCTGCTCAAAAATACGGCGCCAGATTACGCCCCCAAGCCCGCCTACCGCCCTCTGACCAAGTTTGAAAACCGGGGCCTCAAGCTCGGCCATGGCGTGTGGGATTTGGTGTTTAAGCGGGTCTAAGCGGTTTCGCCGGAAGAAAATGTCAACCCATCTCCCTTTCGGGCTGAGCTTGTCGAAACCATTCGACAAATTCAGGACAGGCCAAGCTCAGGGTGAACGGCGCATGTTTCATAAGGCCAAAGCAATAAAGGCATCGACAAGCGCTACCCGAACGATGCCATGACCCGCCCACCACACCGCTTTGTGCCCCCCATGCGCGACGGCGTCAGCGCCAGTTGCGTCGCACTGCCGGTGGGGCACGACAACCCCTGGCCGAAGCTGCTGGATTTCTTGGCCCAGCGCCTGCCCTACGTCAGCCGCGACGACTGGCACACGCGCATGGCCCAAGGCGCGGTGTTGGACGAGCTAGGCCAACCCCTGCACGCCGACGCACCATATCCCCCCAAACCGCGCGACGCACAACACCGCCGCGTGTACTACTACCGCACGCTGACCAACGAGCCGCGCATCCCGCTCGAGGCGAAAGTGCTGTTCCAGGACGATCACTTGGTGGTGGCCGACAAGCCGCATTTTTTGCCCGTCACCCCCAGCGGGCGCTACCTGCAAGAGACGCTGCTGTTGCGCTTGCAGCGCCAGCTCGGTATCGAGACCTTGAGCCCCCTGCACCGCATCGACCGCGAAACGGCGGGTCTGGTGCTGTTCAGCGTGCGCCCGCAAGACCGGGGGGCTTACTCGGCCATGTTCAGAAACAAAGCCGTCACTAAACACTACGAAGCCATTGCCCCCTGGCGCGCTGACCTCACCCTGCCCCACACCCACCGCAGCCGTATGGAGACGGGCACCCCTTTCTTCCGCCAGCACGAGGTACCGGGCGAGCCCAATAGCGAGACGCGCATTGAGTTGATCGAGCACCTAGGCCTTGACACCGAACGGATGGGCATTAAGTCCCTGTCACTGGCCCGCTACCGCCTCACCCCAATCACCGGTAAAACGCACCAGCTCCGCGTGCACATGAATGCGCTGGGTCTACCGATTGAAGGCGACCTGTTCTACCCCCACGTCGTGCACGGGCCTGGATCCAACCCGGATGACTACGCCCACCCACTGCAGTTGCTAGCCCAAGAAGTCGAGTTTATCGATCCGGTATCGGGTCTGAGCCGACGCTTTGCAAGCCAGCGCAAACTAAACGCTTGAAGGGGCTGATTCAGCAGGTTTCTCGCATACCACAAGGTAGTGGCGATACAAGAGCGAGCTGAACGGGTACATGGCGTGCCGCATGGGTACTGGCATGCGATGTTTTGCGAATTGCATGTAGATCAATTGAACCGGGTACACGAGCAGTGCCAAGGGCAGCATCAGGTAGTCTTTGGCGCGCACAGAGGCATAGCGAATCTCGTTAATTTTGAAACCCGCATCTTGCAAAAGTCGAACCATGTTGTAGATCGGAATAACTTTCCAGGTGGGTTGCCCATGCGCTACAAACATATGGGCACTTCTATAAATCCCTCTGAATCTTTGTCCTCAATTTGCCACCCTAAAACGTTATAGAAGCTGAACCAAAAACAGCGCCGCGCCAATGCAAAACAGCCTCTTTGATCTTGCGAACCGTTACGCCAGCCTGAGC
>JANXSU010000001.1 GCA_025356545.1 Comamonadaceae bacterium
AAACTTCACCGACTCGTAGTGCTTGGCGGTATCAAAGGAGGGGATGTTGTTTTCCGCCGCGTCGATCAGCCCTGTCTTCAGGCCCATCAGCACTTCGCCATAAGGCATGGGTGTCGCATTAGCCCCCATGGCGCTGATCAAAGCCACCCACAAATCAGACTGCTGCACGCGAATTTTCAGGCCCTTGGCATCGGCCACGGTCTTGATCGGCTTTTTGGCATAGATGGAACGCGCACCGCTGTCGTAAAACGCCAGACCGACAAAGCCAAAGACCTCACAGCTTTTCAAAATTTCATCACCGACAGGACCATCCAGCGACTTGCGCATATGCGCAATCGAATTGAAAAGAAAAGGCATCGTCGGTACCTGGGTCAGGGGACAAATGCCGTTCATCGGACCCACGTTGACGCGCGTGAAGTCAAGTGCGCCGATCTTCACCTGGTCGATGGTTTCTTTCTCACTGCCCAGGGCTTGCTTGTTGAAGACCTTGATCTTGTGCTTGCCGCCACTCTTTTTCTCCAGCAGCGTGCTCATGTACTTGACGGCGGCCACTGTGGGGTAGTCGTCAGCGTTATGGGTGTCGGCCGAGCGGAATTCCGTCGAAAAACCGGCTACAGGCATTAAGACCAGTGCGGCAGCGGCCGCCAACAGGGTTGTCTTGATTTTCATGTCATCCTCTTCAGGTAGTTGTGGTTAGAAAATCACTTTAACGGGAATACAGACACGCGGACTCGGGAAGCCCCCGTACGCCGGGGTGCAGCGCAAACACCCCCCCGGCCAGCGGCTGGTCAGAGAGATCGATGCCTTCGGGGCGAATTGATGTCACGAACAGGGTGTCCAGCCCGGCACCACCAAACGCACACATGGCTGGTTTTTTAACAGGGACGGCTAGCGAACGATCGAGCTGGCCTGTGGGCGTAAAACGATGCACCAAACCGGCGTCATTGGCACAAATCCAGTAGCAGCCATCGGCATCGACCGCTGCACCGTCTGGTCGACCAGGTAATCTATTCATGTCGACAAATATTCTTTGATTCGAAGGCGTGCCGCTGGTTATGTCGTAGTCAAACGCCCAAATCAACTGCACCGTAGGATGAGAGTCCGACAGGTACATCGTTCGACCGTCAGGGGAAAAACCCAAACCGTTAGGTGTGATAAAGCCTTCACGCATTTTTTGCAAACCAGTCATGGCGTCATGGCGGTACAAGGCACCGGCGCGTGAAGCCAACCCCATGTTGCACACCATTGTGCCCGCCCAGAAGCGCCCTTGCCGATCGCAACGACCATCGTTAAACCGCATGCCGGACTGGGTGTGCATTACAGGGACAATCTGGCGACTGTGCAATGAACTTTGTGATGCACCCATGTGCGGAACTTGCAACTCAAACAAGCCTGTTTCCATACCAGCCAGCCAGGTGCCTGAGCGTGTACCCTGCGCAATGCAAGCCAACATCTCAGGGGCGTCCCAGGTACTAAGCTGCGCACCGTCAAGCTGCCAGCAGCATAATTTCTTAGCCGGGATATCAACCCAATAAAGCGCCTGCTCCGCAACGCTCCACACCGGGCTCTCCCCCACGGTGTTGCGACCATCTACGACGAGTTCAGCGCTGCCAGTCATTGAGTCGAACGTTGCGTCGATTTCTGCAGAAATCGCTTAGCCGGAAAAAGGGCCAGCTTTGACGAAGCCGCCACCCTGAAACTGTACCGCCGGGTCACTCAGATCGGGAGCTGGTGTTCGGGCGTACACCGCATCACGAAACACATCGGAGCTGTCTTGCGGCACATAGCCCACATGCCGGGCCTGCTCATTGCTCCACCACGTCACGGCGTTGTTCGACATACCAAAAATAATGGTGTGACCCAGCACGGGCGTGGAAAGGCAGGCGGTTATCAGTCGATGCAGATCGTCATAGCTGAGCCAACTGGCCAGCATGCGCCGGTCACGCGGCTCGGGGAAGGAAGAGCCAATGCGCACACAGGCCGTCTCGATGCCGTATCGGTCAAAATAAAACCGGGACAGATCCTCACCAAAGGCCTTGCTCACACCGTAAAAACCATCAGGGCGTGGCGGCATGTCGGTCGTGAGCGTCTGCGACTGACGGTAAAAACCCGTAACGTGGTTGGAGCTGGCAAACACCACCCGCTTGACACCATGCTGCCGCGCTGCCTCGTACAGGTTGTACACACCCACGATATTGGCTTGCAAAATAGGCTCAAACGGACCTTCCACCGAATAACCCCCCAAGTGAACAATGGCGTCCACCCCTTGCACCGCAGCGCTGACAGCCGCAGCGTCAGCCAAATCGGCAAGCGCTAGCTCTTCACCCTCTTGCACCGCGCCAAAGTCCACCCGGTCGGAGAGGCGCAACACCTCGCAATTGGCCTTGAGCCGACCTCGCAGGGCTTGACCCAAACCGCCAGCAGCGCCCGTCAACAGCAATCTGTGGTGCAACTTGATCGTCATTCGTCGTCCTATTGAGGTATCACTAAGAAACTAAGAAATTTTTAGTTGTATGTTGTCTGATGACTTGATATTCTGTATGCTTGGTTTCAACGTGTCAACAAGTTATTAAATGAGCCGCTCAAAAAATCCGAACGTACCCTCCTCGAAGGAAGCGACGGTGCCCGTCCGACGCGCGCGCGGATTGGTTACGGAGGTCGTTACACGCCTATCCTCAGACATCAAAAAAAGAACAATAAAGTCTGGGGAAAAGTTGCCAACTGAGATTGAAATCATGGCCCGATTTGACGTAAGTCGAACCGTCGTGCGCGAGGCCATCTCGAGATTACAAGCTTCGGAATTGGTTGAGACACGTCACGGTATCGGCACTTTTGTGCTGGAGCCGTCAGCAACCAGCAATTTTCGAATTACCGACCAAGACTTAGCCACAGTCGACGACGTGATCGCTGTACTGGAACTGCGTATTAGTCTAGAGACTGAAGCAGCTGGCCTAGCAGCGAAACGCCGGAGCGAATCACATCTGGCAGCGATTGCAGCGACGCTGGACAGCTTTGCGCAGGCCATGGCAGAAGGCGCTGACGCCGTACCCAGCGACTTCCAATTCCATATGGGCGTGGCACACGCCACAGGCAACCCCCACTTTGCAGACTTCATGACCTATTTGGGCACCATGCTCATCCCGCGCACGCGGATTAACACAGCAAGTCAAACACCCGGGAATCGTCGCGCTTACCTGAAACGCGTTTTAGCCGAACATCAAAGTATCCACAAAGCCATCCGGGAGCAAAACCCAAGAGCTGCCAGCACAGCCATGCATGCTCATTTGTCAAACAGTATTGAACGTCTGCGTCGGGTGAAAATCCAGACCCAATACGAGGGCGTCGACCTAGGATAATTAACCCCGAAACTAATGAATGCAGCTTTTGTCTGCAATTCATTCAGATTGGGGTACATATGGCCTAGTGCGAACCCTAGGAGCACCTTCCAGACTCACTTCTGAGTGCTTATCTATTGCATCAAATCAGGGTAAACACTGATTCAGTGATATGGCAATTGACTTGAATTAGTTATTATTTATCACTACTGTCCGGTCAAAACCCCAA
>JANXSU010000167.1 GCA_025356545.1 Comamonadaceae bacterium
GAGGTCAAACTCGCCAGCTCGGGGCGCGTCATCAAGGTGTTGGCGGATCAAACCGTCACGCAAGCCCTATCAGCCGCTGGGGTGGACGTGCCCACATCGTGCGAGCAAGGCGTGTGCGGCACTTGCCTGACGCGCGTAATCTCCGGCACACCGGACCACAAAGACATGTACCTTACCCCAGAAGAGCAAGTCGCGAATGACCAGTTCATGCCTTGTTGCTCGCGCTCCAAGACCCCTCTTCTCGTCCTCGATCTCTAACATGACCTTCATTGACCAACTGCGCACCGCCGAGCGTCAAAACGGCTCACTGCTGTGCGTCGGCCTGGACCCCGAGCCCGCCAAATTCCCTGATAAATACAAAGGTGACGCCAACAAGATTTACGACTTTTGTGCGGCCATCGTGGATGCCACCGCCGACTTGGTGATCGCCTTCAAACCGCAGATTGCCTATTTCGCCGCGCACCGCGCTGAAGCCCAGCTAGAGCAGCTCATGGCCCACATACGCCGCGCCGCGCCGCAAGTGCCCATCATTCTGGACGCCAAGCGCGGCGACATCGGCAGCACGGCAGAGCAGTACGCCAAAGAGGCGTTTGAGCGCTACGGGGCTGACGCCATCACGCTCTCGCCCTTCATGGGTTTTGACTCGCTGCAACCCTACTTGAAGTACCACGGCAAAGGCGCTTTTTTGCTGTGCCGCACCTCCAACCCCGGCGGCGACGATTTGCAAAACCAGCGCCTTGCATCGGTTGAAGGCCAGCCCCTGCTGTACGAGCACATAGCCAAGTTGGCGCAAGGGCCATGGAATCTGAACGGCCAGCTCGGTCTGGTGGTGGGTGCCACCTACCCGACGGAGATTGAGCGCGTGCGCGCAGTGGCCCCCACCGTGCCGCTGCTCATCCCCGGCGTGGGCGCGCAGGGTGGCGATGCGCTGGCCACCGTCAAGGCCGGCTGGCGCAGCAGTACAGGTGGTTCTAGCGGCGAAACTACCGCACCCATCATCGTCAGTTCTTCACGGGCCGTGTTGTACGCATCGTCCGGCCCTGATTTTGTAGCGGCTGCGCGGCAAGAGGCCAGCAAAACCAGAGCGCTGCTGGAAGCGGCCAAAGCTTGAATTGCCCCCCGAGGGGGCCGTGCCTTGCTTGGGGCGACCCTGTGCTGCGGCTGTAGCACCCACGGCGCTCACTCCAACTCAATACGCCGCTGACTCACCACCTTGCGCAGGTTCTCAATATCGCGCTCCACACGGGTCTGAAACTCAACCGGTGAACTGGCGCGCGGGCTGCCGCCTAGGGCGATCAACTTCTGTTTCACCTCGGGCTGCTCCAGCACGGTGCGCAAGGCTTTGTTGAGCTTGTCCACGATGGCTGCTGGCGTGTTGGCCGGGGCCGCAATCCCTAGCCACGACTCAAACACCAAGCCCGGCAGCAGGTCTGCCACGGCGGGCACGCCGGGCAGGTTGCTGGCGCCTGCCGGTGAGGTCACGGCCAAGGCGCGCACGCGCTGGTCTTTGAGCAAGGCGGCGGTCAGCGTCATGGTGTCGATCATCACGTCCACCCTGCCCGCCAACACTTCGGTCATGGGGCCGGTGCCGCCTTTGAAGGGTACGTGGATGAGGTTGATGTTGGCCTCACTCACCAGCCACTCGCCGATCAAATGCGGGGCCGTGCCCACGCCGGAGGTGGCGTAGCTGTATTTGCCCGGCTCGGCTTTGGCGCGCTGTAACAGATCGGCGAAGGACTTGAGCGCGGAGCCCGGTGCCACGCTGAGCGCCAGCGGGTAGGTGGTGATCGTTGAGACCCACGTGAAGTCTTTCACCGGGTGAAAAGGCAGGCTCTTTTTCATGGCCGCGCCGCTGGCGTGACCGCTGGGCAGCAGCACCAGGGTGTAGCCGTCGGGGGTGGCCTTGGTGGCCATCTCGGCAGCGATATTGCCGCCCGCACCGGGCTTGTTGTCCACCACCACGTTCTGGCCCAGCAACTCGCCCAAAGGCTGGGCTACCAGCCGCGCCACGATGTCGGAGCCGCCACCGGGAGCAAAGCCGAGCAGCAGACGGATGGGCTTGCGCGGGTAGTCGGTGTCGGTTTGCGCCAGTGCGCCAGACGACGCCAAGACGCTGATGCCAAGAATCAGCGCGGCCAGTAGGAGGCGACGAGGAAGGAGCAGCTTGTGCTTCATGGGGTTCCTTAGTATGTCCCGCAAGGTCGCATGCCGTTAAACCGGGACCCGCGTCACGTCATAGGTGAACAACCAGTCATAGCGCTGGCGCACCCGTTCTTCGTTCCACTCGCGGTCCACATAGGCGCTGGCCCCTTCCTTGGAGGCCAGTTCGGGGTTGTGAAAGCGTTTGGTGTTGTCGGCCGCGCCTTGCACGATGCGGCGAGTGCGCTCTTGGCGCGCAGCTTCATAGCGGCGCAGGGCCTGGGCGATATCGGTGTCAGCCTCCAGCGCGCGCGCCAGGATGAAGCCATCTTCCAGCGCCATCACGGCCCCTTGCGCGAGAAAGGGCAGGGTCGGGTGGCAGGCGTCGCCCAGCAAGCTCACGCGGCCCTCGCTCCAGCGCGCCATGGGTGCACGCTGCATCAACGCCCACTTGAAAGGCGTGTCGATGGACTTGATCATGGCCTGCACGTCGTCGTGCCAACCCGAGAAGTCCTTCAGGCAATCTGCCCGCGAGCCACGCACGCTCCAGGACTCCACCGGGATGTCGCTGCGCTCCACCACGCCAATGAAGTTCATCAGATTGCCGCCGTGCAGCGGGTAGTTCACCACGTGCGCGCCCGGCCCCACCCAGTTGGTGCCCACGGGGCGGCGCAGGTGCGCGGGCAGGCGCTCCATGGGGATCACGCCGCGCCAAGCCATCAGGCCCGTGCGCTCGGGCTCATCTGCGCCAAACAGACCTTGGCGGATGACAGAGTGCACGCCGTCGGCACCGATCAGCGCGTCGCCTTGCACCGTGTGACTTGTCGTGCCGCTCTCCAGTTGCAGCGTGACGCCGTGCGCGTCTTGCGTGAAACCGAGCACACGTGATTTCAAGTGAATCGCATCCGGCTTGATCGCGCGCACGGCCTGCGCCAGCACCTCAATCAGGTCGGGCCGATAGACCGTGAGATAGGGGTAGCCGTAGCGCGCCACCGACACCGCACCCAAGTCAAACAGCTTCCAGGTGTGGCCGCTGCTCCACAGGCGAATCTCCTTGCCCGTGGCTTCGCAGGACAAGGCCATCAGCGCCTCGCCCACGCCCAACTCAAACAAAACGCGGTTGCCGTTGGGCGAGAGCTGCACGCCCGCGCCGACTTCTTTGAGTTCACTGGCCTGCTCGTACACATCCACATCAAAACCGCGCTTGAGCAGCGCCAGCGCAGCGGTGAGGCCACCGATGCCACCACCGGCGATGAGGATGTGGGATTTTGAATTGCGCATCATTCGTGGCGTGATCTATTCGGTTTGACCCATGCGGCGCGCCATCTCGGCTTGCCACTCGGCGCGGGCTTGAAACTTGGGTCGGCTGCGAGCCATGACTTCGCAGCGGGCCAGGATGTCGTCGTCCGGCTGGTCTAAATCCAGCGGCTCGCGCAACGGCTGCTCGCAATACCAAGGCGTGTCCATGAACAGCTCCAGGCGGTTGCCTTCGGGATCGCGCACATAAATTGAAACCGCATTGCCATGCGTCACCGTTTGAATGTCGCTGGCCTGGCCATCAGCGCGAATGCGCGCCAGAAAGCCGCGCAGCGTGGCCAGGTCAGGCACGCGAAATGAAATCTGGTTGATGACGTTAAAGGCCAAATCTTCGGGCCGCCCGCTGGCCAGCACCAATTGGTGATGCTCAGTCGGGTCGCGGCTCAAAAACACCAGTTGCACCGCGCCCAAGTCGCCTGCATCGGTCTGGGTAAAGCCCAGCACCTCTTGGTAAAAACGCGCCATGTGCGGCAAGTCACGCACACAAAATCCCATGTGGCTGAACATCAGCGAAGAACGAGAGGCTAGGGTGGGGGCAGAGGTGATCATGATTTCGAATGCGTAGAGAGGAAACAAGGGATTCAACCAAGGATCAATTCTGGACGACCCCGCCCCGTTTAACATCGGGGCAAACCCTTTTTCTGGAGAACCACATGGCGCAAGCAACTTTTCACTGGGACGATCCCTTTTTACTCAACCAGCAGCTCAGCGACGACGAGCGCATGATTCGTGACGCAGCCACGGCCTATTGCCAGGACAAATTGCAGCCCCGCGTGATCGAGGCGTTTCGCAACGAGAAAACCGACGTGGCGATTTTTCGCGAAATGGGCGAGCTGGGCCTGCTGGGCCCCACCATCCCCGAGCAATATGGCGGCCCGGGCCTGAACTACGTGGCCTATGGGCTGATTGCGCGCGAGGTGGAGCGTGTCGATTCCGGCTACCGCTCCATGATGAGCGTGCAGTCGTCTTTGGTGATGGTGCCGATTTTTGAGTTTGGCTCTGAGGCACAGCGGCAAAAATATTTGCCTAAGTTGGCCACCGGCGAGTGGATTGGTTGTTTTGGCCTGACCGAGCCAGACCACGGCTCAGATCCCAACTCGATGGTTACGCGCGCGCAAAAAACAGCAGGCGGCTACAAGCTGACGGGCGCGAAGATGTGGATCTCCAACAGCCCGATTGCCGATGTGTTTGTGGTCTGGGCCAAGGAGGTGAGCGAGACTGGCCAGGTCGGCCCGATCCGCGGATTCATCTTGGACAAGGGCATGAAGGGCTTAAGCGCCCCGGCGATTCACGGCAAGGTGGGGCTGCGCGCGTCCATCACTGGCGAGATCGTGATGGATCAGGTGTTTTGCCCGGAGGAAAACGCCTTCCCCGAGGTGCAGGGCTTGAAGGGGCCGTTCACCTGCCTGAACTCTGCCCGCTACGGCATCGCCTGGGGCGCCTTGGGTGCGGCGGAGGACTGCTGGTTTCGCGCCCGCCAGTATGTGCTGGACCGCAAGCAATTTGGCCGCCCGCTGGCCGCTAACCAGCTGATTCAAAAGAAGCTGGCCGACATGCAAACCGAAATCGCGCTGGGTTTGCAGGGTTGTCTGCGTCTGGGGCGCATGAAGGATGAGGGCACGGCGGCGGTGGAGATCACCTCCATCCTCAAACGCAATTCCTGCGGCAAGGCGCTGGACATTGCGCGGCTGGCACGCGACATGATGGGCGGCAACGGCATATCGGACGAGTTTGGTGTGGCGCGGCATTTAGTGAATCTGGAGGTGGTCAACACCTATGAGGGCACGCACGACATTCATGCTTTGATTTTGGGGCGGGCGCAGACGGGGATTGCTGCGTTTTCTAACTAAGTTTTTGGTTTGTAGTGTGCGGGCTTGGTGGGTGACGGAGCAGGGGGCGTGGGCCATTGCCTCTGAGGCCCCCAGCCTAAGCCCGCGTGGCGGGTACAAAAGCACAGCACACAGCAACGTACAAGACGCACCAATAGGACAAGCAAAATGACCACCAAACCAGCCGCCCTCCCCCACATCAAAGTGTTAGACCTGTCCCGAGTCTTGGCCGGCCCCTGGTGCACCCAAATCCTGGCCGACCTGGGCGCGGATGTCGTCAAGGTCGAGCGACCCGGTGCCGGTGACGACACGCGCCACTGGGGCCCACCCTTCATCAAAGACGCGCAGGGCCATGACACCGACCAGGCCACCTACTTCACCGCCTGCAACCGCAACAAACGCTCCATCACGCTCGACCTAGCGCACCCTGACGGCCAAGCGTTGATACGCCAGATGGCCGCGCAAAGCGACGTACTGGTGGAGAACTTCAAGGTCGGTGGGCTCAAGCACTATGGGCTGGATTACGAGAGCCTCAAAGCCATCAACCCGCGTTTGATTTACTGCTCCATCACCGGCTTTGGTCAGACCGGCCCTTACGCCGAGCGCGCGGGCTATGACCTGATGATCCAGGCCATGAGCGGCATGATGAGCATCACTGGCCGTGCGGACGACGTGCCCGGTGGCGGCCCGCTGCGCGTGGGCGTGGCGCTGACTGACCTGTTCACCGGCGTCTATGCCGCCACCGCCATCCTGGCCGCTATCGAGGTGCGCCACTGCACCGGCGTGGGCCAGCACATCGACATGGCCTTGCTGGACGTGGGTATGGCCACGCTGGCGAACCAGGCCGGTGCTTACCTCAACACCGGCAACGCGCCGCAGCGTATGGGCAATGGCCACCCCAGCCTGGTGCCCTACCAAGACTTCCCCACGCAAGATGGCGCCATGCTGCTGGCCGTGGGTAACGACGGCCAGTTCGGCCGCTTTTGCGAAGCCGCAGGCATCCCTACCTGGGCGCAAGATAAGCGCTTTGCCACCAACACTTTGCGCGTGAAAAACCGCGAGGTATTGCTGCCCCTGCTGGAGCAAGTCACCCGCACCCGTAGCACGGCCGGCTGGGTCGCCCTGCTGGAAGACAAAGCCGTGCCCTGCGGCCCGATCAACGACATCGGTCAGGCTTTTGCCGACGAGCAGGTGAAGGCTCGAAATTTATGGGTGAATCAGCCTGTAACCCAATCAAATCATCCACAAGCAGCTATTGAATCAATAGCGACTGTGGCGAGCCCATTACGTTTGCTGGACACGCCCCCAGTGCTGCGTAACGCACCGCCGACCTTGGGGGAGCACACCGATGAGGTACTGACGGCGCTAGGGTTGGACGCAGCGCGGATTGCGGCCTTGCGTGGTGCAAAGGTGATTTGATTTCTACAGTTAAAGTCGTCCGATGAACAATTGGCGCAATCGCAAAAGACTGATCACCCGTCGGGGGTTGATCTACTCGCTGATCATGTGTTTGATGATCATGGGGTTTGGCGGCGTGGGGTTTTGGCTGCTCGAACCCAAAGTAGTGACTTTGAGTGATGGCCTTTGGCTGGCGTTCACCACGGCAGCCACGGTGGGTTATGGCGATCTCGTGCCGAGCACCCATTTATCGCGCATATTTGCGGTTGTAGTGGTGCTGCTGGGTCTGGCCGTATTGTCTCTGGTGACGGCATCCGTAGCCGCTGTGTTTGTAGAGACAGAAGAGCGACAGATCGAGCGCGATCTGATGCACGAAATTGGGGCGTTACGTAAGGACATTCACAGGCTACAGCAGCAGGTTGAGTCACTTCGGCCTTCGGCAGACCCCATTGACTAGCGCGACGGCTAAAGCCATTACCATGGTTTATTACCCCGGTTTTCAGGCCTGAAACCGCTTGCGCGTTAGCGCTAGCGCCAGCCAGAACGACAACACGGCATAGGCCAACAACACCAATGCGTGCTGCGTCGGGTTCTGCGGCCACTGGTCCATGAAGAGTGGACGCACCAACTCCACCGCGTTGGTCAGGGGCAACCACTCAGACACCGTGCGCACCACACTTGGCAATTGCTCACGCGGGAAAAACACGCCGCTCAAGAACATCATGGGTGTGAGAAACAAGGTGAAGTAGTAGGTGAAAAAATCGTAGCCCTTGGCCAAGGCGTTGAAGATCAGGGCGATGCAAGAAAAGGTGATGCCGACGCCCAGCAAAATCGGCCAGGCCACCAGTAGCTTGGGGCTGTGGCTAATGCCCAAGGCCAGCATCACGCCCAAAATCGCCGTCACGGTGAACAGGGCCTTGAACGCCGCCCACAGCATCTCCGCCAGCACGATGTCGTCCAGGCTGACCGGCGCGTTCATGATGCCGTCCCAGGTTTTTTGCACATGCATGCGGGAGAAGGCCGAGTACAGCGCTTCAAACGAGGCGGCTTGCATCGCGCTCATGCAGATCGAGCCACTGGCCAAAAACAAAATGTAGGGCACGGGCGTGGGGCCCAGCGGCCCGTCCAGCGTCACCTGCCCCACCAGCGCACCCATGCCGTAGCCAAAGGCCACCAGCCACATCAGCGGCTCGGCGATATTGCCCACTAGGCTGGGAATGGCCAACTTGCGCCACACCAGCAGATTGCGCAAAAACACGGGCCAAAAACGCAGCGACACCACGGGCGCGCGCCACACGCTTTGATTTGCAACCTTCGTCATCACGCGTCCTCCCTGATTTGGCGTCCGGTGAGTTTGAGGAACAAGTCCTCCAAATTGGCCGGGCGGTGCAGGGTGCGCAACTGCGGGTACTTCGCCAGCGCGTCCAGCAAGCGGCGCGCGTCTTCGGTGTAGAAAAACACGGTCTCACCACTCACCTCAACCCGCGCCGCCAGCGCCTTGAGAGGCGCATCCACCAAGTCCAGTGCGCCGACACCATAGACCTCCACCACATCGGGCTCCAGGTGCTGGGCAATCAGCGCGCGCGGCTCGCCTTCGGCAATCTTCTTGCCGTGATCCAGCACCAGCAAGCGGTTACACAGGCGCTCGGCCTCGTCCATGAAGTGAGTGGTCAGCAAGATGGATTTACCTTGCTGGAGCAGGACTTGCAGTCGCTCCCACATCAAATGCCGGGCCTGTGGGTCCAGCCCGGTGGTGGGCTCGTCGAGCAGCAGCAACTCAGGGTCATTCACCAGGGCGCGCGCCAAGCTCAGGCGTCTGCGCATGCCGCCCGAGAGCTGGCCGGGCTTCACATCCGCCTTGTGGGACAGAGAGGCAAACTCCAGTAGCTGGGGGATGCGCGCGCGGATGGCGGCGTCCTTCATGCCAAAGTAGCGGCCATAGACCAGCAGGTTCTCGGCGCAAGTGAAGTCGGGGTCCAGCGTGTCGAACTGACTCACCACACCCAAGCGCGTCTTGATAGGCAACGCATCCTGCGGCATGTGCCAGCTGTCGTGCGCTAGCCTCGGGGCGTGGATGCTGGGGAAGTCAAAGCGGATGTGCCCGGCATCGGGCACGGTCAGGCCCAGGCACATGCGGATGGTGGTGGTCTTGCCCGCGCCATTGGGGCCGATCACGCCCAGACATTCACCCGGCGCAATGTTGAACGATAGGTTGTCCACAACGGGCGTGCCTGCGTAATGTTTGCGCAGACCTTGCACGGTCAGTAGGGGAGGCGTCATAGCGGGATGATTTCAAATTATGCCAAGTGGTTGAACGTAACACAAAGAGAAAATGAGCGCGTGAGATCGTCGTGAAATGAACACGTTGTCAGTCAACTTCCTACACGCTGTTTAGACAGAAGCTGACTGAATCTTTTGGACTCTGAGGCTACATTGAATTCACACATCAATTTTCAATATGAAGTAAGGAGTTCACCATGTACATCAACGCCGTTTCGCTCAATCCTTTCAGTCTGCTCATGGAACCTGAAGTCGTACTCCAGGCCATGGAGCGTTCAAACACGCTGCGTGGCCTGCATCGCAAACTGTTCCGTCCGCTGGACAAACCACTGATCCCTTATGCCAAGTCGCACACCTCGGTGATCGATTTCGATATGGAAATAGATCAGGCCGAGGATGAATTCGAATACGAACTCAACGACTGAAGGCTTAATGCAGGCGCACGCGTCAACCCGAATTAAAAAGGGTGTGGCGAGTGCTAGGATGGCTGGATGAATTTCTGGTCCTCCTGCGGTTTCACCCAACTTCGCCGCAACGCACGCGGCTGGTTGATGCCCACCGCTGACTATTTCGCTCTTCTTCTCAATCGACCGGAAATGGCCTTGGTGCCTGAGTCTTGCAAAGCTGAGGTTCGCTTGCACAAAGCCCTGCAAGCCGCACCGCTCAAAGCAGTGCTCGCCACTGAGCTGGAACAAATCAAAGATGCCGACGCCCGACACAACTACCAAGTCTTCCTCAGCTTTCGCGAGGGTCTGATCGCAAGCGGTACCTTAGAGGGCTACTACCGCAGCCTCTTTGCACAGACCGCCATCAACACCCCACCGGTGTTCATCGACTTGCTGGTGCAGTCGATATTACGCAATGTGCTGGACGACTGTACCGACGCGCAAGAGGTACGCGCTGCTGAGCTGCTGTTTCGCCACCAACGCATCGCCATTCAGGATGGTCAAGTTCTGGCCGCTGACCGCGAAGCCGTGGATCACTACAGCGAGACAGCAGGACTGGGTGAACTGGGTCGCCTCTTGCTGGAGAGCAAGGCCAGCTTGCGCACGGCCAACTTCAAAGTGCTGACGCCCGACAATGCGCAGCGCTATTGGTCAGCCCCCGAGCGCCACCCGTTTTTGCTGGACTTGACGCACGAGATCACCCAGGAGTTGAGCCATGGCCTGACGCTACGCATGGCGCGCGCGCGCAGCGGCCTGCAGGCGCTAGCACGGATACTAGAGAAATGGGTATGGCATTTTTGCGCAGTGCAGGTACACATTCAGCCTGAGGCCAGTGTGGAAGACACCGCTTGGCGCTGGCACACCGGGCTTGACGCAGAATCCAGCGCCATCCTGAACCGGATGTACGAGGGCCAGGCGGTGGAGACGGATCAGATGCAGCGCCTCATCAGCCTGTTTCGCCTGACTTTCACAAACCCACAGGATGTGCAGCCTGAGCTGGCGAACAAACCGGTCTATTTGGGCTTTGCCATGAACGCGGAAAAAGTGCTACGCATCAAGCCGCAAAACCTGTTGCTGAACTTGCCTCTGGCAAGCCCGTAGCCCGTACATCAGATGGACATGCCACCATCCACGGCATAAGCCTGACCCGTCACAAAAGCCGCTTCATCACTGGCCAGAAATACCACCAGCGGCGCAATTTCATGGGCCTGCGCCAAGCGCCCCATGGGCTGACGGGCCACAAAGTCGCGGCGCGCTTGCGTTGGGTCGTCAAAAGCGTTGATGCGGTCTTGCAATGAAGGCGTGTCCACCGTGCCGGGGCAGATCGCATTGCAGCGCACGCCCTGGGCCACAAAATCGGCGGCCACACTCTTGGTCAACCCAATCACCGCAGCCTTGGAGGCACCATAGAGAAAGCGACTCGGCAAACCCTTGATGCTGCCACAGACGCTGGCCATGTTGATAATGCTGGCACCGTTGCTCGTCTTGGCTTTCTCCAGCATGCGTGGCAGCACCGCCTGAATCATCCAGAACTGCGCACGCGCGTTCAGGTTGAAGGCGAAATCCCACTCTTCGTCCTCGGCCTCCAAGACAGAGCCCTTGTGCACAAAACCGGCGCAATTGAACAGCACGTCCAGCGCGGGAAGTGTGGCCACCAGCGTCTGAATGGCCGCCTTGTCCAGCACGTCCAATACCGCTGTTTGAATGCCCACCACGCCCTCATAGGTCTTGAGTAATTCTGCGTTGATGTCGGTTGCCCAGACCTGCGCACCCTCGGTGGCCAGCGCTAGCACGGTGGCCCGGCCAATGCCTTGCCCGGCGGCGGTGATCAATGCGGTTTTACCTTTGAGTCTCATGCCATCTCCTTTAAAGTACGCTCTCAAGATTGTCCCTTAAAAGCCCACGGCACACCCATGACCCCCTTCATCCGCCTCCACCCCGCCGACGATGTGTTGATCGCGCGCAACCAGTTGCTCAGCGGCACAGTCATCGAGAGCATTGCAGTCAAAGGCCTGATCCCGCCCGGTCACAAAGTCG
>JANXSU010000235.1 GCA_025356545.1 Comamonadaceae bacterium
AACAGGCGGTAGGAGTTTTATCCAGAACGCTCTCCGACCAGGCTGAAATTGACATGAGACCGTTTTACGCTTTGTACAAGGCTGGGTGGCAACAGTTTGCCGTGGCCTTGCGGCTTTCATTGCGCCGGTCTGCATTCGATCCCTTGTGGGCCAACTACGTCCGACGACTGGATTCCTGGCGCACGGGTGGACTCGTCGCTGACTCTATGAGAGCGAGTCTGCAGCTCGGCGTGCAGGATGGCGATTTCTGCTACGAAGACATGGATGCGGCGTTCGACTTTGTATCGGGCGCCATCGTACAGGCCATGTCTGGTTCCGCCAGTGGTGCCACCTTGTCCGGGGCTTATGAAGACACCGTAATTCGCATGCTCCTGCGAGCGCTTGGTTGCACACCGGAGATCTGCGAGCAAGGAGTTGCATTTTCTAAAGAGCGCGTCGCGGACTGTTATTCCGACGACCGCGCTCCCTTCATGCCGGTCATCGACGTCTTTGCTAATTAGAAGACCATCGGATAACGCGTTCTTTTCTTGCCCTGCTGCGCAAATAATTATTGTCTTTTACCCAAGGTGTCCTGGTCAAGTCTTTTCGCACACGCCGATAGATTGTTTGATTGCCGATTTCTGCTCGAAAGCATTGGGTGGCAAGTTGCCCAGTTTAGAGTGCAGCCGCTGGCTGTTGTAGAAGCTGACGATGTAGTCGGCAATGTCGTTCATGGCCTCGGCATGGTTGGCGTAGTCGTTCTGCCAGACGCGCTCCATCTTCAAGTTCAGGAAGAAGCGCTCCATCACCGCGTTGTCCCAGCAGTTTCCCTTGCGGCTCATGCTGCCGACCAAGCCATGCTTGCTCAGCAGTGCCTGGTGGGCCGCGCTGGCGTACTGGCTACCCCGGTCCGAATGCACGATCAAACCCGGCGCTGGTTGGCGTTGCACGATGGCTAACTGCAGTGCCCGGCATACCAGAGTGGCCTGCATGTCCGGCGCCATCGCCCAACCCACCACCTTGCGTGCAAACAGGTCCATCACCACCGCCAGATACACCCAGCCACTACGCGTTCGGATGTAGGTAATGTCAGCCACCCAGGCCCTGTTGGGCTGCGTCGGGTTGAACTGCCGGTTCAACACATTGGGCGAGATCGGCAGCGCATGTTTGCTGTCGGTGGTGTGCACGAATTTGCGCTTCCATACCGAGCGGAGTCCATGCTTACGCATCAGCCCACGCAATCGGTAAAGGCCAATCACGAGCCCGCGCGAGGCCACGGCCGTGCGCAGGCGGCGGCTGCCATATGCCCCGCGACTGGCTGCAAACGCTGCCTTCACGTGCACGCTGGCCTCACACACCGCGGGTACCACATGTTCACGCCTACGGGCCGTGTAATAGCCCGAACGGCTGACGCCCAACACGCGGCAGACCTGATTGACTGGCACGGCCTTCTGCTGCAGTTGCTCAACAAGCTGGAAGCTCATCGCAGTTCCCGGGCAAAGAAGGCCGACGCTTTTTTTAGGATATCTACATCGCCTCGCAGTTGCCGGTTCTCGGCTTCCAGCTGGCGGATACGCTGCTGCTCGGCGGTCAAGGGCTTGCCAATGCCGGGTTGACCAAGTTGCTCGGCATCAAGCTGCGCCAGCCAGCGTCTCACGGCCGACTCTCCGAGCTTCATGTCCCGGCAGACCTGACCAATGCTCAGGCCTTGGGAGCGGATCATTTCCACCACTTGCAGCTTGAAACTTGCGTCGAATACTCTTCGTTTGGATCTCGTCACTTTTTTTACCCAGGTGATTTCCACCTATCTGTGTGTACGAATTCATTAGATCAGGACATTGCCTTAAAACTGATCCGAGGATAACAAAATGACCAAACTTATCGAAACAACTGCTCGCCCGCTAACGGCCCCTGAGTTTCAGCGCCTGGCCGACGTACCACCAGAGGCCCAATGGTTCGCTAACCTGGACAGCACGCAGACCCGGCGCGCTTACAAAAACGACTTACAAGCTTTTATGGCCTTCACCGGAATCGTGAAACCGGAGGAATTCCGTACTGTGACGCGCAGCCACATCCTGGCCTGGCGTGCCGAACTGGAAACCCAAAAGCTCGCTGGTTCCACCATCCGGCGCAAGCTGGCAGCTTTAGCCTCTCTATATGAATACCTGTGTGACACCAACGCCG
>JANXSU010000295.1 GCA_025356545.1 Comamonadaceae bacterium
CGGTCTTTGATGGTGTCGCGTTTGTCGTGCTCGGCCTTGCCTTTGGCCAGGGCAATGTCGCACTTGATTTTGCCGTTTTTCCAATGCAAATTGAGCGGCACCAGGGTGTAGCCCTTTTGCTCGGCTTTCACAATCAAGCGGCGGATGTCGTCTTTTTTCAGAAGCAGTTTTTTGGTGCGCACCGAGTCAGGGTTGATGTGGGTGGAAGCCGTTTTGAGCGGGTTCACCTGGCAACCAATCAAAAACAATTCACCCTCACGAATCACCACATAGCCGTCGGTCAACTGAACCTTGCCGTCGCGCACGGCCTTGACTTCCCAGCCCTCCAGCACCATGCCCGCCTCAAAGCGTTCTTCAAAGAAATAGTTGTAGGCCGCTTTTTTATTGTCGGCAATGCGGGAGGATGTGTCGGGTTTTTTGGCCATGAAATTCTTTGAGGGCGTGCGGAAAACTTACAATCATTGCCAGTTCAGGCGCACGCCAGACCCCCATTCTATGAAAACC
The DNA here is from genome assembly GCA_025356545.1 of Comamonadaceae bacterium. Lineage (GTDB taxonomy): Bacteria > Pseudomonadota > Gammaproteobacteria > Burkholderiales > Burkholderiaceae_C > CANCDA01. The sequence goes on from JANXSU010000295.1 coordinate 505, forward strand.
GTTAACAAGTCCGTCCTCATCTGGTACAGCCCGCAGGAAATGTATGCCTTGGTGATTGACGTGGCCGCCTACCCGAAGTTCTTGCCCTGGTGTGATCAAGCCCGGGTGATTGAAGAAGACGCGCAGGGTGTGACGGCTGAAATTGGTATTGCATTTAGCGGGATTCATCAAAAATTCACCACCCGCAATGAACACCAAGCGGGTCAAGGCGTGCGCATGCAACTGGTCAACGGCCCGTTTTCTCATCTGCAAGGGCAGTGGAATTTTTCACCTGTTGGCGTGGGCGATCAACGTGCCTGCAAAGTTGAGCTTTCTTTGAATTACGGGTTTTCCAACGTGATTTTGGCCAAGCTGATTGGCCCGATGTTTGACAAGATTGCAGGCAGCCTGGTGGATGCCTTTGTCAAACGGGCCGAACAGGTTTATGGGGCTTAAGGTGAGTATTCAAGTGACGGTGGTTTGTTCGAGCGCTCCCCGGCAGATGAGGGAAATTGCGCTCACGCTTGAAATTGGTGCCACGGTGCAACAGGCTTTGTTGGTCAGTGGCCTTGAAGCCTTGGCCCCAAGTCTGGATTTAAAAAAATCAGTCGTCGGCGTATGGGGTCGCAAAGTAGGCATGGACCAAGTGCTGAAAGAGCACGATAGGGTAGAGGTCTATCGGCCTTTAAGGGTCAACCCCAAAACCGCACGACGCGAGCGCTTTGCCCAACAAGGCAGCCGGGGAGCGGGGCTATTTGCGAATCGACGGGCTGGATCGAAAGCCGGTTATTGAAATAGGTGGTTTGTCGGAAGACTATCGACAGTTTGCGTCGATAGTGCTTTGAATGCGCTGAGATTCAACAGCGCGTGCCATCTCATCGTAGAACTCACGCTCACCTTTTTCGTTGATTCTTGAAAGACGAGTGCCTGAATCAACGCCTGCCTTCGCTTGGAGCGCGCGCGTGCAATTATCGGCTTTAGTTCTGGCGATGCGATCTTCTTCAGCTTTGCGCTTACTTGCCTCAGATGCTTCTGCCTGTGCTTTTTTCTCCATCAAACTTTTATCAATTCCTTCACCGGGTTTAGACGTTGTAAGAGCAGGTGCAGCAGTCGTTACTGGTGCATCGCCGGTAGTCTTGGGCCGGGAATTGGGTTGATTGATGATGTTTTTATCCGGCACCTCTGAGGGGGGCGGCCGGTCACTAAAAACTTTGCGACCATCCTTGTCAACCCACTGCCACTGGGCAATAGAGGAAAACGAGATGATGCAGGCAGTCATGGCTACCAAAAATTGAGTCAGTTTCATGGTGCCAGTGTAGCGCCGCAGGGGATACTTTAAAAGTACCAAGTCGCCTTCAGCCAACCGTCCGGCGGGTACAATCTGTCTTTTGGAGCTTTGACATGCGCCTTCTAGGTAAAGCGCTCACCTTCGACGATGTGTTGCTGGTGCCAGCGTTCTCCCAAGTCCTCCCCAAGGACACCTCTCTTGCGACCCGTTTCTCCCGTAACATCGCCCTGAATCTGCCATTGGTGTCCGCCGCTATGGACACTGTGACCGAGGCCCGCCTCGCCATTGCCATTGCGCAAGAGGGTGGCATGGGCATCGTGCACAAAAACCTGAGCATCGCTGAACAAGCCGCCCAGGTGGCCAAGGTGAAGCGGTACGAATCTGGTGTGCTGCGTGACCCGGTGGTCATCACCCCCGACACCACCGTGCGCCAGGTCATGCAACTGTCCGAAGACCTCGGCGTCTCGGGCTTCCCGGTTTGCGATGAAGGCAAAGTGGTAGGCATCGTCACCGGGCGCGATTTGCGCTTTGAGACCCGTTACGACTTGCCCGTGCGCGAGATCATGACACCGCGTGAGCGCTTGGTCACCGTGCCCGATGGAACCACGCCCGCCGAGGCCAAGGCGCTGCTCAACAAGCACAAGCTGGAGCGCTTGCTTGTTATCAACAATGCCTTTGAGCTCAAAGGCTTGATCACTGTTAAGGACATCACCAAGCAGCTCAATTTCCCCAATGCCGCACGCGACGCCGCAGGCCATCTGCGCGTCGGCGCGGCGGTGGGCGTGGGTGAGGGGACTGAAGAACGCGTTGAAGCGCTGGTCAAAGCCGGGGTGGATGCCATTGTGGTGGACACTGCGCACGGCCACAGTAAGGGCGTGATTGAGCGCGTGCGCTGGGTCAAGCAAAACTATCCTCATGTGGACGTGGTCGGCGGCAACATCGCGACAGGCACAGCGGCTCTGGCGCTGGTCGAAGCTGGTGCCGACGCGGTTAAGGTCGGCATTGGTCCTGGCAGCATTTGCACCACGCGTATCGTGGCGGGTGTGGGCGTGCCGCAGATCACCGCCATTGACAACGTGGCCATTGCCCTCCAGGGGACCGGCGTACCGCTGATCGCCGACGGCGGCATCCGCTACAGCGGCGACATCGCCAAGGCGATTGCCTCAGGCGCAGGCACGGTGATGATGGGCGGCATGTTTGCGGGCACTGAAGAAGCGCCAGGTGAAATCGTCTTGTTCCAGGGTCGCAGCTACAAGAGCTACCGCGGCATGGGCTCCATTGGCGCCATGCAGCAGGGCAGTGCGGATCGATACTTCCAAGAGTCCACTGCGGGTAACCCGAACGCCGACAAACTGGTGCCCGAAGGCATCGAAGGCCGCGTGCCCTACAAAGGCTCGGTGTTATCCATCATCTTCCAAATGGCCGGTGGCTTGCGGGCCAGCATGGGCTACTGCGGTTGCGGCACGATAGCCGAGATGCACGAGCGCTCTGAATTTGTTGAGATCACCTCAGCAGGTATCCGCGAAAGCCATGTGCACGACGTGCAGATCACCAAAGAAGCGCCCAACTACCGCGCCGACTAAGCGAACTACCCCACAGGCCCGGACCCCTCACCATGGTGTTCGGGCCTTTGCTTTTCATACCGCCATGCAACACCAAAAAATCCTGATCCTCGACTTCGGCTCCCAGGTCACCCAGCTCATCGC
>JANXSU010000298.1 GCA_025356545.1 Comamonadaceae bacterium
CTTGAGCCTGCGCTTGAAGTCCTTGATCCGATCGGAGAAGACGCCATGAAAGTGCTGGACATTCGCTCCCGTATGTTGCTGGCGGCCATCTTGCCCGTCACCCTGGTGGCGATGGTGCTGTTCACCATTTTTTTGATAGACCAACTGGGCGATCTTGAACAGGCACATACCCGACGAGCTCAATCGCTGCTTCGTCAAATTGCCGATTCCAGTGAGTACGGTATTTTTTCAGCCAATGTGGGAAGTTTGCAAGCCCTCGCCGCAGCAGGTGTGAGAGAACCGGGTGTCCGTTCGGTGATGATTGTGGACGCTGGTGGCCGTGTGATGGCCCATGCCGGTCAATCGGTTTACAGCCAAGGTCCTGATTTGTTGCCCGGAGTGGTTTCCTTTAGGGATGAACGCACAAACGATGACGTGTTCACACGGCCTGTCGTGTCCACCCCGATATTGCTTGACGACGCTCTGGGAGAAGAACCCAAATCAGCCGCACCAACGACGTTAGGGCGGGTGGTGATTCAAGTCTCGCGCACTGAAGTTCTGGCCCGCACACTGAATTTGATGTGGGCCGGTTTGGTTGTTACTTTGGGTGGTGTGCTGATAGGGGTTTGGTTGGCCATTTGGATTAGCAAAGGCGTGATTCGTCCGATATTGAAGGTTTCGGACATGATTGATCGTCTTGGGCACGATGAGTTGTCGGCACGGATAACCGTGCAGGCGGATGATCCACTGCAAGACTTACAACACGGTGTGAACCAGATGGCCGAACGTCTGGAACGTGGACGTGACGAGCTTGAGCAGCGTGTCAACGAGGTCACATATGAGCTGAGGGAGAAAAAAGAAGAAGCCGAGATGGCCACTCTGTCGAAGTCGCAATTTTTATCAGCGGCCAGCCATGATTTGCGTCAACCGATGCATGCGCTAGGCATGTTTGTAGCGCGTCTGGCACAACTGCCACACAGTGATGAAACACAGGCGCTGATTATCAATCTTGAGCTCTCGGTGCAAGCGATGCAGGATTTGCTCGATGCATTGCTCGACATTTCCCGGCTAGAAGCCAATGCAGTTGGGGTGAACGCCAGCGCTTTCCCGATTGCAGACATTTTGACGCAGCTAAAAACCACCTTAGCGCCCGAGGCATTTGCCAAAGGGCTGGGATTGCGAGTGCGATCAAGCCCTCTGTGGGTGCTGAGTGACTCAAGTCTGCTGTACCGAATTTTGCTGAACTTGGTGAGTAATGCGCTGCGCTATACCCATAGTGGAGCTGTTTTGGTGGCTTGCCGCTTGACCGATGGTGGTCAAAAACTGCGCGTTGAGGTTTGGGACACCGGCATTGGCATCGCACCACAACATCAGCAAGACATCTTTAAGGAGTTCTACCAGGTTGGTAATATGGAGCGTGACCGCAGCCATGGGCTGGGATTGGGGCTCAATATTGTTCAGCGCACAGCGAAGTTGCTGGATCATCCGCTTGGCGTTTGTTCAATGTTGGGGCAGGGTACGCGTTTCAGTATTGAGGTGCCGGTGGCTGCCATGGGTGTCAGCGCCGCGGGTATCCAGACAAACGTGACCGAGTTGGAAGATTACCTATTTGGCCTGAAGGTTTTGGTGATTGAAGACGACGCGCTGGCATCCCTGGCCCTGGTGTCTTTGCTGGAGTCTTGGGGGTGTGAAGTTAGCTTGGTCGAAGGTTTAAGCCAAGCCCTGCCATTGATTGAACAGGGTTTGAAGCCCGGTGTGCTCATCAGTGATTACCGTTTACGTGGTGGAGAAAATGGCTTGGATGCTATTTTGTACTTGCGCAAATTAGCCCTTGGTCATTTGCCGGCCTGCCTGCTAAGTGGCGACACGAATCCTGAGTTGATACAGTCCACCCGCTTGGTGGGTTTAACCTTACTGCACAAGCCTGTTCGACCGGCTAAGCTGCGCAACTTACTTCGGCATCTGTTGCAAGAAGTCGGGTCCAAAGATCAGCGCGTTCACGCTTTGATGGGGGATGGATTGTTCGATCGAAAGTAGCCAAAATGGCTTGCAGCCATGACGGCCTGAGTACGGTTACTGACTTCAAAGCCGCGCAAGATGGCTGAGACGTGATTTTTAACGGTCTCGTCAGATAGGCTCAACATCTTGCCAATCTCTTTATTGGAATAGCCATCCAGCAGCAATTGCAAGACATCTTCTTGGCGTGGGGTGAAGTTGGGCGAAGCCGGTTCGATGACAGTCCCGCTTGGCAAACAGCTTCGATGTGACGGCGCTGATTCGACCATGGTATGTACGCCACCGGCCAAAATCTGGCGAATGGCCGCGAGCAATTCATCGCTATTGCCAGATTTAGACAGAAATGCGGCAGCCCCCTTGGTTAACACCTGTCGCATCATTAAGGGGTTCATAAAACCAGACAGCATGATGATGGGAAGTTCCGGGTGCTGGCGAGCAAATACGTCCAGTGCTTCTTGTCCATTCATACCGGGCAGTTGGTAATCCAGCAAAACCAAGTCCAGATCAGCGTGCTGGCGGGTTAATTTAAAGGCAATCTCGCAGTTGGCTGCATCCAGTGTCTCAATGTCATCGCCCAGACCTTTTAAAATTTGCCTCAAACCTTCACGCACTAGCGCATGATCGTCAACGATAAGAATTTTCAAATGGCGCTCCGCAGGGCGTTAGTGTGCATAAATTGAATGTTATCCCAAGGTCTAAAAAAAACCCGCCAATGGCGGGTTTTAATTGCGCGTTATATTTTTAACCGCCGTGAATCTTCATCATCAAAGGCACGATCAAGAGCGCTACGATGTTGATGATCTTGATTAACGGGTTGATGGCCGGGCCAGCCGTGTCCTTGTAGGGGTCACCCACCGTGTCGCCAGTCACTGCGGCTTTGTGGGCCTCAGAGCCCTTACCACCGTGGTTGCCGTCTTCAATGTATTTCTTGGCGTTGTCCCAGGCACCGCCGCCGGTGCACATGGAGATGGCCACAAACAGACCGGTCACGATGGTGCCCATGAGCAGGCCACCCAGAGCGGCGGGGCCGAGCAGCAGGCCCACCAGCACGGGGACGATCACGGGCAGCAGGGATGGAACCATCATCTCTTTGATGGCTGCACTGGTCAGCATGTCAACCGCAGCGCTGTAGTCTGGCTTGCGCTTGCCGGCCATGATTTCACCGTCGGCAAACTGGCGACGCACTTCCACCACCACGGAGCCCGCAGCGCGGCCCACGGCCTCCATCGCCATGGCACCGAAGAGGTAGGGAATCAAGCCACCGATGAACAGGCCGATGATGACCATCGGGTTGCTCAGGTCAAAGCTGATGACCTTGCCAAAGCCTTCGAGCTTGTGGGTGTAGTCGGCAAACAGCACTAGGGCAGCCAGACCGGCCGAGCCAATGGCGTAGCCCTTGGTCACGGCCTTGGTGGTGTTGCCCACAGCGTCCAGCGGGTCGGTGATGTCACGCACGCTAGCGGGCAATTCGGCCATCTCGGCAATGCCACCGGCGTTGTCGGTGATGGGGCCGTAAGCGTCCAGTGCCACCACGATACCGGCCATGCTGAGCATGGAGGTCGCGGCAATGGCAATGCCGTACAGGCCAGCCAGGTTAAAGGCCGTCCAGATCGCAACGCAGACAAAAATCACTGGCCAAGCGGTTGAGCGCATGGACACACCTAAGCCAGCAATGATGTTGGTGCCGTGGCCCGTAGTGGACGCTTGTGCGATGTGCTGCACCGGGGCGTATTGCGTGCCGGTGTAGAACTCGGTGATCCACACCAGGGCAGCGGTCAGCACCAGACCCACGGCGCAAGCACCGAACAAGGCCATCTGGCTGCCAGCCGCTTTGATCGCGTTGTCGGGGATGATCCACATCGTCACGAAGAAGAAGGCGATCAGCGACAAGCCACCTGCCACCGCCAAGCCCTTGTAGAGCGCAGGCATCACGTTTTTCATGCCGGGCGAAGCCTTGACGAAGAAGCAACCAATGATGGAGGCCACGATAGACACCGCGCCCAGGGCCAGCGGATAAACCACAGCGGCCGTGCCAGCACCCGTGACCATCAATGCACCCAGCACCATGGTGGCAATCAGCGTGACGGCGTAGGTCTCAAACAGGTCAGCGGCCATACCGGCGCAGTCACCCACGTTGTCACCCACGTTGTCGGCAATCACGGCGGGGTTGCGTGGGTCGTCTTCGGGGATGCCGGCTTCAACTTTGCCCACCAGATCCGCACCCACGTCAGCGCCTTTGGTGAAGATGCCACCGCCCAGACGGGCAAAGATGGAGATCAGCGATGAGCCAAAGGCAAAGCCGATTAGCGGATCCAGCATCTTGGCCAGGTTTTTGTCAGGCGTCAGGTTGCCGTTGCCGACCAAAAACCAGTAGAACGCCGTGACGCCCAGCAGGCCCAAGCCCACGACCAGCATGCCGGTAATGGCGCCGCCGCGAAAGGCGACGTCCAACGCGGGGCCAATGCCCTTGGTGGCGGCTTGTGCAGTGCGCACATTGGCACGCACCGACACGTTCATGCCGATGAAGCCGCAAGCGCCCGAGAGCACCGCACCGATGATGAAGCCCGTGGCGGTGAGGCCGCCAAGGAACAAGCCGATGAGAATGGCCAGAACGACACCGACGATGGCAATCGTTTTGTACTGCCGAGCCAGGTAGGCCGCAGCACCGGTTTGAATGGCGGCTGCAATCTCTTGCATACGCGCGTTGCCGGCGTCTTGGGAAAGAATCCAGTTGCGCGCCCAAAAGCCGTAACCTACGGCGATGAGCCCGCAGACGAGCGCCAAAATCAGCGCTGAGTTGCCTGTCATATGTATCTCCTGTTGTGTTGATTCGCTTGAGGGTGGCAACGCGAGGGGCACTGCCACCAATGCGTTGCTTCCTCGTTGCGCACCCTCAAAGAGGTCTGACAGAACAATTGGCCAACGGGCGGACTGTAACTTGAAAAAAGCTGCGTCTCAGGTGGAAGTCAGGTGCAAGCAAGTAAAATCAGGGTTAATACTTATCCGTATTTGATTTAACTTAATCCAAAGAGCAAATCCATGTCACTTGACAAAGTTACCCCTGGCAAAAATGCCCCCGAAGCCTTCAACGTGATCATCGAAATCCCAATGAATGCTGATCCTGTGAAGTACGAGGTTGACAAAGAATCCGGCGCTATTTTTGTGGATCGCTTCATGAGCACGTCCATGCACTACCCCACCAACTATGGCTACGTGCCCAAGACCCTGAGCGGGGACGGCGACCCGGTGGACGTGCTGGTGATCACCCCCGTGCCCTTGATCCCCGGTGTGGTGGTGACCTGCCGCCCCATTGGCATTTTGATGATGGAAGACGAAGCCGGTATGGACGGCAAAGTGCTGGCCGTGCCCATCGACAAAAAATGTTCGCTCTACACCCAGTGGCAAAAGCCCGAAGACATGAACCCGCTGCGCTTGAAAACCATCTCCCACTTCTTTGAGCACTACAAAGACCTGGAAGAAGGCAAGTGGGTCAAGATTCTGGGCTGGGAAGGCGTGGACTCAGCCAAGAAAGAAATCATGGACGGCATTGCCAATTACGAGCAAGCTGGCAAGTAAGGCGTTACGACTTATTTTTAGAAGGAATGCCCATTTAAGTTTCTGAAATTACCCGTGTGAGGATTTTTCAAAAAATAGCGCCTGCTGACATTGCTCTGTAGGCGCTATTCATTTTGGAGCACGAAAATTGCTGAGAAATGCGGCAAAGAGTTGATAAACCTGCGTTGGGTAGGGTGTAACTATCTCGATTATGTGAAATAAATCACCGAATTACTTAATTGCTGAGTGTTTGCCTTTGCATAAGTTTTGTTCCTGATATCAAATCAGTTTTAAGTTAAATTCAAAGTGAGCCGAAATCGTATTCAGCTTGAAAATTAATTGAATGCAAGGGGAGTGTGAGCGCTTCGGCAAGGCAGCAGAGATTGATCTAGTCGAAGATATTCATTTAAGTTGTCGTGCAACCTGTTATTTATCCTAATCCAATCCATGCTATTTTCCTAAATAGTCGCGACTGGCTTGGGCGTGTGAAAGTTATCCCCGTTACCTGGCTGGTCGCATTGCTGTTTGTGATGCTCCTTCTGCCCGGTTGTGGCGGATTGGTCGGTGATTACCCAAACAATAGCTACGCCACTAACGCACCTCTTCCGGGGCTCACTCCGATTCGGCCCGCGAACAGTGTGTCAAATAGTCGCAGAGTCAAGCCGGTTCTTGTTGATCCAGACCCCGAAAGTTTGCCCAACGTTAATGTGTGGTTGTACTCATCTCTGGCATCTCAAGAGCACTTAATGAAGCTGGGTGCTGATCCTACCTCGGGCATGCGGATATGGGAAAGCTATTTGCGCCAAAGTAACATGCCATTTGCACGAATCACTGGGCCATCAAGCCTGGCTCGCATTGCTACCCCTGGGGTGTTGATCTTAGCCTCAATCATGGTGTTGAGCGATGCCGAAAAGCAAGCTGTTTTGCAGTGGCGCGATCGTGGAGGCGCTATTTTGTCAACCTGGTTAACAGGCACCCATTCGGCGACGGGTGAGTTAACGGGTTTTGATTTCATGCGCGATGTACTAGATGTCGATGTGGTGGGCAACACTCAAGACGAGGAGGAGGACAACTTCATGATCGTGCATGGAGACAATCCCGTATCCAACAGTCTGGCAGCAGGTACGCGAGTGTGGCTAGAGCGTGTGCCAGGTCAACTCCCTTTGCGCTTGGTTGGCAAGCAAGAGTCCGCTCAAATCATGAACTGGTCGCGGGGTGTGGATGTGAAAAAGCCTTCTGGTCTGATCACCTACAACGAGAGAAAAATGTCCTCTGGCCTGTACTCACGCACAGTGACTGTGGGCTACCCTGAGCAGAACTGGATACGTTCTGACCCCAAGCATCTCAAGGCCATCTCTAGCGATGTTTTTGCGTGGCTGCTCAGGCAACCACGGGCTTATTTAAGTGCTTGGCCTTTTCCTTACAAGGGGGGGGTATTGCTTGCCTTGCAAGCTGCAGAGCAAATGACAGAAGGAGAATTGGCCATTGCCAAAACTATTACCGACATGGATGGGCGAGCCACCTTCTATGTAAACGGTAGCAACGCGGTCAAGGATGCGTCTATGGTCAAAAAGGTGCAAGCCTTGGGCCACGAAATCGCTTTTTTGGGTGACAGCTTTGAAGCGTTCAAAGGTCAGCCTGAAAAAAAGCAGGCTGAACGATTGGATGAGATGCAAAAACAGTTCGCTACGGCAGGTATTGTTGTGCCCACGCCTGCGAGTTTTGCAGTACCACTGGACTCGTATGACGCCACAACACAACGACTGTTGAAAGAACGCAAGTTTGACAACTACTTAGCTTTTACGGAGGTGTCAGAAAGTAGTTTGCCTTTTGTGACGAGCAAAACAGACATGGCGACAGGCGCAACCGTGGTGCTTCCACGTACTCTTATTGGCCCGGAAGAGGCACTTGAAGAAGACCCTAAGGCAGGCTTGGACAACTTCTTGGGTGGGCTTGACCTCTCGATTCGAATGGGCGCCTTGTCGGTCGTGCGTATTCCAGCGCAATCCTTGTTGCTACCTGAACAGCGAAAACGCATTTTTGAAAAAATGAAGTCAGTTCGTGAGAGCGTATGGATTGCATCGGCTAAGCAAATCGCGCAGTGGTCGCGTAACCGAGATGAGGTCATTGTCAGTTTCGAACCGCACCCTCAAGGCTACCTGTTGAGCGCAGCTGTAGGTCGCACAATGACCATGAAAGAGCCGCTTAGTATTTTGGTTAACTTGCCCAACCGCAATAGCCGCGTCCGTCTATACCCTCAGCAAAAAGGCGATAAATTGCCAGCTGTCATGTCAGTTGATGCTTGGCGTTCCGCTATCGTTTGGTCTGCGCCAATGGCTGGAAAATATACTTGGCTGTTGAAATTTGAAGAATAATTCCTCAATGAGAATGTCGGGCGGTTTAGCGTTGTCACATTGCGGTCTTCGCATACTCTTGTGCGCAAGGCGCGAACTTGTATTGTTGCTCACGTGCTGGATACTGGGCACAACGGCAGCTTGGGCCGCTGAGCCTGTGGGCGGTCTGTTGTACGTTTACCGTAGCCCCACGACAGACAAGTTTTTCACGTCTCAAGGGCAATCGTACGAGCAGATTATCAAACGCTGGCGGCCCTATTTGAGAAAGTATGGACAGCACGCCAGAAACTTGACTCGAGAAGAGCTTTTGGCCGGCGTGCCTCCTGGTGTTTTGATTTTGCCTACGGCTGTAGCATTAGATGCCCAAGAGCGCGCCTCTATCACTCTTTTCATGAGCCTTGGTGGGAGTTTGCTGGGCACGGGTTTGGTGGGCACACGTGATGAACAGGGCAAGTTTGTGGGAATGGACTTTCTGCACAGCACCTTTAATGTGCGCAGCCATGGCTTCTTTCCACTGAGTGACGACACATTTTTTATGCCCTTCGGTGATGGCCCTGTTAGCTGGCCCATCCCTGCTGGACGACGCATGCCCATTGTGAGTTCCAAAGACAGCTTGTTGCGCATTAGTGCGGAGCATGAAGCCGCTGTAGTGATGGGCTGGGCCCGCAGTATGCAGATTGAGCCGAATGGCGTCATGGCTTTCGATGAGAAGGGCAAAGGTCGTGTGGCGTATTTCTCGCCTCCAGACAACGCTTGGCTTAGTAGCAATGACGCCTTGCTGTTACTGGACGCTACGCTGGCCTGGCTTCGTCGTGAACCGCATGCCTACAAGGCTGCCTGGCCTAACGGCTATGTGGCATCTCAACTGATTGAGATGGACACTGAAGACATGTTTTACTCTGCCCCCAGTTTTGCCCAAGACTTAGAACGCGAAGGCTTGAAGGGCACGTTTTACAGTTTGACCTCTGAAGCGGCCCGGGTTCCAGATGTGGTGCGTGACCTGATCAAGCGCGGTCACGAAATTGGCTACCACGCTGACGTGCACTTTGGATTCAAAGGAGTTAGCGTAGGCGAGCAAGAGCAGCGCATTCGGTTCATGAAGCAGCAAATGCAGGGTATCTTGGGTGAGGAGACTAAAGATGCCACAGGTTTTCGCGCCCCCTTGGAGTCGTATGACAAAAATACCGAGTTGTTGCTCCGCAAGTATGGTCTATTGCACCATGCGGCTGATCCAGGCGCTAGCGATGGCCGACTGCCGTTTTTCTCGGATTCAGAGTCAGGACTTACGCCCGACAAGGCTCTGGTCGTGTTGCCACGCACGCAACTCGACGATATCGATTTCATTGAAATGAAGCTCACCCCAGAGCAGGTCAACATCATCTTGAATTACGACCTAGACCTGACCCTGCGCAGCGGTTCGTTTGGACTTTTGTCCGTACATTCGCAAAATTATGTTGAAGGTGGGCTGATGTTGCGTTCAATGGGGGAATACCTCCGAAAAGTTGCCACCTATCGTGATCGATTGTGGGTGGCTCGGGGTGATGAAATTGCCCGTTGGTGGCGCCAACGTGAATCTGTACAGGTAGACCAGCAATGGCTCGATGACAGGATGCAAGTGTCAGTAAAAAACACCAATAAAGAATCTGTTTCAGGTTTTACTGTATTCGTGACCTTGCCTGGAAAAAATGCAACCTTGCGCGCGACAGTCACCACTAAAGCCACAGCGGTGCGCATTAAATCTATAGATAAATTTCGTGCTGCGCTGGTGTTTGACGCACTGCCACCTGGCACTACCCAGTTGCGAATTAGCTTCCACTAAGTCTCTGCCAGCAAATCTCCCAGCCGAAACTGCCCAATTTTGTAGATCTGCTGCAAGCATTCGCCTTGCTCTGCTTGCGCACTGTTCTCCAGACGCTGTGCCATCAAGGCGATGATGCTATGTCGGGTGTGACCGCGTACGGCGACGATGAAGGGGAATCCGAACTTTTCGTTGTAGCGGGTATTGAGTCTTTGCAACTCGGCAAACTCTAGCGGCGTGCAGCGATCCAGGCCGGCACCGCTTTGCTCGCGGGTGGATTCCTCAGTGAGCTCACCACGTACGGCGGCTTTGCCTGCGAGTTCGGGGTGTGCGCGGATCAGCGTGAGTTGCGCCTCAGAACCCTCGGCCTCAATGGCGGCCACCATGGCAGAGTGCAGCGCCGGTGTGGAGTCGAACGGGCGCTGAATCAGCACCCGTTCGGCCACCCAGGGCGAGTGCTCAAATATAGCGCCAAGCACCTGAACAAAGGCGGCGGCGTCCAGGGCATTGAGCTGCGGCAAAGTCAACTTGGACGTCATGGTGCGCTCTGATACGGATGTGTGTTGATCCAGTGCTTGGCGATGTCAATGCGCCGGCAAATCCAGACCTTGTCGTACGATTGCACGTAATCCAGAAACCGCTGCAAGGCGCGCATTCGCCCCGGTCGGCCCAGCAGCCTGCAGTGCATGCCTACCGACAGCATCTTGGGTCGGTCAAGTCCCTGCGGGTCACCTTCGTCGTACAAGACGTCAAAGCTGTCTTTTAGGTACTGATAAAACTGCTCGCCGGTGTTAAAGCCCTGCGGCGTGGCAAAGCGCATGTCGTTGGCGTCCAGGGTGTAGGGCACGACCAGATGTGATTTTTCCTCGCCGCTGGATGTGCACACCTGCGTCCAGAAGGGCAAGTCATCGCCGTAGTAGTCCGAGTCATAAACCGGCCCGCCTTGCTCCACCACTAGACGGCGGGTGTTGGGGGAGTCGCGCCCGGTGTACCAGCCCAGGGCTGGCTGGCCGGTCACGTTGTGGATGGTGTCCAGGGCCAGGCGCATGTGTTCACGCTCGGTTGCTTCGTTCATGTTTTGGTAATGAATCCATCGCCAGCCATGGCAGGCAATTTCATGGCCCAAGTCCACAAAAGCCTGGGTGACGTCGGGGTTGCGCTGCAAGGCCATCGCGACACCAAACACCGTCAGGGGCAGGCCGCGTTTTTCAAACTCACGCAGGATGCGCCACACGCC
>JANXSU010000030.1 GCA_025356545.1 Comamonadaceae bacterium
AGAACTCGTCGCACACAGCGCGCAACAGCGCTCGGTCGTGGCTGACCAGCATCACAGTGCCTTCAAATTCATTGAGCGCCATGGACAGCGCCTCGCGCGTGGCTAAGTCCAGGTGGTTGGTGGGCTCGTCGAGCAGCAGCAGGTTGGGGCGCTGCCAGACGATCATGCACAGCACCAGGCGGGCTTTTTCGCCGCCGCTCATGCTGCCCACGGCCTGCTTGACCATGTCGCCGCCAAAGTTGAAGGTGCCCAGGAAACTGCGCAGGTCTTGCTCGCGGGTTTGTTGGCCGGCTATCTTGCCCGCCACCGTCATCTCTTTGACCAGGGCAATCATGTGCTCCAGCGGCGTGTCAGCTGGGCGTAGCACGTCCAGCTCCTGCTGGGCAAAGTAGCCGATGTTCAGACCCTTGCCTTCTGTCATTTCGCCCAGAATGGGTTGCAGGGCTCGGGCCACGGTTTTCACCACGGTGGACTTGCCTTGGCCATTGGCTCCCAGAATGCCGATGCGCTGACCTGCCAGCACAGAGCGGCTGACGTTTTTGACGATCACAGTGGCTGGCGTGCCCGCAGGCGCGTCGTCTGCGGGCGGGTAGCCAAAGCTAACGCCCGTCATGGACAGCATGGGGTTGGGCAGGTTGGCGGGTTCTTTGAACTCGAAGGTGAAGTCGGCCTCGGCCAGCAGCGGCGCGATTTTCTCCATGCGGTCCAGCGCCTTGACCCGGCTTTGCGCCTGCTTGGCTTTGCTGGCCTTGGCCTTGAAGCGGGCGATGAATTTTTGCAGGTGGGCGATTTTGTCCTGCTGCTTGGAAAAGGCCGTTTGCTGCAAAGCCATTTGCTCGGAGCGCAGGTCTTCAAACTTGCTGTAGTTGCCACCGTAGCGGGTGAGTTTGGCGTTCTCGATGTGCACGGTGACGTTGGTCACGGCGTCCAGAAACTCGCGGTCATGGCTGATGACGAGCATCGTGCCTTCGTAGCGCTTGAGCCAGGCCTCCAGCCAGACCAGGGCGTCCAAGTCCAGGTGGTTGGTGGGCTCGTCCAGCAGCAACAGGTCAGACGGGCACATCAGTGCGCGCGCCAGTTGCAGGCGCATGCGCCAGCCGCCGGAGAAGCTGTTGACCGGATTGTCCAGCTCTGTGGTTTTGAAGCCCAGGCCGAGGATCAGCGCCTGCGCGCGGGCCGGGGCGTCGTGCGCGCCCGAGTCTTGCAGGGCCATGTAGGCGTGGGCCATGCGGTCGTAGTCGTCGGTGGCTTCAGAGGCCGTCACTTCTTCTTGGGCAGCGAGCAACACGGTGTCGCCTTCGACCACAAAGCTGGTGGCGCTTTGTTCGGTTTCGGGCATGTCCTGGGCCACTTGGCCCATGCGCCATTGGGCGGGGATGTAGTACTCGCCCGCGTCCTCATGCAGGCCGCCGTTGAGCAGGGCGAACAGCGAAGATTTACCCGCACCGTTGCGCCCCACAAGGCCGACTTTTTCGCCGGGGTTGATGTTGACGGAGGCGCTATCAAGCAAGACTTTGGCGCTGCGGCGCAGCACGACATTTTTAAGGGTAATCATTTTCTGAGATTTTGGGGGAAAGACCGCAGCTACACGAAGTGGGCCAGCTCTGTCCTCAACTGATTAAGGGTGTTAGCGCATCGCGCGTGATCAACAGCACCTGGTCTTCACCGGCGCTGGTTTCTAGCCACACCACTTCCAGCGTGGGAAAGGCGGCTTCAAAGTTGTCGCGCTCGTTGCCAATTTCCAGCACCAGCACGGCGTGCTGGCTCATGTGGGCGGGGGCGTCGCGCAGCAAGTTGCGGATGAAGTCCATGCCATCGGCACCACCGGCCAGGGCCAGCGTGGGTTCGGCTTGATATTCGGCGGGCAGGTCGCTCATGCTCTGCGCGTTGACATAAGGAGGGTTGCACAAGATCAGGTCGTAGGGGCCGCGCACGCTGGCCAAGCCGTCGGAGGGCAGCAGGGTGATGCGGCCTTGCAGGCCGTGTTTGTCCACGTTGATGCGGGCGACCTCAAGGGCGTTGTCGGAGAGGTCAGCCCCATCCACAGTGACATCCGGGTAGGCCATGGCGGCGATCACGGCCAGACTGCCGTTGCCGGTGCACAAGTCCAGCACACGCTGCGTGGCCTCGCTCAACCACGGGTCAATCGCGCCGCTCACCAACAGCTCGGCAATGAAGGAGCGGGGCACGATGGCGCGCTCGTCCACAAAGAAGGGCACGCCTTGCAGCCAGGCTTCTTGGGTCAGGTAGGCGGCGGGCTTTCGGGTTTGGATGCGCTTGGCTAACAATGCCGCGACCAGGGCTTGCTGCTCTGCGTTGACGGCTTGGTCTTGTACGGCGTCCAGATCGTCCAGTGGCAGGCCAAGCTGCCACAGCACGAGCCAAGCGGCTTCATCAAAGGCGATGCTCGTGCCGTGACCAAAGGCCACGCCAGCCTGGGTTAATTGAGCGGCGCTGGCTTCAATCAGGTCTAGAACGTTGGTACGGATGCTGTGCGTGTCGCTCATGCCGCCAGCGTTTCCAGCACACGGCGGTAGATGTTTTTCAGCGGCTCGATGTCGGCCACTCGCACGAACTCGTCCACCTTGTGGATGCTGTCGTTGGGGGGGCCAAGTTCGATCACCTGGGGGCAAAACTGAGCGATAAAGCGCCCGTCACTCGTGCCGCCGGTGGTGGAGAGTTCGGTGGTGAGGCCGGTCTCGGCATGAATGGCGTCGCGCACGGCGTTGACCAGCGTGCCGGGTGTGGTGAGGAAGGGCAGGCCACCGACGACCCACGTCAAGTCGTACTCCAGTGCATGGCCGTCAAGCACGGCCTTGAGGCGCTGTTGCAGGCCCTCAGGCGTGGACTCGGTGGAGAAGCGGAAGTTGAAGTCCACCACCACATGGCCGGGAATCACATTGCTGGCCCCGGTGCCGCCGTGGATGTTGCTGATCTGCCAAGTGGTGGGGGGAAAGAATTCATTGCCCTTGTCCCATTCAATCGTCACCAAATCGGCCATGGCCGGGGCGAGCAGGTGGATGGGGTTCTTGGCCATGTGCGGGTAGGCGATGTGACCTTGCACGCCTTTGACGGTGAGCTTGCCGCTCATGGTGCCGCGTCGGCCGTTTTTGATCATGTCGCCGGTGCGACTCACTGAGGTGGGCTCGCCGACGATGCAGTAGTCCATGCGCTCATTGCGTTGGCGCAGGGCTTCAAGTACGACCACCGTGCCGTCGGTGGCGGGGCCTTCTTCGTCGCTGGTCAACAAAAAGCCAATGTCCAGATTCGCATCCGGCTGGGCGGCGACAAATTCTTCAGCCGCCACCACAAAGGCCGCAAGCGATGCTTTCATGTCGCTGGCGCCGCGCCCATACAGCTTGCCGTCGCGGTGGGTGGGCTTGAAGGGGTCGCTACCCCACTGCGTCAGCGGGCCTGTGGGAACCACATCGGTGTGACCCGCAAACACTATCAATTTAGGAGCTGCTTGTGGACTATTTGTGAGGCTTGCAGGCCGTTTTGCCCATAAATTGGTGACACGAAAGTCATCCGGGCCACTGGCAATGGTCTCGCACACAAAGCCCAGCGGCGCTAGGCGTGCTGCAATCAAAGCTTGGCAACCGGCGTCCAGCGGGGTGACAGAGGCTTGGGCGATCAGTTGTTCGGTGAGTTCAAGGGTGCGGGTCATTCGTGGTGCACGTCCAGGGTGATTTCGGTGAATGACGGCGTGTCATCCGGGTCTTCTTCCACTTCGATTTTTTGCGAGGGTCTGGCAAAGCTGTTTTGCAAACGCCAGATCAGGTTGGTGGTGGAATCGGCATGGGCCAAGCCCTCTTTGCGGTCCACCAGACCTTGGGTGATGAGACGGGCAATGTCCTCCTCAAAGTTCTGGGAACCTTCGCTCATCGCATTGGCTTGCACATCTTTGATACCGGAAAAGTCGCCTTTTTCGATCATCTCTGAAACCAGTTTGGTGTTCATCATCACCTCAACCGCAGGGGTTCGTCCGCCCGATGTGGTGCGTAGCAAGCGTTGCGAGATGATGGCTTTGAGGGCCACGGCCAAATCACCCAACATGGTTGGACGAACTTCCACCGGGTAAAAGCTCAAAATCCGATTAAGCGCCTGGTAGCTGTTGTTGGCGTGCAATGTGGCCAGACACAGGTGGCCGGTTTGCGCGTAGGCCAGGGCGGCGGACATGGTTTCGCGGTCGCGAATCTCACCGATCATGATGACATCCGGGGCCTGACGCAAAGCATTTTTCAGGGCTATTTCTTGTGACTCGGTGTCAAAGCCGACCTCACGCTGATTGACCACCGAGCGCTTGTTTTTGAACAGGTACTCGATTGGGTCTTCAATCGTGAGGATGTGGCCGGGGACGTTCTCGTTGCGGTGGTCAATCATCGAAGCCAGCGTGGTGCTTTTGCCCATGCCGGTGGCTCCGACCATCAAAATCAGCCCACGCTTTTCCATGATCAGCTCAGTCAGGATAGGGGGCAGTGACAAGGCTGATAGTGGGGGAATCTCGTTGGTGATGAAGCGAATAACGGCTGCGATTGATCCGCGTTGGCGCATGGCGCTCAGACGAAAACGCCCGACCCCAGCCAGGGGAAAGCCCAGGTTCAATTCCCCTTTTTCGTCCAGCTCGGTCATCCGTTCGGGCGAAATCACCTCGGCCAGTAAATTGCGCGGTGCGTCAGCGGGCAGTGACTGGCTGTTGATTGGCACGCATTGACCGTTGATGCGAATGAGCGCAGGCGAATGGGCCGACAGATAAATGTCTGAGGCTTTTTTCTCGCTCATCAAGCGCAGGATGCGCTCCATATTGCTCATTCAGTTATCTCCGGATTTTTCTTGATCAGTCGCGCAGCAAGTCGTTTAAGCTGGTTTTTGCGCGGGTTTGCGCGTCTACCCGCTTAACGATGATGGCGGCGTACAGGCTGTAGCGGCCATTGTCCTTAGGTAGTGTGCCGCTGATGACGACTGAGCCTGAGGGCACGCGGCCGTAGGTGATTTCACCCGTGGCGCGGTCATAAATCGGGGTGCTTTGACCGATGTACACGCCCATGGAGAGCACCGAGTTTTCTTCAATCACCACGCCTTCAACCACTTCAGAGCGCGCGCCGATGAAGCAGTTGTCTTCAATGATGGTGGGGCCCGCCTGCACTGGCTCCAGCACGCCGCCAATGCCTACGCCACCCGAGAGGTGAACGTTCTTGCCGATCTGAGCGCAACTGCCCACCGTGGCCCAGGTGTCCACCATCGTGCCT
>JANXSU010000034.1 GCA_025356545.1 Comamonadaceae bacterium
GTGCAGTACCCCGTGCCATCCGGCCAGCGTTGCTTCAACCTGGGCAAGGCGATCCGCCGCGCCATCAATAGTTTTGACAAGGACCTCAACGTGCAGATCTGGGGCACCGGTGGCATGAGCCACCAGTTGCAGGGGCCGCGCGCCGGCCTGATCAACAAGGCGTTTGACAACGCGTTTCTGGACAGCTTGATCTCCGACCCCACAGGCTTGGCCGCGATGCCACACATCGACTATGTACGCGAGGCCGGTAGCGAAGGCATCGAGCTGGTGATGTGGCTGATCGCCCGCGGCGCAATGGACGATGTGGCCGACGACCTAGAGACATCCGCTACGAATTCAATATCTACTCACACCCATTCCACGAGGGCTAGGCACCGGTTTTACCATGTACCCGCCTCCAATACGGCCGTTGGCCACCTAATTCTGGAAAATACGTAAATGCTTGCGGGACAGACCTTTAGCTCTGTCCCCAACTGGAGAGAACCATGACCAAAACCATCAAAGTCGCCCTGGCGGGCGCTGGTGCCTTCGGCATCAAACACTTGGACGGCATCAAGAATATCGACGGTGTGGAGGTCGTGTCGCTCGTCAGCCGCGATCTGGAGAAGACGAAAGAAGTGGCCGCCAAATACGGCATCCCCCACGTCACCACCGACCTCGCGGACAGCTTGGTGCGCAAGGAGGTAGACGCCGTCATCCTGTGCACACCCACGCAAATGCATGCCGCGCAAACCATCGCCTGCTTGCAAGCTGGTAAACATGTGCAGGTGGAGATTCCGCTTGCGGATTCCTTGAAGGGTGCGCAAGACGTGGTGGCGCAGGCCAAGAGCAGCGGCCTGGTCGCCATGTGTGGCCACACGCGCCGCTTCAACCCCAGCCACCAATACGTGCACAAGGAGATCACGGGTGGGCGCTTCAACATCCAGCAGATGGATGTGCAGACCTATTTCTTCCGCCGCACCAACATGAACGCCCTGGGCCAGGCCCGCAGTTGGACCGACCATCTGCTGTGGCACCACGCGGCCCACACCGTGGATTTGTTTGCTTATCAGTGTGGCAGCCCCATCGTCAAAGCCAACGCCATCCAGGGGCCAATACACCCGACGCTGGGCATTGCCATGGACATGGGCATCCAGCTCAAGGCGGCCAACGGCGCCATCTGCACGCTGAGTCTGAGCTTCAACAACGACGGCCCGCTGGGTACATTCTTCCGCTACATCGGCGACAGCGCAACCTACATCGCGCGCTATGACGATTTGTTTAACGGCAAGGACGAGAAGATTGACGTGAGCCAGGTCGCCGTGTCGATGAACGGCATAGAACTGCAAGACCGCGAGTTCTTTGCCGCCATCCGCGAAGGCCGCGAGCCCAACTCCAGCGTGGCCCAGGTCTTGCCTTGCTACAAAGTGCTGCACGAGCTGGAGTTGCAGCTCAACAGCTAAGCACGCAAAAGATAAGAGAGCCACGATGTCCCACACCTTCAACCGTAGCCTGGAGAACGTGGGCAACATCATCGAGTTCGGCCACGTCAACACCCGCGTGCCCGACCAGCAGCAGGCCATCATCTTCTACGTGATGGGCCTGGGGCTCACGCGTGACCCGTTCATGCAAACGGGCATTCATAACGCGTGGATGAACGCGGGCAGCAGCCAGTTCCACCTGCCCACCGGCCCCGCCCAAGTGCTGCGTGGCGTAACCGGTTTGGTCATGCCTGACTTGGCCGTGTTGACATCAAGACTGAGCGAGATTTCGCCCCTGCTTCAAGGCACGCAGTTCAGCTTTGCCCACAGCACAGAGTCCAACACGGTGGACGTGCGCTGCCCCTGGGGCAACCGCATTCGCGTGCATGCGCCCGACACTGCGCGCTTTGGAGCGATGACGCGCGGCATGCCTTATGTCGAGATCGACTGCGCCCCCGGCAGCGCCGCAGGCATCGCCCGCTTCTACACCGACATCCTCCAGGCCGTGACCCGCACGGGAGAGGACGCACAAGGCCGCTTTGCCCACATCACCACCAGCCCAACGCAAGCCCTGGTGTACCGCGAGACAGCGCGAGAGCTGCCGCCCTACGACGGCCACCACGTGCAGATCACCGTGCCCGATTTTTCAGGCGTACACAGCCGCTTGCTGGCACGCGGCCTGGTCACCCAAGAAAGCAACGCCAGCCAATACCGCTTTCAGGACATCACCGACCTGAACACAGGCCAAGTGCTGGCCACCCTGGAACACGAGGTGCGCAGCATGCGGCATCCGCAGTTTGAGCGGGTGTTGGTCAATCGCAGCGATTGAGCCATTTCCATCACAGCAAGCGGCTCTGCGTAGAGATATCGGCCAGGGCCGGAGCCGGGCAAAGTCCAGCAGATCCGTCAGCCGTGCGCCCTGGCGCTGATATTCGTCAAACACGGCTTCACCCAGCAATACGTAATGCTAGAGCAACTCGCCACTCAGCGTGGGCGGCAGGGCGTTGATGCGCTCGCACCAGGCCAGCGCGGCCTTGAGGGCGATGGACGGAGCCAGACACCAGTTCAGCGTCTTGGTTAAAGCATCTTTGCCGTCTTTGCCGTCTTTGCCGTCTTTGCCGTCTTTGCAATATTTGCTTTGGCGTCACCTACCGATGCCTGAACGGTTCCGACGTTTTTCTGGATGTTGCCTTTCATTTCAAGATCCTTGTTGCCCATGACCTTGCCAACGACCTCCTTCACCTTGCTTTGAATAACTCGTGCCGGATCAATAAGGCAGTTGCCTTGCTTCGCAAGTTTCGGATTTGCATAGGGATTCCTTATCACAGGCCCAACAGTGGTCCCGAATTCGCCCGATGACCGTGCGCTGACGCACACAATGCTGACTGCGAACGGTTGCCGGGTTAATGAGAGTGAAACAACTTGTGTCGAACGGTTTGAATTTTTTCAAATCTTAACTATGGTTAAACCATGGTCGGCGGGAGCCAGTTTTTGGTGTGATCTGTCAGGCCTACAACCAACCAATGCGGAGGTTTTATGCAGATTGCTGATCGTTTCATCGACAAGGCGGGTCACGCTTTGATGCGTGACTTTGGTGCGTTTTATCCCACGGGGCACACCGTGGTGGCGTTTCGTGAACAGCAGGAGGCGGAGCAGGTGCTCAAGGAACTACAGGCGATGGGCGGGGTGTTTGCCGATTGCGTTGAATATTCCCCCGCGCAAATGGCGGAATTCGCCGAGCACAATTTACAGGAGGCGGGGGTTATTGCGAGCTTGGGCACCAGCATGACGACCGTGGGCACCTACTTGGACGCGGCCCGGCATGGGGCGACCTTCCTGATCGTACCGACCCCTGACGATATGGCCGCTGAGCGGGTGATGGAAATGGTGCACCACGCGCCGTCTTTCCTGTTGGCCCAACGCTATCGTCGGTTTGCAATTGAAGAAATGCACTGACATGGCGGTGTGGAGTTGATGGGGTGAGAGGCCCGGGCTTCGGTGCGAGTCCTGAACTGATAATGCCTGTCCACTTCAGAATATAGGCTTCTCACATGACTTCAGGCGGCGATGAGCGCACGCAGCGCCGCGTGCATGGGTTTTTTCGTGCGTTGGCATGGCCGCGATGGCTTGAGAGTTTTTGGGCGCTGTGGCCACCGGTCGTCGTCGTTGGCGCGAGGGAGCGCTTGCGCATCGTTGTGGGTGTGGCGCTGGCGCTTTTTTTCACGGCGCTGATCAGTCATTTTTGGGCTGATGTTGGGTTGTATCCCCTGATTTTGGTCGCGCCACTGGGGGCCAGCGCGGTATTGGTGTTTGCCACGCCTTCCAGCCCGATGGCTCAACCTTGGGCGGTGCTGGCAGGTAATGCAGTTTCGGCTTTGGTAGGGGTTGTCTGTGCCCAGACGATCAGTGAGCCGATGGTCGCGGCCCCCATCGCCGTTGGCTTGGCCATCACGGCGATGTTGGCGCTGCGTTGCCTGCACCCGCCGGGTGGTGCCATGGCTTTAACGGCGGTGCTCAGTCACGCTACGGCATTTACTTTTGTTTTGTTTCCTGCGTTCACGCAAACCCTGCTGTTGGTGCTGGTTGGTGTGGTGTACAACAGCGTAACCGGGCGGCGTTATCCGCATGTGACGCCGACCCCATTGGGCGACGTGACGGACAGCGCCCGGCGCTTTACCTCGGCCGATTTGGACCAGGTGCTGGCGGACTACAACCAAGTGCTTGATGTGAGTCGGGATGACCTGGAAGCGCTGTTGCAGCGGGCCGAAGGGGTAGCCTACCAACGCCGACTGGGTGACATCCGTTGCGCCGATGTCATGTCGCGTGAGCTGGTGATGGTGCAATTCGGCTCGTCGATCGAGGAGGCTTGGGCCCTGATGCGTCAGCACCGCGTTAAGGCGCTGCCAGTGGTGGACCGGGTTCGCCGCATTGTGGGCATTGTCACGATGGCCGACTTTCTGCGCCATGCCAATATGGATCAGCACGCCGGCTTGGGTCAGCGCTTACAGGAATT
>JANXSU010000130.1 GCA_025356545.1 Comamonadaceae bacterium
CAATCAACCCCGCTCTTCCCACTTGGGAGGCAGGTTTTATTGATTACATGCAGAGAGAATTGAACAGCGTGCTTGAAAAACACAACACAGAGCCACGCTGGCTCACGCTGGAAGTCACCGAAGGGGCACTGCTGCAAGACGCAGACATTGTTGCCAACAACATGCGGGCACTGCGCAGCAAAGGCATCCGCATCAGCGTGGATAACTTTGGAACCGGCTTCTCATCGCTGTCGTACCTGCACCGGTTTCCAATTGACGAACTCAAAATTGACCTCTCATTTGTCAACGCCATTACCACCGCCCATGACGAAGTGCCCCTGGTCAATGCCATCATCCGGATTGGCCATGAATTGAAGTTGTCCGTGGTGGCCGAAGGGGTTGAAACCTCCGCCCAAGTCGAGTTTCTGCGCCGTGAAGGTTGCGATGAAATGCAAGGCTACTTTTTCTACCGCCCCATGGCTGAGGCCGATTTTAAATTGCTATTACTTTGATAGCTGCTAGCGCTTTCTATATGCGGCTTGTGGCTATTATTTATTCAAAATTGAGGCTGAAATAGGTCTGTGAACGGGTGTTACCCTGTTCACCCGTCAAGTCACTTCGGCAAGCCTGCTTTGCGCCCCTGGCGGCGTTGAAATACGCGTTTCAAGCCAGCAGATTTTCAAACGCTCCCGGACAATTTGCAATTGTGCTGATCATTGCCTAATATGAACCCGGTGAACCCGGTGAACCCGGTGAACCCGCCCACGGGGCTGTTCACGTGGATGTGTTTTGTTTGTTTAACCAAGGGAGCCAATGATGAAAAATAGATTGAAAAACAGGCTGGTTGGCCGCACGGCGATTTTGTCGCTGTCGCTTGCCGTCAGCAGCGCCGTCTGGGGTCATGGAGAAGGCAAATCACCGGAGCAATTGGGTGAGGTGAATTTTCCAACCTCGTGTGCGCCCGCCGTGCAAGAGAAATTCACCCGCGCGGTGGCCTTGCTGCATTCGTTCTGGTTCAGTGAAGGCGAAAAAGCCTTTCGCGACGTGGCGGCGCTGGATCCGTCATGCGCCATTGCCAACTGGGGCATTGCCGCCATCCTGATCAACAATACCTTCGCGGGAGGTGCCACGCCCGAAACGGCCGCAAAAGCCCAGGCAGCGATAGAGCAAGGCCGCGCAGCGGGTGCTAAAACCGAGCGGGAACGCATGTACATCGAGGCCGTTGCGCAGTACTGGCGGGATTTCTCCAACCAGGCGCACGGTGCGCGCATGAAGGCGCTGTCCAACGCGTTCGAGCAACTGGCAGCGCGGTTTCCTGACGATGACGAAGCGCAGATTTTTTCAGCCATTTACCTCACCGCAACCCAGGCACCGAATGACGCGACTTATGCGGCGGCCCTGAAATCCGCCGCTCTGCTTGAATTGCAAATGAAAAAACACCCCGAACACCCCGGTGTGGCGCATTACCTGATCCACAGTTACGACTTCCCGCCCATCGCCGCCAAAGGGATGACGGCGGCGCAGCGTTATTCTGAAATTGCAGCGTCCGCGCCCCATGCTTTGCACATGCCCTCGCACATCTTCACGCGGGTGGGCGCGTGGCAGGATTCTGTGGTGTCCAACCGCCGATCGGCCGACGTTGCCAAAGAAGACAAAGCGCCTGGCGACTGGTTGCACGCGCTGGATTACATGGTCTACGCCAATTTGCAACTCGGGCGGGACTCGGACGTGCTTGGCAACATTTCTGAAGCCAAAGCGGTGCCCAATCTCAACCCGGCTTCCATGCCCATAGGTTATGCGCTGTCTGCAATGCCCGCCCGCTACAGCGTGGAGCGCGGCATGTGGCAGGAGGCTGCCGCGCTGGAGCCACGCAGCAGCCGTTTTTCTTTTGCGGATGCCATGGTCTGGTACGCCAAGGCTTTGGGTGCCGCACGCAGCGGCAATTTTGAAATGGCCGAACAAAGCACCAAGGTGCTGGGTGACACCGTTGAAGCGCTCAAGGCTGCCAAAGACAACTACTGGGCGACCGAAGTCGGCGTGCAGCATCAGGCGGCGCTGGCCTGGATCGCCTTTGGCCGGGGCAACAAGGAGGCCGCTTTGGTGCAGATGCGTATGGCTGCGGACATGGAAGATGCCAGCGGCAAACACCCGGTTTCGCCCGGGCGGCTGATTCCGGCGCGTGAGTTGCTTGCCGACATGCTGATGCAAAGCGGCAACCCGGCCGAGGCATTGGCGCAATACGAGCGGTCGCAGATCAATGACCCCAACCGGTTGCGCAGCCTGTACGGTGCCGGTCTGGCGGCGCAAGCGGCCAACAACCGCGAACGGGCCAGGTATTTTTACGGCCAGGTCAGCCAGATGATTGGCAGCTCCAGTTCACGCCCCGAGTTCAAGCAGGTACGGGACTATCTGGCGAGTTATTGAGGGACATTCCGCAATTCAGGATGCTATATTTATAATAGCTGCTGGCGCTTGCTGTAACGGATAGGCCATTCAACCGCACGAGCCGAAGTATCGCGCCCAAGAACAGATAAGCCATTCAACCGCACGAGCCGAAGTATCGCGCCCAGGAAACGGATAACGGATAGGCCATTCAATCGCACGAGCCGAAGTATCGCGCCCAGGAACAGGCTTCAAACCCCGTGGAAACCCTGGATTGGCTGCCCGCGTTGCAGGTTCACCATGAAAATCCACCGTCGGCAGGGCCAATAGTGCTGCTTTGGGTACGTCGGGCGCAGGCCTAGCCAGCCGCAAGTCAAAATCGCCGCCTCAACCCCTCACCAACTGATGCGCTGATCGACCTCAAAGTCCGGTGCCGTTTGCGCCGCCCCATCCCATTCAGTTGCCCAATCTGCTGGCTCGATTTGCGCCCCGTCATCCGTCTGCGCGTCGCAGTCATCCCACAGCGGCGGCCCGCGCGCCGGGGATATTTGTGGTGGCTGCGAGTCGACACCGACGGGCCGGGCTGGACGGCGCAGATAGGCACCTCCATCGGTATCGCCCTGCACGCGGCAGACACCGACGCCCAGGGCCTGCTCAAGCAGGCCGACAACGCGATGTACCACGCCAAGACGCACGCCAAAAACACCTATCGCTTTGCCGCCGACCCGGTTGCCGATGCCGTTTGAGCTTGAGGGGCACAAAAACTGATCTCCAGCATTGAGACCATGCATATGGTGAAGAAGGGGCAGTTGCACTGCCCCAATGGTCAACCCGTGTCCGCAGCAAACCAGTTCTACAGCCTGGCTATTTGATCACCATGTCGACGGTACAACATTTTTAGCTCGGCCCCGTTATTGCGACAGAGCCCGCCGTTGAGTGATACAGATCCTCGATACCTTGACAACCATTAAGGGCATGGTTATCGCAGTTGGTCACTAGTGAGCACTTCCAGCAATTGCGCAGGGAACAAGGTATCACCTGCAGCATGAGCCGGGCTGGCGAAGTCTGAGATAACTCGGCCATGGAGAGCTTCTTCAGTTCCTTGAAGACCGAGCGCATCGCCAGGAAGGTCTCTCGAACACGGGAGCAGACGCGGGCCGATGTGTTTGATTACATTAAACGGTTTTACAACTCTAGGCGCAGGCATTCAACGCTGGGGTACGTGAGTCCGATACAGTTCGAGAAAGCTTTAAAAGCTTAGGTCGGTGTCCACGGAACCGGCAGCAGCCCAACCCAATGAAATCAACGATCTACCCACCCCACCCCGGCGCCAGTGCTGGCTTTGTTAACAGTCAATTATTGCACTGAAAACGAGGGGACTCCGTGTCCTGTCCCGCTAATTAGAGGGCTCCAGGCGGTGAATTCATAAAGAAGGTGGTGCGCTACGCGATTGGGGCTCGCATTACGCACTCTTAGCTTGGAGTCCCCCCCCTATCTAGGTCTAACTTTTTTCGTGTGGCGCGCACCACTATTGACTTAAAGCCGTACGCGTTTATCGCTTGGGGTTTGCGAGCAAATTGATTCAATCAATGCGTAGACCAGCCGCCGGCAGGGCGATGGTCTGTATAAAACGAATTTTGACTCTGCGGGGCGAATTCGGTTTTGGGATCTGCGTCAATCCTGATCACCACCAATCGCTGACCAGCGTTTGGTGCTTCGAGCGGCGGAACAGGGGACGTCGCGCCAGCTTGGTCCGCAGCCGCGAGATTGCTACTACTGTCCTGCCTTTTTGGAGGCCGTAGCCGTTGTTTTATTCTCAGCGTTTGAACCGATTCAACACCCCGTCTGAGACCAGCGGCCTTGCCCCAATTGCCTGCTTGCAATAGAAATGAATGAGCCAATTGGGAGGCTCAGTGCAAAACCCCGTCCAACAAATCTGGGGCACCGGCAGAAACCTTGCTCCCACCGAACGACGCATTGATCCACTGACCTACATCACCAGCAGTCTGGTCATGGGGTTGTTGGTGTTCGTGGCTGTCCTGTGGTTGCTATGGCACCCGATTCCCTTTATCGGCCTGCCCCGTGGATCCTTTGACGAGCACGGAATGTTCGCCATCAAGTTCGCGATCCATGCATTGTTCCAGCATTGGTTTGCACACGATGCCCAGTGGTACGCCACCTTCTGGTCCCAGAAAAGCCACGGCGAAGTCGTTGGCGCAAGCCTGCGACTGGTCCTGGCATTGGTCATCGCCATCGTCCCAGCCATCCTGAATGCCCGCACCTACCTACGCCCCCGCGATGCCTTGATGGAAATCCGGGGTGGCCACCGGTTCGAGTTGGGGGAGGGCTCCACTGAGCTTGCCGTGGCCATGAAGTCCATCAAGAACGCCAT
>JANXSU010000131.1 GCA_025356545.1 Comamonadaceae bacterium
CCGTCAAGTGCGTCGCACGCCAGAGGAAGCCCTCTTCAATGGGGTCTGAGGTGCAGTGGAACGGAAAACCGGGTTAATCGGTCAATTTAAGTAGCCAAATGAATTTTTTGCTGTGGTCGGCCTGCCATTTTTCATGCTTGGCTCGGGTCTGTCGGGTCACGCAAAGGCCGTAACTCGCCCTTGGCCACAGCCTCTGGCATCGAGAAAGAATATCGACCCAACATGTTGATGTGCTCATGAAGCAGCGGCGAAAGCCTGGCGACATCCGCATCGTTGACGGGCTCGCCATTGGCGCGTAATTGGTTCAAGGCGGCTTGCATGTAGAGGGTGTTCCACAGAACGATCATGTTGAGCACCAGGCCAAGCGCACCGAGCTGGTCCTCTTGGCCTTCACGGTATTGCTGGCGCAGTTCACCGCGCTTGCCGTGAAACACGGCCCGCGCCACACTGTGACGGCCTTCTCCACGGTTGAGTTGAATCAGCGTGTCACGGCGCTTGGTCTCGTCATCGATGTAGGTCAGCGTATGCAGCGTCTTGTCAATGCGTCCGAATTCGGCGATAGCCTGCGCCAGTCGGGTTGGCTTGTTGCCGATTTGCAGGGTGCGCATGATGCCAGCGGCCGACACCCTGCCAAGTTTGAGGGAACCGGCCAGGCGCAGCATGTCATCCCAGTGCGACTCAATGCGTTGCAAGCTGAGCTGATTGGCCGAGATGTCGTTGAGCAAGCCGTAATCGGCCTTGGGATCGATCCGCCAGAAACGTGTTCCGCCAACATCGGCCAGACGTGGACTGAACCGATAACCCAGCAGCCGGAACAGACCGAACACCACGTCGCTGTACGCGCCGGTATCGGTCATGATTTGCGTGGGTTGAAGCTCTGTCTGCTGCTCCAGCACCACGGCCAGCAGTATCAAACTATCGCGCAGCGTGCCAGGCACGGTAATGTGGTTCAGCCCGGAGAACTGATCCGAGATCAAGTTGTACCAGGTGACGCCGCGGCCGGTACCGAAGTATTTGGGGTTCGGCCCGGCATGCACGGAGCGAACCGGCACCACAAACCGCATGCCGTCGGCCGAGGCAACCTCGCCCCCGCCCCACAGGTCAGCTAGTGCCAGACTGCTTTGAGCGGCCACCAGGGTCGCGTTGGCCTGTGCCAGCGTGTCGTCACGAATGTAGTTCTGATCCACCCAGGAGAGCCGATCCCGTTTGAGCGCAGGCGCATCGCCTCGGATCAGCGGCTCCAGTCCGGTGTTGCACGCTTCAGCCATCAGCACGGCGCACAAACTGACCTGCAAATCTGCGGCGCGGGCTGTGCGCTCCGAGAGGTGGGTGAACGCGGCCGTAAATCCGGTGCGTGCGGCGATCTCCAGAAGCAACTCCGGCAAGTCCACACGCGGCAGCATGCCGAGCACCTTGTCGCGCAATGCGGCCAGCGAGGCTGGCTCATCGGTTTTCTCCAGTCTGCTGAGCACCAGATCGTGCTTGTCAGCCACGAACTCAAACCGCACAGCCGGATTTTCCGGCAGCCTGGCCAGCACCGCGCGGTACGTGCTGTCCAGCTCCATGGTCAAGGCGGCCAGCATCGGCCCAGGGCTGGCCGAAAATCCCAGCGTGCGACAGATGACGGGTCTGGTGGCTTGCCATTCGGAGCCGTCGAGCAAGCCCGCGCGTGGATCGGCATACCGCCAGCTTGGCGCCACAAACACGTCACGCCGCTTGAGCGCTGATTGAAGCTCTTCGAGGACGCAGAAGGTGTAAGCGCGGCGATCAACAGTGCCATCGTCCTGAAAAATATGTGACCGCCATGCCTTGGGGATCACCTCGCACGGGGCATCGCTTTGCGGTGTCTTGCGTGTCAAGTTGACTCGCAGCCAGTCAAGCGCGGCGACGACTGGCCTGCCAGTGGGGTTTGCACCAAAGTGGATGTGATCCAGCACGGCGGGAAGGAATCGCCGCACTGTTCTGTACTTCGCTTCCAGCTCCTTGTAATAAACATTGTTGGCCGGCCGGATCAGGGCAGTGATGCCATCGACTGCGTGTTGTAGTGTGTCGCGAGACATTCTCTCGAACAGCTTGGTGCGCAGTTCGCCATCCTGCACGTCGGGATCGAGCAACACCCGGCAAGCGCTGGCCAGAGTAGCCGCAGCCTGATCCAAATCTTTCAGCGTGCGCAGGCGGGCTTTCTTCTCGGCCTTGGCGGCACCGCCGAACAGGGCCCGCAAGACCCCTTCCAACACGTCCAGGGCATCGTCTTGCGCCGACGCTTCCAGGCAATGCGCAAAGGCTACCAGCGTTGCCAGGCGGCGTGGATTGGGCAGGCGCACAATTGCATTGACTTTGGCAACACCTGCAAAACGCGCCAAGGCGGCGATACGGGTTGCCGGTATGCGGGTTGTAGCGGGCAGTTTGATACCCAACTCACGCACCGAGTTCAGGCGCAACAATGCCAGGGTCAGCGATGTGCTGCTGGTCATTACCGGCCCGGTGCGCAGGCGGTCGAGTTGTGATTTACGGGTGCCCTCAGGCACCTCCAGCAAGGCTTGCAGCCTTGCCTGCTGCGTCATGCTGATGCCTTGCGTAAGCAACTTCCACAGTCGCGCCTCGACTCGGCTGCGTAGGCGTGACACATAGCGTTCAAGGGTGGTGCAGCCCGGCAGCAGCACTTTTTGCGTGATCAACCAGGTGCTCGCCCGCTCGAACAGCACGCTGGGCCGATCAGTTCCCGACCAGCACAATGCGTACAGCCAGCGGGTCAGGCGCAATCCGATGCGATGCTCGGTAATCTCAACGTAGCCATATTGCGCTCGGATTTCCGCCGCATGCAACCACCGCTGCTCACCGACACGGTAGGCTTGAACATCCTCGGTGGACTCGATGTAGGGGTTCCACGCCCAAACCCTCGAAATTTCTCACTGTCATTTTGAAGGTGTCGAAAAACCTACTGAGCGATGTTTCCGCATGAACGAACAAGGCGACAGTGTTTATCACACAGTTATTAGCTCCAAACCGCCACCAAAATGAAGCGCAACCCCAGTGAACGCCAAACAACTGTTTTACGACAGGCTGATGTTACTTGCAAAAATGCATTCATAGCAGCATAATGAATGCATAGAATGCATTTTTACGAGGTGACGCTATGGCAATGCTGACAGTACGCAATCTGCCCGACGACGTGCATCGCGCTTTGCGGGTGCAGGCCGCTCTACATGGGCGCAGTACCGAGGCCGAGGTGCGTGAGATTCTGGCGATAGCAGTTAAGCCGGAATCACGCGTTCGCCTGGGTGAAGCGCTCTCAGCACTGGGCCGCAAGGTCGGCCTGACAAACGAGGATTTCGAGGTCTTCCAGCAAGCGAGAGACAAGATGCCGGCTGAGCCCATGAGGTTTGAATGATCGTTCTTGATACCAACGTCGTTTCCGAGGCGATGAAACCTGAGCCGGACTCAGCTGTGCGGGCTTGGCTGAATGATCAAGCAGCCGAAACGCTTTATCTGTCCAGCGTGACGTTGGCCGAGTTGCTGTTTGGTATCAGGGCCCTCCCACCTGGCAAGCGCAAGGATATGTTGGCACGGACCCTTGATGGCTTGTTGGGTCTATTCAGGGATCGGGTGCTTCCCTTCGACATCGATGCAGCGCGGCACTACGCCGAGTTGGCCGTGACGGCCAAGGTTGCCGGACGAGGATTTCCAACACCAGACGGCTACATTGCGGCAATCGCGGCGTCGCGGGGGTTTATCGTGGCGTCACGCGATACGGCTCCCTATGAAGCCGCTAACGTTACGGTCATTAATCCCTGGGAAGCGTAACGGAGTCCGGCAAAAGATGAGCATGAATGAATTCCGGCGGCTGGCCGCGAAGATCGATCGGCACATGCAACGGCTTGCTGCCGAGGGCGTCAACGATGCCCCCGCCACCATCAATCGCATGATGGGATATGTGCCCGATCTGCACAAGATTTGGGTCGGAACATCCGACGATCAGCTCATGGCATTGTCGAACGAATTTCCAGGGTTTTACCGCTACGCCTTCCTCATGGAAGAGGCGTCCGAGGCCGAACGTAATAAGCCATCGCGACCCTACGACGGCATGTCCCAGCTACCCGAGCAGCAAAAGCAAATGGGGGCGCAATTACTGACCACAGCGGCAACACTTGAGCGTGGCTTTCAGGCGTTTCTTGGAAGCGGCAATCTGCAAGTATTTCAGCCACAAATCAAAGAATTGGAAAAGCTGCATCAGCAATGGATTTCTGATCTGGCTAGTTACAAAAACTCTCTGCGTGCGGGGCACGCAGAACCCATGACAATAGAGTACGTGGAAGAAGCGTTTGGACGCCTTGCCGAGCGCATCAAGAAATTGGCGGGCTGAAGCGGGAAATTCCGATGGTTCGGGCGCGGAACCCCAATTGGTGTGTTGCACTTCACTTTTGAGCCGGCCCCTCGTGAAATAGGACTATATAGCTACTATTGTGATAGCAGCCACGCTGGGTCCGGGCGCCAATGCGCAACCCATTGCGGCATATCGATGGCCGGCATGGGGCGGGCGATGCCGTAGCCTTGCGCCAGTTCGCAACCCAGCTGCAGCAACCGGCTGCCGTGGGCCACGGTCTCTACACCCTCGGCGATCACGTTGCGTTTGAACGCCACGGCCAGACCGATCACGCCGGTGACAATGGCTAGGTCATCCATATCGGACAGCATGTCGAGCACAAAACTCTGGTCAATCTTGATCATTTCGGCAGGCAGGCGCTTGAGGTAGGTCAGTGACGAGTAGCCGGTGCCAAAGTCATCCAGCGCAAAGTGTACGCCCATGGCATGCACACGGTGCATGACTTCAGAGACCTGCACCACGTCCTCCAGCGCGCTGGTTTCCAGCACCTCCAGCTCCAGCCAGTGCGCCTCTACACCGGGCTGCGCCGCCAGCAGGGCTGCCAGGCGCTCCACAAAGTTGACACGCTGTAACTGTATGGCGCTGATGTTCACGCTCACCGGCAGGTCCAGTCCATTGGCGCGCCAGTCCGCCATCTGCTGGAGCGCCGCAGCAATCACCCACTCGCCCAACTCCACGCTCAGGGGGTGGTTCTCGATGATGGGCAAAAAAGCGGCCGGCGGCAACAAGCCGCGCTCGGGGTGCTGCCACCGGATCAGCGCCTCCGCGCCCAAGACCACACCGGTCCGCATGTTGACCTTGGGCTGGTAGTGCAAAACAAACTCGGTGCGTACCAATGCCCCGCGAATGTGGTCCAGCTTCTCGCGCTGGCTTTGGACCGACACGTCCTGTGCCACATCGAACAGGTGGTAGCGATTTTTGCCAGCCTGCTTGGCCAGATACATGGCCTGGTCGGCGTGTCGCAACAACAGGTCTGCATCGGCACTGTCGTGGGGGTAGACCGTGACCCCCATGCTGGCGGACACCTGCAACAACGCATCGCCCAGTTGCATGCTCTCTGCGCAGGCGAGCAGCAACCGGTCCAGGACGGGCTCGCAGTCTTGGGCGCTTGCCAGGTCCACTAATATCGCCACAAATTCGTCACCCCCAAGGCGCGCCAGTGTGTCGCCATCGCGCATCACGGACTTCATTCGCTGTGCCAGGGCCAATAGCAAATCGTCTCCCACGTTGTGCCCGAAACGGTCGTTGATCGCCTTGAATCCATCCAGGTCCAGAAACGCCACGGCCAGCGAGCAGCCGCGGCGCTCGCACTGGGTCATGGACTGGCGCAAACGGTCGGCGCACAGCACCCGGTTGGGCAGGCCGGTCAACACATCGTAGTGGGCCAAATACTCCAGGTGCTGTTCGTGCTGTTTGGCCTCACTGATGTCGGTGAACATGGCCACATAGTGCTGCACCACGCCATCGGCATCGCCCACGGCGGTGATGGAGAGGATTTCCGGAAAGACGTCCCCGTTCTTGCGGCGGTTCCATATCTCCCCATTCCAGCTGCCCCGGGTGGTGATTTCACGCCACATGGTGGCGTAGTAGTCCGGCCCCTGGCGACCCGACTGCAATATTCTGGGGTTCTGGCCCAGCGCTTCCTCACGGCTGTAGCCGGTGATCCTGGTAAACGCATCGTTGACCGCGATGATGCTGCCCTTGGGGTCTGTGATGGTGATGCCTTCGCGGGCGTGGGTAAACACACTGGCTGCAAGCTGCAAACTCTGGTGAGACTTCTTGCGCTCACTCACATCCCGAAACGAACCGTGCATGTACTGCGCCCGGCCATGGGCATCGCGCGCCGTTACGCGCCCCTTCCACTGGCTCCACAGCCAATGCCCGTCCTTGTGCTGCAAGCGTAGCTCAACCTCGTACAGGTCGAACTCGCCCTTGAGGCAACCGATTAGCTGGTCGGTGTACTTCGGGAGGTCGTCCGCATGCACCCAATGCCGCCATTCCTGCGCGGTGAGTGCACCCCGCTCGGCCTGGGTGTAACCGCACAAGGCAGTCAATATGGAGTCCAGTTGCAGGATGCCGCTGGCAATGTCCCAGTTCCACATGCCCAGTTGCGCTACCTGCACCGCGTGGTCCAGTTGCGCCTTGGCGGCTTGCAGCTGGTTGCGTTGATGCTGCATCTCAGCCTCAGCACGCAAGCTGCTGTCCACCATGGCGTTGAATTCCTGCGCGACGTGGGCCAGCTCCGTCGGGCCCGAGGGTTCTGCGCGCAAATCCCGGTTGCCGCGGCTGATGCCGCTTGCGGCCAGCGCCAGAAACCGAATGGGTCGCTCAATGCGATAGGCAACCAGCAAGGCCAACCACGCCAATATTGCAAAACCTGCAGCGCTGATCACCATGCCGGGTATTGCGCGGCTCCAGGCCGTGGCATACAGGTCTTTGCTGGGCACGCCGAAAAAAGCCACCCACCCCATATCGGGTACGGTCGTCACCGCAAACAAGCGGCTCACGCCATCGATGAAAACCTCTTCAAACTCTCCCTCACGGGTCTGCACAATGCGCCGCGCAGCCGGTGCATTGGGCCGGGTGCCCATCACCTGCTCCGGGTCCTGGTTGCGCCACATTGAGATGCCGTCTGCATCAAACAGACCATAGCGGCTGTTCACGGGCAAGTCTTTTTCGGGCAGCCCCGGGTCGAAGGAGCTCAGGTCCATCGGCACGTGAATGCCACCCACCATCTTTTTGTCAGCGTCGAATATCGGCATGCTTAACACCGCGACCCATTTGCCGCTGATAGGGTCAATGTGCGGGGTGCCAATGGCAAAGCGCTGGCCGGCAACGAACTGCTTGAACCAGGGGGTGCCGCCGACGTTGACCGCCTTGCCCGCAGCTTGGGGCAGGGCCGAACAGACCGAGTCGCCCTGCATATTGGTGTAGACGATGTTCGCAAAGTCTTGACTCAAAGCCTGCAGATCCTTGATCACGCTATCGCACCGCGTGGTGTCAACCAGGCGCACCAGCGGCCGCTGCGCCAGGCCAGCCAGCAGTTGACGCGTTGCTGCAACCTTGCGCGCTGTGTTGTTGGCCACCAAGGTCACCATGGTGCGCACGGAGGCCCGGGCCTGGCTGGTGGCAAATTGCACATCATCGTAAATGTTGTGGACCGCCACGCCAAACAGCGGGATGACCAGTGCCAGCAACACCAAGGCCAGATAGGAGCGGATAGAAAACCGCATCACAGGCGGCAACCCGCTCTCACTGCCCGTCAAAAGGTGGCCCAATCCTCGTCAGCACCAACCGCGGCGGCCTTGGGCGCACTGCCAAGGAGTTTGGCAGGCGCTTTCGAAGGCGCACGAACGGCTACTGGCTTTTGCGCCACCCGTTGGCGTGCGGGCGCACGGCTGCGCGGTGTGGGTTCTGCAAAGGTGTCATTGCCCAGCTTGAAGACGCTGACCGTTGTCACTAGATCGCGCGCCTGCTGCTCCAGGCTGCTGGCCGCTGCGGCCATTTCCTCCACCAGAGCGGCGTTTTGCTGGGTCACCTGGTCCATATGAACAACTGCCTCACCGACCTGGTTGACACCCTCGCTCTGTTCACGGCTGGCAGTGCTGATTTCACCCATCAAATCCGTCACCCGCTTGATGGCGATCACCACCTCACGCATCGTGACACCGGCTTCGTCGACCTGGGCGGTGCCCTGCTCCACACGCTCCACGCTGGCGCTGATCAGCATCTTGATTTCTTTGGCCGCTTCGGCAGAGCGCCCCGCCAGCGAGCGCACCTCGGATGCCACCACGGCAAAGCCCCGCCCCTGGTCACCGGCACGGGCCGCTTCGACCGCTGCATTGAGCGCCAATATGTTGGTCTGAAACGCAATGCCGTCAATCACGCTGATGATGTCGGAGATTTTGCGCGAGCTGTCGTTGATGCCTTTCATGGTGTCCACCACTTGGGCCACCACAGCGCCGCCTTTGATGGCGACGGTGCTGGCGCTCATGGCCAGCTGGTTGGCCGAACGGGCGCTGTCGGCGTTTTGCTGCACGGTGGAGCTGAGTTCCTCCATGCTGGCCGCCGTTTGCTGCAGCGCGCTGGCCTGCTGTTCTGTGCGCGCACTCAGGTCGTTGTTGCCCTGCGCAATCTGGGCACTGGCGGTGGCCACGCCTTCCGAACCGGACCGCACACTGGTAACCACCTGGCCCAGGCTGCCCACCATCTGCTTGAGGGCGATCAGCAATTGCGCCGTCTCGTTCTTGCCACTGGCCTCGAATTGCACGCTGAGATCGCCCGCGGCCACCGCGCGCGACACCTCAACCGCCTGGTTGATCGGCCCTGTGATCGAGCGGATCACCCACACAGCCATGAAGCAGGCGCATAGCAGGGAAAATAGACCGATAGACCACACCGCGAAGGTGATGGACGAAACTGCGGCATTGGCATGCGCCCCCGAAGTCTGAAGAAGTTCCTGCTGAAATTTGATCAACTCCTCCACCGCACCAAAATAGAGCAGTCGAGCCGGGCGCACGGTGTCAAACAAAAAGGTTTTGGCTTCCTCAAGCTTGCCGGCACCCACCATTTCGATGTATTTCACTTGAAAATCGATGAAGCGACTACGTGCCTCCGAAATTTTCCCAAGCAGGGCCTGGCCCTTTTCAGTTTTTATTTCGGCCTGCAGTTTTGCGAGCGATTCGCCGATCGCCTGGCGCTTTGTCACCACGTTGTCCATATGCTTTTTGACATCGACCGGATTCGACACTAGGGCCATATTGCTCAACGACAGACTAATTTCATAGATATTGGCCTTGACGTCGTTCAGCAGCGCCACCCTGGGAATGCGCTCGTCCATCACCATCTTGAAAGCGCCATCGACCGCCGCCGTTTTTACCAACGTGATGCTACCCAGCAGCACGATCAACAAGCCCATGATGCCGAAGCCCAGCATCAGCCGGACAGAAATACGCAGATCACTCAATTGCATGGGGAAGCCCTCCCTGTGTTGTTTTGAAAAAAACGTGTTCAGTAGAGGCGATTTATACGCAACATTTCGGTGGTATTGGGATTCATCTCCCAAATTCCTAGACCCATATCAAACAAACTCACCAGTCATCGGACCCCGCATAGAGAAACTGGCCGGCTGAAGCGGGAAATTCCGAGGGTTTGGGCTTACAACCCCATGTACAGCTGCCTCGTCAGCGCCTGCAACACCGATACAGGGATGTCCAGCGGATCGTCCTGAAAGGTGCCAAGATAGCGCAGTGTGCCCAGTTGCACGGCAAAGCCAAGCCGGTTGTGCTGGCCACGCTTTTGTGAAATCAGCCCAAGATCGAATTCGTCCAGGTGGAAATAGCGGGCCAGATCATCTGGTGACGGCTCCCCGGTGAAACGGCCATAATGCTCGCGCTGATCGCTGGAGAGAAAACCAACGGGCATCGATCAAGTCTTGGCTTGCAGATGGAGTGCCCATATTCGCTTGACCTGGCTCGGGCTGCATCCGGACAGCTCGGCAGTTCGCTGGATCGTTTGGCCTGCACCACGCAATGCAACGATGCGCTTATGCATGGTGGTGTCCGCAATGCGTCCAGCATATTTACCGGCTGACTTGGCCAGCTGCACACCCTGGCGTTGGCGTTCACGACGTGTTTCGTAATCGTCGCGAGCCATCTGCAGGGCCAGCTTGAGGAGCAATTCCTGGACCGACTCCAGCACGATTTTGGTCACTCCATCCGCGTCAGCCGCAAGGTCGGATAAATCGACCAGACCGGGTATTGCCAGGCGTGCGCCCCTGGCGCGAATCGAGTTGACCAGTTGCTCTGCTTGCGGGAGTGGCAATCGGCTGAGGCGGTCGATCTTCTCGGCAACCACCACTTCGCCCGGCTGGAGGTCAGCGATCATCCGCTGCAACTCAGGCCGATCAACGCGCGCACCGGATGCTTTCTCACGGTAGACCCCGGCGATGTAGTACCCAGCATCCCTTGTGCTGCGCTCAATGTCGTTCTGGCGCGTGAGGTCTTGTTCCTCAGTGCTGACACGCAGGTAGATGCGGGCAATATTCATGAAGGGATGGTCAAAATGGGTGTACTCAATTTGGCCCATTGTAGGAGAAGCGGCCAAGAGCAAATTCGCCAATGTAAATTGGCTACAACCTATTTGGCCACTTCAATTGTCCAGTTAACCCGGTTTTACGTTCCACTGCACCTCAGACCCCAACACCCTGCGCCTGGTCAGCGAATACTTGGAGGCTGCCGGACATGGGCAAGACCAGGACGGCCCCCTGTTTCGTCCTATCGTCAATCCGCGAGCTGGACACACTGCCACAGCCTTGACGCCAGGTGGTGTCTACACCGCCGTGGTGGTGCGCTACATGAAGCAGGTTGGAATCCTGGGAGAAAACATGG
>JANXSU010000196.1 GCA_025356545.1 Comamonadaceae bacterium
GTCAGCGATCAACCACTGTGCCAAGCTGGCGTTGAGGCTGCCAGTGACGGGGTCTTCGTCGATGCCGGACGGGGCGGCAAAGGCGCGCACTTCCAGATCGGGGATCGGGTGGATGGGTTGGTCGTTTGCGTGATCGACAAAGGCGCGGGCTTCCTGGCTGGATCTTGCTATTAAAGTAGGAGCTGCTTGTGCATTATCTGCGGAGGCCACACCGATTTTTTGGCCTAAATTCTTGAGCGCCGCATGGTCCGGCGTCAAACCCAGCACGGTGTCCATGCTGTCGAGCAAGAGGCCCAGCCAGACCGGCCCGTTGTCCAGTAATTGCGCGGCTTTCACCTGATGCGCTTGCAGGTCCAGTGCGGCGAGTACTCGAATCAGCATCTCGGCAGAGGGTGCGCTGCGCTGGAGCGGCGGCGCGGCAAAGGCCAGCCGCGGGCCTTGGTGGCGAATACGCACCAGGCCGATTTGACACTCTTGCACGATGACTTCGCTGGATTGGGGTGCGCCACCGGCCGCTAGCCACGCATGGCATGTGCCCAGCGTGGGGTGGCCGGCAAAGGGCAGCTCGCCGTCGGGAGTGAAGATGCGCACGCGGTAATCGGCTTCGGCTCGGGTCGGGGGCAGTACGAAGGTGGTTTCGGACAAATGCGTCCAGCGTGCAAAGGCCTGCATTTGCGCGTCACTCAGGCCTGTGCCGTCCAGCACCACGGCCAACGGGTTGCCCAGGTAGGGTGTGGCGGTGAAAACGTCAACCTGTTTGAAGGGGCGTAGCCGGATGGGTGAGATCGATGGGTGCATGTGCACGACTTTACGCGAAGCGAGCAGCGCAGT
Source organism: Comamonadaceae bacterium (assembly GCA_025356545.1). GTDB lineage: Bacteria > Pseudomonadota > Gammaproteobacteria > Burkholderiales > Burkholderiaceae_C > CANCDA01. Next base: position 832 of record JANXSU010000196.1, read on the forward strand.
ACACGAGGTGACAAGCGTGGGGGCTAGGTTTTGCCGCCGGGCCGTCCCAAGGCGAAACAGCCCCCTCGGGGGGCAGCGCAGTACACGAAGTGACAAGCGTGGGGGCTAGCTCAGGTAGTTGAACAGCGACAGACGTTGCACCTGGGCGTAGGTCTTGAGCGCAGCGTCGTAGCCGGTTTGCTGGCTTTGGAAGTCCGAGATGCCCTGCACCATGTCCATGTCTTCTGCCCTTGAGCGATCGGCGGCCAGCTGTTGCGTCTTGTTTTGCTGGTTATTGTCAATGGTGTCGGCTCGGTTGAGCAGGTCCCCGGCCACGCCCCGTGCCGATTGAATCCGACTCATGCCCGAGTCGATCTGGGTCAGCGCGAGCGTGGTGGCTTGCGTGATCAGGTGGCCGGGGGCGGTGGCATTGTTAAGGCTGTTGATGGTGTTGTCCAGAATGTTGAAGAGATCGGTGCGGCTGCTGGGGGCGAGTTGCACGCTGTCGCCGTTGGCCGGAACGCCGTGCGCCGTGAAGGACAGACCGTCAAAGGCAATGGCCTTGCCATCGACATAGGGCTGGGCTGTGGCGACGTTGGTCGCACTCGTCGTGTCGGTCACGCTGTAGGTGGTGACGCCCGCCACGACCTGGAAGCTCACGCTGTAGTTGTGCCCGGTCAGTGCCGCCGGGTTGAGTACCTGGCCCACGTCGGTCGAAGTCGTTCCCGTGTTGACCCCATTGAGTCCCACGGTGAACACGCCATTACCAGTGGGTACATCCATCCACACCGCCTGCCCGTCCATCAAACTGGGGATGGACACGGCCGTGCTGGCGCGCTGACCGGCAATGCCGTTAAAGACCACACCACTGGCCGCATCGGTAAAAAGCGCGCCCGTACTGCCCAGGCCCCCAAACAAAGGAATGCCGTTGCTGTCTTGCTTGTTGGCGTAGCCAAACAACTGGTCACGCAGGCCGGTGATTTGCTGGGCGATGCTGCTGCGGTTGGTGGCGCTCATGGCTGGGTTGCCTGCGCTGACGACCAGATCCCGCAGGGTTTGCAAAGTGGCTGTGGCGTCGCCCAGCGTGCTCTCGGCATTGGCGACGGCATTGCGCTGCAAACCTAGCGCGCGTTGCTCGGTTTGCACCCGGGTTGAGCGGGTCAAGGCCCGCTCTGCCTGGGCGGCCCCTGTGGGGTCGTCGCTGGCATGCAGAACTCGCTTGCCAGCGGATAATTTTTCTTGCAGATCTGCCAGTCCGGCTTGACGACTACTCAACTTTTCCAGCGTGTTGTCAAAGAGGTTGGCACTGCCCATTCGCATATTCATGTGACTGTCCTTTCAGCGCGCATCCTCAGCGCCCCAGGTTTTGCATCAAGGTATCGAAAATGCTTTGCGAGATTTGCAGCATCTTGCCCGCCGCTTGATAGGCCTGTTGGAATTGCAGTAGCTTGGCGGCTTCTTCGTCCAGATTCACGCCTGACACGCTGGTGCGATCGGTCTCGATTTGGGTGGCGATGTTGGTGGACACCGTCATGGTGGTCTTGGCACTTTGCACCCGCGTTCCGATGCTGGCCATCAGGCTGGCGTAGCCATCGGTCAGGGGGCCACCGTCAAACAGGGCGAGATCGCGCAAGTCCAGCATGGCCTGGGCATTGCCTGCATCCAAGGTCGGGTAGGCGTTGGGCTGCACGGTGTAGGTGTCTCCTGCTTTGGGTACGCCCTTGAGCGTGAGCGACCAGCCGGTCAGTGGCGCTGCCGTGCTGTATTCAATCGGCTGACTGGGCGTGTAGGCGTAGAGTGTGGCGCCAGTGTCCGAGCGGGTGTAGGTGCCTGGTCCGGTGAAGTTCAATGTGACGGCTGGCGGTGCGGGTTGCGAGCGTGCGACTAAGCCTTCTTGCACCAGTGTGCCTGCGTTTGCTGAACCTGATTGTGCAGCTACTGGGCTTGCCATGGCCAGCCCACGTGGCGATGAAAAAGCGGTGGCAATGCTGGGGGCTGCAGCGCTGAACGGGGTGATTAAAAAACGGTCACCCGTTGTGGCGGCCACTGCATTTTTTTGGATGTCCAACCCATCGATTTTGATGGGGTTGCTCGCACCAAAATCAAAAGCTGTCACCACACCATCAGACAAGCGGGTGATGCTGCCGGTGGTGGCGGAGTTGAAGTTGAGCTCGTAATTGGAGGCGGCCAGAGACGGTGTGCCAGAGCTGGGGCTGGTCTGAATTCCCACGCTGAGTGCGGGGCCGGGCAAGGTGTTAGTGCTGGCCGCGTAGACACTGGGCATGGGTTTGATGTTAAATAAAGGCGTGCCAGGGTTGCCATTGAGATCCAATCCCAAGCCTTGTTGCGTGTTCATCTGGGTGCCGATGGCCAAGGCCATGCGTCCCAGCAGGTTACCGGCATCGACCAGATCGGAGTTCTGAAAACGCAACAAGCCGGCAATCTCACCGCCGCCCAACTGGGCTGCATCCAAATCTTGGGCAACCCCGCTGACCGTCATCGTGAGCTGACTCTTGGCTGGATCGTTGAAGGTGTCGTTGACGATTTTGAGGGGTGAAACGGCGGTGCCCAATACCAGGGGCTGACTACTGCTCATGAATATGCCGACACTGCCATCATCTGCAGCAATTGTTTTGGTTTGCGCATAGTGGTTGAGCTGGCTGATCAATTGATCACGCTGATCGAGCAGATCGTTCGGGCTGTGACCACTGCCCAGCGCTTTGGTGATCTGATCGTTGGTCGAGGCAATTTGCTGGGCCAAATTGTTGATGGTTGTGACATCGGTTTTCAGTTGTGCGACTGTGCCCAGTTTCAAGTCATTGAGTTGAGCTGCTGCCGTTCGCAGTCGGGTAGCGGCTTCATCCGCCTGGGTCAGCACGACCGAGCGTGCAGTCAGATCAGTCGGCGCATTCACCACGTCTGAAAAAGCGTTGAGCATATTGCTGATGGAGGCTCCCAAGCCGTTTGCTCCGCCCTGGAAGATGTTTTCCAGCTGGCTCAGGTTGTTGTAGCGGGCCGTGTCGCCTGACGCTACCGATTTGGAGAGGGCGGCTTGCTGGGTCAAAAACTCGCTGTAATTGCGCTGCACCGTCTCAATCGCCACCCCTTTGCCGTAATAGCCGGAGCCGGAAAACTGCCCCCCCACACTTTTGAGGACAACCGACTGACGCGAGTAACCCGGCGTGTTGACGTTGGCAATGTTGTTGCCTACCGTTTGCAAGGCGCTCTGGTTAACCATTAAGGCCCGCACGCCGATATTCATGACATCTGCCATGGGGTGCTCCTTCAGCTCTGGGCACGCTGCATGTGCAGCGTGGTGTTGATGGCGCGGCTTAGCTTGGCTGCGTAGTCGGGGTCGGTGGCATAGCCCGCGTTTTGTAGACTGTTGGCATAGGCTTGTACCGAGCCCGTTTGCTGGCGCGTCTGCGCGTAGCGAGGGCTTTGCGAGATCAGTTTTGAAAAATCGCGAAACGAGTCTTCATACGAGTCATAGGCACGAAATTTAGCGACTGTTTTTTTTGCTTCGCCGTTGACATATTCGGTGGTTGTCACCTGTGCTACCTGACCTGTCCAGCCAGGCGTGGCTTTGATTCCAAACAGGTTGAAAGAAGGGCTGCCGTCGGGTAACTTGATTTCACGCTGGCCCCAGCCGCTTTCGTGCCCGGCCTGGCCGATCATGAAGCTGGCCGGGATGCCGCTGGACTTTTCGACCCGCGCGGCGGCCTCGCTGTGACGCTGGATGAAGTGGGCTTGAGGGGCGGTGCCTGAACCGGTGATCGCGGCTGTGACTGATGCGGGACTGCGCTCAGATAAGGAGAGGGTGGACGCTGGGGGTGAGGTTGGTGGGGTTTGACTTCCATTCATCTGGCGCGTCAGTTGCTGGGCGATCATGTCAGACAGCCCGCCAGGTTGGCCCGACATTTGCACAGCGAACTGCTGGTCCAGCAAGTCCGTGCCCAAGTCCCCTTGTGCGCTGTCCATCAGGCCGGACTTCATGGTGGCTTCGCGCATGCTTTTGAGCAGCTCGCGCATGAACAGGGCTTCAAACTGTTTGGCCGTTTCCTTGATGGCAGCAGGTGAACTTTGGCCGGCTTGCAGCTTCAGGCTGTTGAGCGTTCGGGCGTCAGCCGCCAGCGCATTGGCGGGCGAAGAAGACGTTTGCGAAAGCGGATTCAGCCCCATTTCAAATCACCTCCAGCTCCGCATTCAAGGCACCAGCCGCCTTGATGGCTTGCAGGATGGCCAGCAGGTCTTGCGGCGTGGCACCCAGGGCATTCAGGGCGCGCACCACATCAGCAAGCAGTGGTGCGGCTGGCAGTTGGATGAGGATGCCGGGCTCTTGCTTGATCTGGATGTTGGCTTTTTCCCGAACCACCGTTTGCCCGCCCGACATGGGTCCGGGTTGGCTGATGATGGGGGTGGAGCTGATGCTCACTGACAAGTTGCCGTGCGCTATGGCGCAGGGCCCCAGTGTTACGGCCTGGTTCAGTACGATGGAGCCAGTGCGCGAGTTGATGACGACTTTGGCGGCTGGGATGGAGGCCTCTAGCTGAATCTCCTCCATTTCGGCAATGAAGGCTATACGGGCATTGGATTCCGTGGGCGCTTGCACATCCACCGTGCGGCCATCGAGCGCGCGGGCGGTGGTGGCCCCAAAGCGGGTATTGATGGCCTCAGCCACCCGTCGTGCGGTTTGAAAGTCCGAAGCCTCCAGCCCCAGCTTGAAACTGGCACCCTCTAGCAAAGGCGTGGGAATGGTGCGCTCGATCTGAGCGCCATTGGGCACGCGCCCCGCGCTCAGGTGGTTGATCTGCACCTTGCTGCCGCCGGCTGAGGCCCCAGCCCCGGCCACGATCAGATTGCCTTGGGCCAAGGCATAAATTTCACCATCGGCTCCCTTGAGCGGCGTGGTGATCAGCATGCCACCCTTGAGCGACTTGGCATTGCCCATGGAGGAGACGTTCACGTCCACAGTCTGACCGGGGCGAGCAAAGGCGGGGAGTTGCGCAGTCACCAGCACCGCCGCTACGTTTTTGAGCTGAAGCCGGGCCAGCGCATCGACCGGCAGCGAGATCCCCAATTGCTGCAGGTAGTTGCTCAGGCTTTGCGAGGTGTAGGGCATTTGCGTGGTCTGGTCGCCCGTGCCATCCAGCCCGATGACCAGGCCAAAGCCGGTCAATGTGTTGCTGCGCACCCCTTCAATAGCAGCCACCTCTTTGATGCGTCCTGCCAGACTCACGCATGGTATTAGCAAACTGGCCATCAATAGCCCGCTGACAATCTGGCGTAGTGGGCCGCTCAGCAAATGGTTCAGTGGTGGTGTCATGGCAATGGGCTAAAGAATTCACAAAACCTGTCGATAAAAGAAAGAGCAGGTCAAGCCATTCTGAGCGCCTTCAAAAAGGCAAAAAGCTGAAAAAGAAGCGCGTTAACCAGCCAACTGTTTGTGCTTCGTTGGTGGCACCACGTCCTTTGGATTCGACGCGCACATTGGCCACTTGGTTGGAGCTCACAATGCTGCCGGGCAAAATGGCGCGTGGGTCCACCGTGCCGGAAAACCGCAGTACATCCACGTTTTGGTTCACACCAATTTGTTTTTCACCGATGACCACCAGGTGACCATTGGGCAAGATCTCGGACACCGTTGCTGTGATGGAGCCGGAAAAAGTGTTGGCGCTCTCGGTTCCGCCCTTGCCTGCAAAGTCGCTCGCTGAGCTGGCTCCCAGGGTAGCCCGGTTTTGCGTTTCAGATGGGAACGAAAAACCAGGGAAACCCGTTACCCCCCCGGCCAGGCTGGTGCTGCGGTTGGCTGTGGAGGTTGACTTTTGGCTGGCCGTGACGTTCTCCACAATTTGAATGGTCAGGGTGTCGCCCACCAGTCGGGCTCTGCGGTCTTCAAAAGCGGGTCGATAACTCACGGTTTGAAACAGACTTCCCGTCGTCGATCGCTGGCCTGTTGCGGGGGGTGACGAGGCGCTTGCAATAGCTATCGGTTTGGTCTCGGCAAAATCGACTTTAACCGTTTGCGGCAGCGAGTCACAGCCCGCGACCAGCAGTGCTATCCCCACGATGTGCATGATGGTGAACCACGGCATTGCCGGGCGAGTGCTTGCGCCGTGGGCGTGTCTCGTTTGTGCGGTGGCCATCACATTTGCGCCAGTTTTTGCAACATCTGGTCCGATGTTTGAATGGCTTTGGAGTTCATTTCGTAAGCGCGTTGGGTCTGGATCATGGTGACCAGCTCTTGCACGACGTTGACGTTGGAGGTTTCCACATAGCC
>JANXSU010000228.1 GCA_025356545.1 Comamonadaceae bacterium
GGGCAACCACAGGCCGCTGCCTCGATCAGGTTTTGCCCGCCCAGGGGCTCGAAACTGCCGCCCAACAGGGCTGCATCACTCAAACCGTAGTACAGCGCCATCTCGCCCAGCGAGTCGCCCAGCCAGACATCGGCAGCCAGATCGGCAGCGGTGGGCTGATCGGCCCAGTCACTGCGACGCGACACGCTCAGGCCCTGAGCACGAATGAGGGCTGCGACCTCATCAAAGCGCTGCGGGTGGCGTGGGACGATCAGCCATTGAACTTGTGACATTTTTGATGCTATTGAATCAATAGCTGCTTGTGCATGTGGATATTGGTTTTCAACCCGATTGGCTTTAAAAATATGAAGCCACTGCGCCTCTTCACCCTCGCGTGAGCTGGCAAACATAATCACAGACCTCTGCATCGCCGCACGCCAAGCCCGACCCAGCGCCAGTTGCTCTGCATGGGGACTGGCGTCAAACTTCACGTTGCCAAACACGCCTTGCACATGCGCGCCCAAGGCCTGCAACCGCCGAGCATCCCCCGGCGTTTGCGCCCACACCGCCGCCAGGGACTGGTAGGCCGGGCGTGACAGCCAGCTCAGGCGCAGCGCCTGGCGCATGGACTTCTCGCTCATGCGCGCATTGGCCAGCACCAGCGGCACGCCCCACTGCACGCAGGCCGCGCTCAGATTGGGCCAGACCTCGGTTTCCATCAGGATGCCGATACGGGGCTTGAAATGGGTCAAGAAGCGCTGCACAGCGGCGGGGGTATCCCAGGGCTGCCAGACCTGGCTATCTCCCGGCCGGAGCAAGCTTAGGCCCTGCGCGCGTCCGGTAGCTGTGCCGTGCGTGAGCAGCAAGCGCATTTGCGGCCACTGCGCGCGCAAGCGTGTGACCAACACGGCGGCGGCGCGCGTCTCTCCCAAAGAGACGGCGTGCAGCCACACGGTTTGACCGTCTGGAGGGCAGGCTGCTTGTGTGTAGTGGCCAAAGCGTTCTTCTACGGCGTCCAGGTAGCCTGGCTCTTGCACGCCGCGCTTGCGCAACTTGCGGCGCAGCAGGGGCTGGAGCAGCCAAACCAAGGTGGAGTAAAGCAAGCGGATCATGCAGACACGTCCAACCAAGCCTGCCAGACCGCACCGACCGACGGCGTGGGCTGCGCAAACACGCTGCGTTGGCGCGTGCGGTTGAGTGGGCCGGTGCGCCAGGCGGTGTCGAAGTTGTAGATCTGCACATGGGGCAGATCCAGCGCCACCGCGATATGGCTCAAGCCACTGTCCACGCCGATCACGCCCGCACAAGCTACCAGTGCGTCGGTCAGCGCATCCAGACCCAGCCGTGGCCAGACCACAGCACCGGGCAGTTGCGCGGCCAGGGCTGCGCTGCGCTGCTGTTCGGCATCCGTGCCATGCAGCAAGGCCAGCGTGTAGCCTGCGGCCTGCAAGCGCGTGCCCAGAGCAACCCAATGGTCGAGCGGCCACTGCTTGTCGGCGCGTGAGGTTCCGTGTACCAGCGCGATGCAGGGTTGGTTTGAGTCGCTATTAACGGCTATTTTTTCCACCACCAGATTTTCTATTGCTATTGTTTCAGTAGCTGCTTGTGCTGGTGGATGTTGGGCTAAAAGACCAAACACTTCTACATCGGGCACGTCATAGCCCAAGGCCTTGGCGCACAACAAGCGACCTCGCTGCACCGCATGAATGTGCGCTGGCAAGGTGATGGCCACGTCACTCACCCAGCGTGTGGGGGCCTCATAACCCGAGCCTTCGGTTTGATTCGCCATGGCGTAACGCTTGCCGCCAGGGGCCAGCCGTGCCAGCCAGGCCACCAGGGCAGATTTGCTCAGGCCTTGCAGGTCGATCACCGCGTCATAGGCTTGTGCTTGCAATATCTGTTTGAAGACCCGCCACTCGGCGTGGGTGTTGGCAGCGAGGAGGGATTTGCGCCAGCGCCGCAAATCGCACTCAATGACGCGCGTCACGCCTTCGCAGCGCCGCACCAGGGGTGCAAAGCCACGCTCCATCACCCAGTCGATCTGCGCCTGCGGCAAGGCGCGGCGGATGTCCTGCACGGCGGGCATGGTGTGCACCACGTCGCCCAGGGATGAGAGCTTGACTATGAGGATGCGCAAGGATTTGTCTTCTCAAACACGTGCTGTGGCCGGGTGATCAATGCGCCGCCTCATCCAACACCGCATCCGGCTTGACGGTGCGCAGCAAGGCCAGCATCCCGGTCTCTATCCGGTGCAAGGCTTCGGGCGTGTGGCCTTCAAAACGCAGCACCAGCACGGGTGTGGTGTTGGAGGCGCGAATCAGGCCAAAGCCGTCCGGCCAGTCCACGCGCAAACCATCAATCGTGTTGACCTGGGCGGGGGCGACAAACGTGGCTCCGGCCACCAGTTGTGCCACCAGGTCATGCGGTTCGCCTTCGGCACACTTCACGTTGAGTTCAGGCGTGGAAAAACTCGTGGGCAAGGCGTGCAGCACGGCGTTGGCATCGGGCGATCGGCTCACGATTTCCAGCAGGCGCGCACCGGCGTAGGTGCCGTCGTCAAAGCCATACCAGCGCTCTTTGAAAAAGATGTGTCCGCTCATTTCGCCACCGAGAGGCGAGTCGATTTCTTTCATCTTGGCTTTGATCAACGAGTGGCCGGTTTTAAACATCAAAGCTTTGCCCCCGGCAACCTCAATCGCCGGAGCCAGGCGCTGCGAGCACTTCACGTCAAACACAATGGTGCCGCCCGGCACACGGCTGAGCACATCCTGTGCAAACAACATCATCTGGCGATCCGGGTAGATGGTCTGGCCGTCTTTGGTGACGATGCCCAAACGATCACCATCGCCGTCAAAGGCCAGACCCAGTTCAGCGTCACCCGTTTGCAAAGCTGTGATCACGTCGCGCAGGTTCTCGGGCTTGCTCGGGTCGGGGTGGTGGTTGGGAAAGTTGCCATCGACCTCGCTGAACAGCTCGATCACCTCGCAACCCAAAGCCCGCAAGATGCCGGGGGCCGACGCGCCCGCAATGCCGTTGCCCGAGTCAACCACGATCTTCATCGGCCGGGCCAGCTTGACGTCACTCACAATGCGCTCGCGGTAAGCGGCTGACACGTCCTCAACGCGCACGCTGCCACCGGCTTGCACCACCCAACTTTCGTCTTGCATGGTTTGGCGCAAGGCCTGAATGTCGTCGCCATAAATAGCGCGCCCAGCCAGCACCATTTTGAAACCGTTGTAGTCCTTGGGGTTGTGGCTGCCCGTGACCTGGATGCCGCTGTGGCACAGCGTGCTGGCCGCAAAGTAAAGTTGCGGTGTGGTGACCATTCCGACATCAATCACCTCGACGCCTGAGGCCACCAGACCTCGTGCCAGCGCTGCCACCAAGGCCGGGCCGCTCAAGCGCCCGTCTCGCCCCACAGCGACACAACGCTCACCTTGGCGCAGGGCCTCGGTGCCAAAGGCGCGGCCCAAGCCTTCGGCCATGGCCTCGTCCACGGTGGCGGGCACGATGCCGCGAATGTCATAGGCTTTGAAGATGGAAGGGTTGATTTGCATGGGAATGAGGGGGTGGCGGGTGATCCAACAATGCACGAATTGTAGGCGGCGCACCCGTGCTCAGGCTTATCATGGTGCGCGCGCCACGTATGCCCCCACGAGCGCACTTTGGAGATGCCAGACCATGAACTTCCCCGCCCTCACCCAAACCCGTCAAACCCCCTCACCTTTGGGGCCGATGTTGCTGGCAGCCAGCCCGCTAGGCCTGTGCGGGGTGTGGTTTTTGGATCAGAAACATTTCCCGCCCGACGCGGTCTTGCAAGCCGCGCAAACCGTCGCCTCGGCGGCTACCCGTGCAAGCGATGCGTCGTCACCTGCGCAAGCCTGGCTGAGTGAGACGGCGCAGCAATTGAACCACTACTTTGCCGGGCAGCGCTCGCACTTTGATCTGCCGCTGGACTTGAGCTCAGGCAGCGTCTTTCAGCAAAGCGTGTGGCATGCTCTGCTGACCATTGGGCGTGGCCAGACCGAGAGCTATGGTGCGCTGGCCGCGCGCGTGGGTCGGCCCAGCGCCGCACGTGGCGTGGGCGCGGCGGTGGGGCGCAACCCCATCAGCATCATCGTGCCCTGCCACCGCGTGGTGGGTAGTAACGGCTCACTCACGGGCTATGCGGGGGGCCTGCCGCGCAAGGTGGCGCTATTGCAGCTTGAGGGCTGTCTGCTGTGAGCGTGCGCACATGAAAACCAGCGTCGCGATGGACTTTGTCTTGCTCGCCGCCCTGTGGGGTGCGTCCTTCCTACTAATGAAGATGGGGGCTGCTGAATTTGGCCCGTTTGTCACAGCTTTTTTGCGCGTGTTTTTGGCCTCGCTTTTTTTACTACCCTTGCTGCTATGGCAACAACAAATACCTGCCCTGCGCGCCAAGCTCGGCCCCATCCTGATGGTGGGTGTTCTCAACAGCGGCCTGCCCTTTGCGCTGTACTGCTTTGCAGTGCTGCACATCAACACCGGCTTGAGCGCCATCCTCAACGCCACCGTGCCGCTGTGGGGGGCACTGGTGGCCTGGGTTTGGTTGCGTGATCGACCCAATGGTTCGCGCATCATGGGCCTGATGATCGGCTTTGTCGGCGTGGCCGCGCTGGCCTGGGACAAGGCCTCGTTCAGCGGAGCCGACCCGCTGTCGGGCCTGGCGGTGCTGGCTTGCCTTACCGCCACCCTGCTCTACGGGATTGCCGCGAGTTTCACCAAAAAGTATTTGGATGGCACGCCCGCCATGGCCAATGCGGCGGGTAGTCAGATCGGTGGCAGCCTAGTTTTATTGCTACCCGCTTTGATGACAGTTCCGGCCAAGATGCCCAGTTTTAATGCATGGACAGCTATTATTTTGCTAGCATTCTTCTGCACCGCCATGGCCTACATCCTATTCTTTAGGCTCATCACCCGCATGGGGCCAGCACGCACAGTGACTGTGACCTTTCTCATCCCCGTGTTTGGCGTGGCCTACGGCAGCGTGCTGCTGGATGAAGCCTTAAGCTTGAGTATGTTGGTGTTTGGCGCGGTAATTGTGCTGGGCACGGCGCTGGCCACGGGAGTATTGCGTGTACCTTGGGCAGCATCCAGCGGCACATTACACAAAAACTCAAAGCAAAGGACTCCCCATTGAACTTTCTCAAACGAACACCTCTGGCCCTCTCCTTCATCGCAGCGCTGGTGCTAGGCTTATCTGCTTGCTCCCCGCAAGACTCGGCCGACGACAAAACCCCAATGGCCAAGCCCGCCTTGCCCTATGAAGCTGTCGCCGCACAAGGCACGGGCTTCACCGTGGGCGCGATGATGAGCGCCAATGCGGTGTATGTGTTGTTTGACCCGCAGTGCCCACATTGCGGCCACCTGTGGGAGGCGTCTGTGCCACTGCACAGCAAGGTGAAATTCGTGTGGATACCAGTGGCGTTTATCAATGCCAAGAGCGGGCCGCAAGGCGGGGCGCTGCTGTCTGCGGCCAACCCGGCGGCGTTGATGGCCGAGCATGAAAAGTCCCTCTTGGCAGGCGGCGGGGGCGTATCGGCCATCGCCGCTGTGCCG
>JANXSU010000256.1 GCA_025356545.1 Comamonadaceae bacterium
AGCAACTCCGCCAGCCGTGAGTTGGGCCAGGTCGCCAACTTGGTCAGCACGTCCTTGAGGTAGGCCCAGGCGTCGTGGCCGTTAAGTTTGGCCGACTCGATCAAGCTCATCAGCGTGGCTGCACGCTCACCGGCTTGCTGGCGGACATCTGAGGCGCCGACCTGTGATTCACAGCGCTTTGATCATCTCAATGTGCGCGATCCCCGCCTCCTCAAACGGCTCGCCCTGTGGCACAAAACCGAGTCGGCGGTAAAAGCCTTCGGCACTGCGTTGGGCGTGCAATAGCACTTGACGATCACCGCGCTGAGCGGCGGCTTGCATCAAGGCTTGCAAGATGCTTTTGCCCAGACCCGAGCCGCGCAACACCCGGCTCACGGCCATGCGGCCAATGCGGGCCGTGCCTGACACCGCAGGCAACAAGCGCCCTGTGGCCAGGGGCATACCCAGGCGATTGATGACTACGGCGTGCAGGGCGGTTTCGTCATCATCGTCCCACTCCATGTCCACGGGAACCCGCTGCTCCTGCAAAAACACCTCAGTGCGCACGGGCCGGGCGGCAGCGGCCAACTCGCTCCAGGGGCCAAGTTGCAGACTCACTATCGTCTCACCCGCCTCAAACCCGGTCAGCACATCACGCAAAGCTTGCGGCACGGGCTTGGAGGTCTGCGTAGTCGGATCAGCAAACACATAAATCAATTCGCAGGTCACCAGCAAGTCATGGCCCCGAAAAATGCCGCCAACAAAGCTCATGGAGGAGTTGCCAATACGCGCGCACTTCAGGCCGATATCGAGCTGGTCATCAAAGCGCGCTGAGCCATGGAACTCCAGGCTGGACTTCTTCACGTACAGGTCGCCACCCAACTGGTGCATGGCCGCCTCGTACGGCAAGGCCAAGGCCCGCCAGTAGTCAGTGATGGCGGTGTCGAAGTACATGAGGTAGTGCGCATTGAAGACAATTTTTTGCAGGTCCACCTCGGCCCAGCGCACGCGCAGGCGGTGAAAGAAGCGAAAGTCATCTCGGGTCATAGTGTGCTGGGCTCAGCTAAAGTGGGGGCTTCATCCTACACCGCAGGTCGTCATGTCCCTCATCTACTACATCACCCAGGTTCAGTTCGAGTTTGGCGCTATCAAACTGCTTAAACAAGAGTGTGAACGCATCGGCATCAGCCGCCCCTTGGTCATCACCGACGCAGGTGTCAAGGCCGCAGGCGTGCTGCAAAAAGCGCTTGCCGCCCTACCCGGCTTGCCCGTCACCGTGTTTGACCAAACCCCCTCCAATCCGACCGAGGCTGCCGTGCGCGCAGCGGCGCAAATGTACCTGGCCAATGGATGCGACGGCCTGATTGCAGTCGGCGGCGGCTCATCCATCGACTGCGCCAAGGGCGTGGCCATTGCCGCCACACACGAAGGCCCGCTAAAAACCTACGCCACGATTGAAGGCGGCTCGCCGCGCATCACCGAGCGCGTGGCCCCCATCATCGCCGTGCCCACCACCAGCGGCACCGGCAGCGAGGTGGCGCGCGGGGCCATCCTCATCGTGGACGACCACCGCAAGCTCGGCTTTCACTCCTGGCACCTGGTGCCCAAAGCCGCCATTTGCGACCCCGAACTCACCCTGGGCTTGCCGCCCCTGCTGACCGCCGCCACCGGCATGGACGCCATTGCCCACTGCATGGAAACCTTCATGGCCCCAGCCTTCAATCCGCCCGCCGACGGCATCGGGCTGGACGGCCTGGCGCGCGCCTGGACGCACATCGAGCGCGCCACAAAAGACGGTAGCGACCGCGAAGCGCGCCTGAACCTGATGAGCGCCTCCATGCAAGGGGCGATGGCCTTCCAAAAAGGTCTGGGCTGCGTGCACTCGCTCAGCCACAGCCTGGGCGGCGTCGATCCACGCCTGCACCACGGCACGCTGAACGCCATGTTCCTGCCCGCCGTGGTGCGCTTCAATGCGTCAGCCGAGTCGATCCAAAAAGAAAACCGCCTGCAACGCATGGCCCACGCCATGGGCTTGACATCCGGCAGCGACATTCCCGAAGCGATTGAAGACATGAACGCTCGTCTGGGTATGCCCAGCGGCTTGGATGCGATGGGCGTACAAGCCAGCCAGTTTGACCAGATCATCACCGGCGCGATGGCCGATCATTGCCACAAAACCAACCCGCGGATTGCCAGCGTAGAGGACTACCAGGACATGCTGCGCCAGGCGATGTAGTTGCTGATGTTTCCTCAAAGAACGATCTCTCGCTCATCTTGTCTTTGGCCACTTCTGCGCGGGCTCAGGTCGGCTGCGCCGGGGCGTACAAAAACCCGGCATCAGTTATGGCCGCTTGAGCTTGGCAAAGGCCGACGCCATGGCGCTGGCCTGCGGCACGGGTGCTAACGGGCGCGCCCGCTGCCCCTGGGTTGCCCCCTGAAAACGGTTGTCACCCGCTCCTTGCCCACCTTGACGGGACACAGGCGCGTCCAGCTTCATAGTCAACGCAATGCGCTTACGCGCCACGTCCACCTCCACCACGCGCACTTTCACGATGTCGCCGGTTTTAACGATCTCGCGCGCATCCGTCACAAATCGGTTGCTGAGTTGGCTCACATGCACCAGCCCGTCCTGGTGCACACCCAGATCGACAAAAGCGCCAAAGGCCGCCACGTTGCTCACTGTGCCTTCCAGTTCCATGCCCTCACGCAAATCCTTGATGTCGTCCACGCCCTCGTTAAAGCGCGCCACCTTGAAGTCCGGGCGCGGGTCGCGGTTGGGTTTTTCCAGCTCGGCCAAGATGTCCTTGACCGTGATCACACCAAACTGCGCGTTGGCAAACAACTCTGGGCGCAGGGCCTTGAGCATCTCGGCGCGGCCCATCAACTCAATGGCGGGCTTGCCGGTCGTGGCCATGATCTGCGCCACCACCGGGTAGGTTTCCGGGTGCAGGCCGGTCATGTCCAGCGGGTTGTCACCGCCGTTGATACGCAGGAACCCCGCGCTTTGCTCAAAGGTCTTGGCCCCCAGCCCCGTCACCTGCAAGAGCTGCTGACGGTTGTTAAAGGCCCCGTGCGCCTCACGCCAGCGCACCACCGCCTTGGCCACACTGGCTGAGAGGCCCGACACGCGTGCCAGCAGCGGCACACTGGCCGTATTGAGGTCAACCCCGACACCGTTCACGCAATCCTCCACCACCGCGTCCAAAGACCGTGCCAACTCGCTCTGGTTCACGTCATGCTGGTACTGCCCCACGCCGATGGATTTGGGGTCGATCTTGACCAACTCGGCCAAGGGGTCTTGCAGGCGGCGCGCAATGCTTGCCGCACCACGCAGGCTCACGTCCACATCTGGCATTTCTTGAGAAGCAAACTCACTGGCGCTGTACACCGAAGCCCCCGCTTCACTCACCACCACACGCTGAATCTCAGCGTCGTCGCGCAGCTTGGCCAGTTGCTTGATCAAATCCCCCGCCAGCTTGTCGGTCTCGCGGCTGGCCGTGCCGTTACCAATGGCGATCAGATTCACGCCGTGTTTCTCGCACAGCTTGACCAGAGTGTGCAGCGAGCCCTCCCAGTCGCGCCGGGGCTCATGCGGGAACACGGTGGATGTGTCCACCAGCTTGCCGGTGCCATCCACCACGGCCACTTTCACACCGGTGCGGATGCCGGGGTCCAGCCCCATCACCACGCGTGGGCCTGCGGGCGCGGCCAGCAGCAAGTCGCGCAGGTTGTCGGCAAACACCTTGATCGCCACCGTCTCGGCGCTCTCACGCAGGCGGCTGAACAGGTCGCGTTCGGTGGACAAACTCAGCTTCACGCGCCAGGCCCAGGCCACGCACTTGCGAATCAAGTCATCCCCCGCCCGACCCTGGTGGCTCCAGCGCAGGTAGAGGGCAATGCGGGCTTCGGCCAGCGACACGACGGCGCCAGAACCTTTTCGAGCTGAGCTTTCCCCCGTTCGGGCTGAGCTTTCCCCCGTTCGGGCTGAGCTTGTCGAAGCCCTCCCTTCGACAAGCTCAGGGCGAACGGGAGGGGGCTCAGGCAGCACCAGCTTGGCATCCAAAATCTCCAGCCCACGCCCGCGAAACACCGCCAGTGCACGGTGCGAGGGCACGCGGCCTATGGGCTCGTCGTAGTCAAAGTAGTCGCGGAACTTGGCCGCGTCCGCGTTGTTCTCGTCCTTGCCGTCCAACAAACGGCTTTTGAACAAGCCCTCGGCCCACAGCCATGCGCGCAAGTTTTGCACCAGCGCGGCGTCTTCGGCCCAGCGTTCGCTCAAGATGTCGCGCACCCCGTCCAACACGGCAGCGGTGCTGGTGAAATCATCGCCTGCCTCGTTCTTCTCGGTCTTGACGAAGGCCACGGCCTCCTCCGCCGGATTCAGTGCGGGGTTGGCAAAGAGGCAGTCGGCCAAAGGCTCCAGCCCGGCTTCACGGGCGATTTGCCCTTTGGTGCGACGCTTTTGTTTGTAGGGCAGGTAGAGGTCTTCCAGCTCCTGCTTGGTGCCCGCCGCGTGCAGCGCTGCCAGCAACGCGGGGGTCATCTTGCCTTGCTCTTGAATGCTGCTTTGAATCGCCTCACGCCGCGCATGCAGCTCACGCAAATAGCCCAGTCGCTGCTCCAGCTCCCGCAACTGAATGTCGTCCAGCCCGCCGGTGACTTCCTTGCGGTAGCGGGCGATAAAGGGCACAGTCGCGCCCCCGTCCAGCAGGGCCACGGCAGTCTCAACCTGTTTAACTTGAACCCGGATTTCTTGCGCGATTTGCGCGATGATACTTTGCATGACTCGAGGCGACACCGACAAGGCATCGGCGCATAAATGAAAACGAAGTCAGCGAGTGTGCCACAGGGATTTGAATTTTCCCCCAGCGCACACCACCAGCGCCCAAGGCACAACACCACGGCACAAAACCAAGAGTTACGCCTTAGTTCGCAGCGCCTGCCTAAGCGCATCGCCCAAGGCGGGTTTGTGCGCAAATGGGTCGCTGGGGTTGCGGGCTTGCACAATGTCTTCAAGTCGGGTTTGCACCGCACCCAAGGCTTGAGGGTGGCTGTAGATGTAGAACTGGTTTTGCATCATGGCGTCGAACACTTTTTGAGCTACTTCAGCGGCGGACACTTTGCCCGCGCTCACAGCCTTGTCCAGCGCGGCTTGGCCCACACGTTGGCTCAAGCTTGCTTGGCTTGCAGGCCGATCGGCGGGGCGATGGCGTCCACTTTGGTGAATGCCGGTGGGCACAAAGTACGGGCACAACACAGAGGCGCTGATCTGGTTGGTCACCAGCGCCAGGTCTTGGTAAAGCGTCTCGCTCAAGCTCACGACCGCGTGTTTGCTCACGTTGTAGATACCCATATTTGGCGGATTGAGCAGCCCGGCCATGCTGGCGGTGTTAACGATATGGCCCCGCCACAAAGGGTCTTGGCGCGCGGCCTCCAACATCATGGGTGTAAACAGTCGCACGCCGTGTGCCACGCCCATCAGGTTGACACCCAGCACCCACTGCCAGTCTTGCGCCGTGCTTTCCCATATTAAGCCGCCTGCGGCCACGCCTGCGTTGTTGAAGACAAAGTGTGGCGCACCAAAATCCGCTTGCACGCGGTGGGCCAGGTGCGCCATCTGCGCCGCATCTGACACGTCTACCAGAAAGGCCGACACCTGCGAGTCCGCAGCCTGCACCGCGGGCTGTAGCTCGCTAACCAACTGGTCTAGCGCGTCTTGCTGCACATCCACCAGCACAAGGTTCATGCCCAAGCGCGCAGCTATGCGTGCGCACTCAAGACCCAAGCCCGAAGCGGCACCGGTCAAAACGGCTGTTTTATTTTTAAAGTCACGCAGCATGGGAAAGACCGACTAAGGCAGCGTCAACTCAAACGAGCTTGACCAGTTGTTTGCCAAAGTTTTTACCCTTGAGCAAGCCCAGAAAAGCCTCGGGCGCAGCGGCTATGCCCTGCGCAATGGTTTCACGCGGTCGCAGCTTGCCAGTGGCCACCAACGTGCCCAATTCTTTGAGCGCCTCGGGCCAGACTTCCATGTGTTCGCTAACGATGAAGCCCTGCACTGTGAGGCGGTTCGTCAGGATCAAGGCCGGGTAGGCCATGGGCAAAGGAGGGCCGTCGTAGCCAGCAATCATGCCGCACACGGCGATGCGGCCAAAGGCGTTCAGGCGCAGCATAACGGCGTCCAGCACCAGGCCACCGACGTTCTCAAAATGGCCGTCAATGCCATTGGGACAAGCGTCTTTGAGGGCTTGCGACAAGGACATGGCATCTTTGTGCAGCTTGTAGTCCACACAGGCATAAAAACCGAGTTCACTCACCGCGTATTGGCACTTGTCTGGCCCGCCCGCAATGCCCACCACGCGGCAGCCACGTGCCTTGGCCAAGGCGGCGTAGGCACTGCCCACCGCCCCCGTGGCCGCGCTGACCGTGATGGTCTCGCCTGCCACGGGGGCGATGATTTTCACCAGACCGTACCAAGCCGTCACACCGGGCATGCCCACGGCACCTAGGTAGTAGCTCAATGGCACTTGGGTGGTATCGACCTTGCGCAGAGCGCCGGGCTGTGTGGCATCGACCACGCTGTACGCCTGCCAGCCGCCCATACCCACCACCGTGTCGCCCACGGCAAATTTGGGGTGCTCACTCTGCACCACTTCACCCGCCGTGCCGCCGATCATCACCTCGCCCAGCGGCTGCGGGGTGGCGTAGCTCTTGCCTGCGTTCATGCGGCCACGCATATAGGGGTCTAGGCTCAAGTAGTGGTGACGCACCAGCACTTGCCCGTTTTCGAGCGTTGGCGTTTCACGCTGGATGAGCTTGAAATTGGCCGCGCTGGCTGCACCCGTGGGGCGTGTGTCCAGCAAAATTTGTGTGTTGATGGGCATGGTGACGTTGTGAGTTGAACTGCGCCTAGTCCGTGGAAATCACGTTCAAAGGGTTACTGCTTTGCGGCCCCGTGGGCAGGCGCTTGACGTATTTGAAGGTGCCTGTGGCATGGGCACACACGCGCCCCTGTGCATCAAAAATCGTGCCCTCAGTAAACGCCATGGACTTGGTGCGGTGGATCAAGCGGCCCTTGCCGGTGAGTGGGCCGCGCGCGGCCTGCATGAAGCTAGTTTTCATCTCGATGGTGACCACGCCCATGTCCGGGTCCACACTGCGGGCCGCTGTGGCCATGGTCACGTCCAGCAGGGTCATGCTGGCCCCGCCGTGGGTGACTTCAAAGGAGTTGAGGTGCTCTGGTTTGGGCGTATAGCTGATCTCAGAATGCCCGCCCTCGAACCTCGTCAGCTCAAAACCCAAATGGGTGACAAAGGGAATTTCTACACCAAAACTCATTTCAATCCTTTCATGCTGATCCTTTCACGCTGCTCACGCCGCCATCTACCGCGATGGCCTGCCCTGTGATGTGCTTGCCTGCGTCCGATGCCAGCAACACGCACAGGCCTTTGAGATCTTCATCATCACCCAAGCGCTTCAAGGGCGCGTGCGCAGCCAGCTTGTCCACCCCGCGAGATTTAAGCGTGCCTGCTGTCATCTTGCTGGGGAAAAAGCCGGGGCAAATGGCGTTGACGTTGATGTTGTACTTGCCCCATTCACCACACAGTGCGCGGGTGAAGTTGATGACCGCTGCCTTGGAGGTGTTGTAGGCAATGGTATTCATCTCGGGTGCGTTACCCGCCAGGCCGGCGATGGAGGCGATGTTGATGATACGACCTGATTTTTTAGGAATCATGCTCTTCTTGCCCACCGCCTGGCACAGGATGAAGTAACCCCGGATGTTGACGCTCATCACCTTGTCCCAGGCCGCCAGCGGGTAGTCCTCCGCCGGTGCGCCCCAGGCCGCGCCCGCGTTGTTGAGCAGGATGTCCACATCGCCCATGCGTTGCAGGGTCTCGTCCACCAGGTGGTGGATGTCGGCCTCTTGGGCGCAATCCGCCGCCACCCAGCGGGCGTCAATGCCTGCGGTTTGCAGCTCGGCCACGGCCAGCTCCAATTCATCGGCCTTCCGGGCGCTGAGCATGATGCGCGCACCCGCCTCACCCAAGGCATGGGCCATTTGCAGGCCCAGACCGCGCGAGCCGCCGGTGATGAGGGCGGTTTTTCCTGTGAGGTCGAAGAGTTGTTGAATCGTTCGGGTCATGGGGTGTGCCTTAAGTCGATGGAGTTTCTTTCAACCGTGAACGCACGTAAATCAGAACGATGCCCAGAATGACAAAAAACAAGCCCACGCCTTGCATGGTGCGTGCCAGTGCGATGTCTACGCGGGCGACGAAGATACCCATCACCACGGCCAAAAGACCGCCGTAAATATAGATCCACACAAGTCGTTGAATCCACAGCAAAGTTTTTTTAGACGCCGTTCGCACGGGGGCTGGCGTTGGGGTTGCAGCTGCCGTTGGTTTATTCATCAAAGTACTTCGAAAATACCAGCAGCACCCATGCCGCCACCAATGCACATGGTGATGCACACGCGTTTGGCACCCCGTCGTTTGCCTTCAATCAAGGCGTGGCCGGTTAAGCGTTGGCCGCTCACGCCGTAGGGGTGACCCAGGGCGATGGCGCCACCGTTAACGTTGAGGCGATCGGCAGGAATGCCCAGCTTATCGCGGCAATAGAGCACCTGCACGGCAAAGGCTTCATTGAGCTCCCACAGGTCGATATCGCCCACGCTCAGGCCCAATCGTTTGAGCACTTTGGGGATGGCGAACACCGGGCCAATGCCCATCTCATCAGGCTCGCACCCCGCCACGGCAAAGCCGAGGAAACGGCCCAGGGGTTTCAAACCCTGTTTCTCGGCCACGCTCTCATGCACCACCACGCAGGCCCCTGCACCGTCGGAGAACTGGCTGGCGTTGCCCGCTGTGATCAAGCCACCCGGCAGAGCCGAGCGCAGGCTGCTGATGGCCTCGACCGTGGTGCCTTCACGCGTGCCTTCGTCGCGGCTCACGGTGACCTCACGCGTGACCAAGCCCAGCGTTTTGTCGGCAATGCCTGCCGTGACGGTGATCGGGGCAATCTCGGCGTCAAAGTAGCCGGCCGCCTGCGCTGCACAGGCCTTTTGTTGGCTGGCCGCGCCGTAAGCGTCCATCACATCGCGGCTGATGTTGTAGCGCTTGGCGACCATCTCAGCGGTTTGCAGCATGTTCCAGTAAATCTCCGGCTTGAGCTTGTTCAAGGCCGGATCTTGGAACATATGCAGATTCATCTCTTGCTGCACACAAGAGATGCTTTCCACACCTCCCGCCACATACACATCACCCTCACCCGCCATGATGCGTTGCGCGGCCATGGCAATGGTTTGCAGACCCGATGAGCAAAAGCGGTTGACGGTGATGCCTGAGACGCTGATGGGCAAACCGGCCTTGAGACCAATCTGGCGCGCGATGTTCCAGCCGGTCGCCCCTTCAGGGTTGGCGCAGCCCATGATGACGTCTTCAATCTGGGCCGGATCAACACCGGCGCGCTGCACCGCGTGCTGCACGGCGTGGCCGCCCAGGGTGGCGCCGTGGGTCATGTTGAAAGCGCCCTTCCAGCTCTTGGCCAAAGGGGTGCGGGCGGTTGAAACGATCAATGCGGAGGTCATATTTTTTTCCTTGTTCAGTTGAAGGACTTGCCTTCAGCCACTTTTCTGGCCAGCAGCGGCGCGGGTTGCCAAAATTCAGCATCGTCCAGCGGGTTTTGCGCAAAACGCTGCATGGCTTGCGCCACGTTGAACAAGCCCACGGTGTCGGCGTACTGCATGGGACCGCCGCGATAAATGGGAAAGCCATAGCCGGTGATGTAGACGATGTCGATGTCGCTGGCGCGGGCGGCGATACCGTCCTCCAAAATGTGCGCGCCTTCGTTCACTAGCGAATACACCAAGCGTTGCACGATCTCTTCGTCAGAGATTTTGCGTGGGGTGATGCCTAAATCTTTGCGGTGCTTCTCGACCATGTCCACCACGAGCTGTGAAGGAATAGCGTCGCGCTTGCCAGTCTGGTAGTCGTACCAGCCTGCGCCGGTCTTCTGGCCGAAGCGGCCCAGCTCGCACAAGAGGTCAGCCGTCTTGCTGTACTTGAGGTTTGGCGTCTCCACATAGCGGCGCTTGCGGATGGCCCAGCCGATGTCGTTACCGGCCAAGTCACCCATGCGGAATGGCCCCATGGCAAAGCCAAACTTCTCCACAGCTTTGTCCACCTGGGCCGGTGTGCAGCCCTCCTCCAAAAGGAAGCCTGCTTGGCGACTGTACTGTTCGATCATGCGGTTGCCAATGAAGCCGTCGCACACGCCAGAGACCACGGCAGTCTTCTTGATTTTCTTGGCCAGGGCCATCACGGTGGCCAGCACGTCATGGGCGGTTTTGGCGCCGCGCACCACTTCCAGCAGCTTCATCACGTTGGCGGGGCTGAAGAAGTGCAAGCCGACCACATCTTGCGGACGCTGGGTGAAAGCGGCGATGTGGTCCACATTCAGCGTCGAGGTGTTTGTGGCCAGGATGGCACCGGGCTTCATCACCGCGTCGAGCTGTTTGAAGACCGCCTCTTTGACGCCCATCTCTTCAAACACGGCCTCGATCACGAGGTCCGCATCCTTGATGTCGTCGTAGCTCAGCGTGGTGCTGAGCAATGCCATGCACTGCTCGTATTTGTCCTGCTTGAGCTTGCCTTTCTTGAGCTGGCCTTCGTAGTTCTTGCGGATGGTGGCGATGCCCCGCTCCAGCGCTTCGGGCTTGGTTTCTAGCAGCCTCACCGGGATACCTGCGTTGATGAAGTTCATGGCGATGCCGCCACCCATGGTGCCTGCGCCAATAACCGCTATTGATTTAATAGCGCGTTGTGCCGTATCTGCGGGCATATCTGGTATTTTTGAAGCCGCGCGCTCGGCCATAAAGAGGTGACGCAGTGCGCGGCACTCGGGCGTCAACATCAGGTTAACGAACAGTTCACGCTCGAACACCATGCCGTCGTCAAATTTCTTCTGGGTAGCGGCTTGAACAGCGTCCACGCACTTGGCAGGTGCGGGGTAGTTCTTGGCCATGGCCTTAACGGTGTTGCGCGCGAACTGAAAGTAGGCGTCGCCCAATGGGTGTTTGCAAGGCAAATTACGTACCAGCGGCAAGGGGCGCACATCGGCCACGGCGCGGGCCAGGGCCAAAGCTTCTTCAGCCAGTGACTCGGGGGATGCTGCCAGTTTGTCAACCAGCTTTTGGCCAGGCAGCGAGGCCAAAATTTCACTCTTGACCGGCTCACCGCTGACGATCATGTTCAGCGCCGTCTCCACGCCCAAAGCGCGCGGCAGGCGTTGCGTGCCACCCGCACCGGGGATCAAGCCCAACTTCACCTCAGGCAGCGCCACATTGCAGCCGGGTGCGGCAATGCGGTAGTGGCAGCCCAGCGCCAGCTCCAGCCCACCGCCCATCGCCACCGAATGCACCGCGGCCACCACGGGTTTGGATGAGTTCTCGACGGCCAAAATCACGCTCAACAGGTTGGGTTCTTGCAAGGCCTTGGGCGTGCCAAATTCACGCAGGTCTGCACCGCCCGAAAAAGCCTTGCCCGCCCCGGTAATGACGATGGCCTTCACAGCTGCATCGGCGTTGGCTTGGGCCAGGCCATCGGTAATGCCTTGACGCGTGGCAAAGCCCAAGCCGTTAACCGGCGGGTTGTTCAGCGTGATGACGGCAACATCACCGTGCAGTTGGTATTGCGTGCTCATGTTTGATTTCCTGGAAGTTTGTAGTCTTTGAGAGTTTCGCGGAGCTTGGTTTTCAGCATCTTGCCGGTAGCCCCCAAGGGTATCGCATCGACAAAAACCACATCATCGGGGATTTGCCACTTGGCGGTTTTACCCTCGTAAAACTTGAGCAATTCTTCGCGTGTCACCTGGGCACCCGGCTTCTTCACCACCACCACGATGGGGCGCTCATCCCACTTGGAGTGGGCCACGCCAATGCAGGCGGCCATGGCCACGGCGGGGTGCGCCACGGCGATGTTCTCAGCATCAATGGAGCTGATCCACTCGCCGCCGGACTTGATGACGTCTTTGCTGCGGTCGGTGATCTGCATGAAGCCGTCGGCGTCAATTGTGGCCACGTCGCCGGTGGGGAACCAGCCCTGGCCATGCTCGTCCTTGATCAGGGGGTCCCCACCCTCACCTTTGAAGTACTCGCGCAAAATCCACGGCCCTTTGACCAGCAAGTCGCCGTAGGCTTTGCCATCCCAAGGCTGCTCTTGGCCATCGGCGTCCACGATTTTCATGTCCAGGCCGAAAATGGCGCGGCCTTGTTTCAGGCGGATTTTCATCTGCTCGTGTTTGGACATGGACAGGTGTTTGTTCTTCAAAGTGCACAGCGTGCCCAAGGGCGACATCTCCGTCATGCCCCAGGCGTGCAGCACCTCCACGCCGTAGTCGTCGTTGAAGGCCGCAATCATGGCGGGCGGGCAGGCCGAGCCACCAATCACCGTGCGCTTGAGGGTGGAGAAGATCAAACCGGCGGGCTTCATGTGACTCAGCAGCATTTGCCAGATGGTGGGCACACCGGCCGCGTAGGTCACCTTCTCTGCTTCGATCAAGTCGTAAATCGACTTGCCGTCCAGCGCCGGGCCGGGGAACACCAGCTTGCAGCCGGTGAGCGCCGCCGAGTAGGGAATGCCCCAAGCGTTGACGTGAAACATGGGCACCACCGGCAGCACCGAGTCGCGGGCACTCAGGCACATCACGTCCGGCAGCGCCGCCGCGTAGGCGTGCAGCAGGGTGGAGCGATGACTGAACAGCGCGGCCTTGGGGTTGCCCGTGGTGCCGCTGGTGTAGCACATGCTGGAGGCGGTGTTCTCGTCCAACTCGGGCCAGTGGTAGCGCACGGACTGCGCCGCAAGCAAGGCTTCATAACTCTGCAAGCCGGGTATGCCGGTGTCAGCGGGCAGTTTGTCTGCGTCGCAAAGGGCAACCCAGTGCTTGATGGTCGGGCACTTGGCGTGCACCGCCTGCACCAGTGGCAAAAAAGTCATGTCAAAACACAGCACGCTGTCTTCGGCGTGGTTGGCAATCCAGACAATCTGCTCGGGGTGCAGGCGTGGGTTGATGGTGTGCAGCACGCGCCCGGAGCCGCTCACGCCGAAGTACAGCTCCAGATGCCGGTAGCCGTTCCAGGCGATGGTGGCCACCCGCTCGCCATGGGCCAGCTTGAGTCCATCCAGGGCATTGGCCACCTGGCGTGCGCGCCGGGCGACTTCACTCCAGTTGGAGCGATGGAGGTCGCCCTCAACCCGACGAGACACGATCTCGCCATCGCCATGGTGACGATCTGCGAACTCAATCAGGTTTGAGATCAACAGGGGTTGGTTTTGCATCAGACCAAGCATGGGGGGCTCCTCATAAAACGTTTTTAAGCGACCAATTCCATCAACTTTCCATATCCATCCACCACGTCGTACTTGACTTGGTCGGATGTGATTTTGGCGAAAAATTTTCGGGCGCATTCGATCTTGCTTTCCTCAATTTTTCGCAAGTCCATGCTGGACATGGAGCCCTTGGTTTCGGCGACGAAGTAGACGTGTTTGACCTTGCCTTCCTGGAACGCGATGGCCCAGTCCGGGTTGTAATTGCCCACCGGAGTGGGTATGAAAAAGCCACGCGGCAGCTTGGCGTACACCACCACTTCGGTACTGGCATCCAACTCACGCACGAAGTCACGCTCGTTCTTGGAGTCGGTGAACACGTAGTCGTAAATGTGGTGGGCGGCCTTCACCGCCTTGCTGAAATCTTCTTTCGGCTTGTCCTGGGTGAAGATGTCCATGGTGTGCGTGTCACCCGTGGGGTCGTAGGCAATGTGCTCCACGATCACGGTCGCCTTTTGCTCGTTCATCAGGCGCGCGGCCTTCTGCATGAAGTCTTCGGGGTTGGTGCGGTACTGGCTGAACACGGCCTTGTTGATGCCCTGCAAGACACTGGCCACGGTCGCGCGGGTCAGTTGTGTCTCTCCGGCCAGTCGGCCAATCAGGTCATATTTGACGGCGGAATGGGCTGACGCACGGTGAAAATCCGTCGTGGACTCGGTCACTTTGAACGATTCGCCCTGCCGAATACCGTCATAAGTTGCAGACTCTGCCTGCTCCCCTGACACCACGGTGTACTGCATGGGGCTGACTTTCAGCTCAGCTTCCAGGGCCTTCACGCACTTGACCACCAGCTCCGGGGTTTCAAATTCCACCGTGTACGCCGCCTTGCGGTTGATGCGATTCCACAGCGCCTTGAACTCGGCTTTCTCGAAATTGGCGTTGAGCGGATTGGTTTTGGCCTTGCGGTCGTCTTCCGGCAATGGCAACTTCGCATCACTGAACACACTGTCGATCAGTACAAACACAGCATCGGCATGCGCCACCAACTCGGGCGGCAACGCTGCCAGCGTGCCCTCTTTCTTGGCCTCGTGGTACGCATCGGCGATGCGGTCTTTGTCGTCGGTATAGTCGTTTTTAAGCAGGTACTTGTATATCTGCTTGGCCAGTGCGGGGGTCACGTCTACGTCACCCGCTGCCGTTTTGAGCACCTTGCCGGTGAAATAGGACTCGTTGGCCTCCCGTGGCCGCTCCGACAATCCGTCACTGATATCACGCTGCAAGGCTGTCACAAAGTCCTTGTAGCTCTCACTGGCCACCACGGTCAACACATTGATTTGGTGCACCGTGGCCGCGTTGTCCATACGGTCGCCATGTTGATTTACGGATAAACGCAGGCCGCGCCCGACTTCCTGGCGGCGGCTGACCGTGTTGTCGCTGTGCTTCAAAGTACAGATGACGAACACGTTGGGGTTGTCCCAACCTTCCCGCAAAGCGGAGTGCGAGAAGATGAAACGCACAGGTTCGTCAAACGACAGCAGCCGCTCTTTGTCCTTCAAGATAAGGTCATACGCATCCACGTCGTCGGCCTCGGTCGACTTTTTACCCGTCTCCGGGTCCACCATGCGCTTGGTCTTCTTGTCGATGGAGAAGTACCCGTTGTGCGTCTGGGTGGTTGCAATGCCTTTGAGATACCGGTTGTAGGGCCTTGTATCGTCATGAAGTTCCAGCGTCTGCACCTCGGCCAGTTGCTGGTTGTACTCTTCCTCAAACATTTGGGCGTACTCGCCGGGCTGCTCACCCGCATCGGTGTAGCTACGGTATTTGCTCACCGCGTCAATGAAAAACAGCGACAGCACCTTGATGCCCTGGGCGAACAGCGCCTGCTCTTTTTCAAAGTGGGCTTTGACCGCTTCGCGGATCTGGATGCGGCGCAACGCCGATTCACTGACATCGCCCGTGGCCTCTCCTGCCACTAGCTCATGGCCATTGGTGAATGTCACCGTGTTGGTCAGCGCATTGATGTCGGCCACCACAAAGCCACGGTACTGCTCCAAGTCGCTCGACAGGTCGAACAGATTGTCATTACGGGACAGCTTGCGCAGCACGCGCTTGATACCGTTGTTCTGCTTGACTTCCAGCTCCACCCGCGCCACGGGTGCAGCAGTGGACACCTCGATGGACTCCAAATACAGGTAGGCATTGGTACCGGTCAGCCCCTTGACCGATATGCCGCGCACGGCAATTTTCTTGACCAGCTTCTGGTTGTACGCATCCAGCGCGTCCAGTCGGTGGATCTTGTTGTGGGCCGTCTTGTGCGTGGCCGAATAACGCAGCACCGCCAGTGGCTTAAAGTTGGCAAGCGAATCCAGCGTCTTGCCGCCTTCCATCTTCTGTGGCTCGTCCAGAAACATGACTGGCCGGTTGGCGCTGATCACGTCAATGGGCCTGCGTGACTGAAAGTCGTCCAGCTCTTCGTAAATGCGGCGTGCGTCCTTGCCCGTGGCATTGAAGGCCTGCACATTGATCACCATGACATTGATGCCCGCGTCACTGGAAAAGCTCTCCAAGTTGTGCAACTGCTTGGAGTTGTAAATGAAAAAGCGAGCCCGCTTCTTGTACTCGTCCAGAAAGTGCTCGGCGGTGATTTCCAGCGACTTGAAAACCCCCTCACGGATGGCAATGCTGGGCACCACCACAATGAACTTACTCCACCCATAGCGGGCGTTCAGCTCGAACATGCTTTTGACGTAGCAATAGGTCTTGCCCGTGCCCGTCTCCATCTCCACGTCCAGATTGATGTCGCACACCTTGGTTTTGACCAACGCGGCAGACAGGGGCAGGTTTTGCCTGCGCTGCACGGCGTGGATGTTTTCCAGCATCTGGCCCGGCGTTAACGCCAGATCCGCGTTCTTGAAACCCACGGTTTCCAACGCGGCCACCGCCTGGCCACTGGTATCCACGGCGCGGCCAG
>JANXSU010000279.1 GCA_025356545.1 Comamonadaceae bacterium
AATTCCACTTGACGCTCACGCGAAGACGCCGTTTTGCCGCTGGGGTTGATATTGGGGGGCGGGTTCACTGGGTATTGCGCGATAGTGGAGAGAATTTATGTGGAAATATTGGCAGGGATATTGAGGTCACGGATTCAGGATCATCTCCAGCCCAAACACCATACCCGCCAAGCGCATGTTCAGACGGGTGTCACCTTCGCGGATGTGGCTTAACTCATGCGCCACGAGGCCCATGAGTTCATCGCGGCTCAGGTGGTCCAGCGCACCCTGCGTCACGGCCACCACCGCATCGTTTTCGTCCCAGCCGCAGGCAAAGGCATTGATGCGCTCCACCCGCGCCAGCACCATGGGGCGCGGTGGCTTCATGCTGGCGGCAATCGCCAGTTCGCTCACGATGTTGCAGAATTTTTGTTCCTTGTCGTCAATCGACGGACGGGCCTCACGCGCACCCACCCGGCGCGCCAACTTCTCGCCGCCGCCGTCCAGGTCTGAGCTTTCGATCCACCAGCCGCCCAACACAAACACCAGAGTCATGACCGAGTTGACGGTAAAAAAGTAAGTGGGGTAGGCGCTGCCTGCGGTGGAGATCAGCCGCCAGGTCAGGGCCAGCGTGCCATTGACGGCCAGCACCAAGCCGAACAAGGTCAGCGCAAACAACAGCAGTAGCCGAGTGGTCTGCGCACGGGCGCTCTCCTGCTGTTCAAAAAACCGCATGGCCAAATCTAGAACTGGACGCGCACGGCTTCGCGTTCAACCGGACTATTCGTGGACTGCAACATGGCTGCCGTTTCAAAGCCGAGCAGCCGTGCCACCAACAAGGCCGGGAATTGGCCCTGCGCGTTGTTGTAGTCCAGCACGGCGTCGTTGTAGGCCTGGCGCGCAAAGCCAACCTTGTTTTCGGTGCTGGTTAGCTCTTCGCTCAACTCGCGCAGGGTTTGATCCGCCTTCAGTTCGGGATAGGCCTCGGCCACGGCAAACAAGCGCCCCAGGCTGCCGTTCAGTGCCTGCTCGGCGGCGGCCAGCGTGCCCACCGCCAGCGCGTTCGCGGGGCGGCTGCGCACGGCGTCGCTGGCACTGCGGGCCTGGTTGCGCGCTTGGATCACCGCCTCCAGCGTGGCTTGTTCATGTTGCAAGTATTTCTTTGCCGTTTCCACCAGATTGGGAATCAGGTCATAGCGGCGCTTGAGCAGCACGTCAATTTGGCCGAATGCATTGGCAATCACGTTTCTGAGACGGATCAAGGCGTTGTAAGCGCCTACGGCCCACAGTACGAGTAAGGCCAGAACAGCCCAAGCCACTAAAGTCGTCGTTGACATGAAGTCTCCTTGTGGTTGCTACAAATTAGAGGGCTACTCAATCAGTTGAGGACAGAGCTACGCTGCGCTTCGGTCTGTCCTGCAATGTCTCATAAAACCTCAAGGTGCGGCAATGACGCCGCCGCCTAGACACACCTCACCATCGTAGAGCACGGCCGATTGCCCCGGCGTCACCGCCCATTGGGCCTGTGGGAATTGCAGGCTGAAGGTGCTCATCGTGGCGGCCTCCAGCGTACACGCTGCATCGGCTTGGCGGTAGCGGGTTTTGGCGGCCAAAGTGCCAGGCGCCGGTGCTTCGCCCGCCACCCAACTCGCGTCTTGTGCAAGCAAGTGGTGCGACTGCAGCCAGGGGTGTCCATGGCCCTGCACCACCCACAGCGTATTGGTGGCCATGTCTTTACGCGCCACAAACCAAGGCGTGTGCTCGCCCCCACCGCGTTGCGCGCCCTTGGCCTTGATGCCGCCGATGCCCAGGCCTTGACGCTGCCCCAGGGTGTAAAAACTCAAGCCCACATGCTGGCCCAGCACATGGCCTTTCTCGTCCTTCATTGGCCCCGGCTCTTTGGCAATGTAGCGGTTCAAAAACTCGCGGAAGGGCCGCTCGCCGATGAAGCAGATGCCGGTCGAGTCTTTCTTCTTGGCATTGGGCAGGCCGATTTCTGCGGCGAGGCGACGCACCTCGGTCTTGTGCAACTCACCAATGGGGAACAGCGTTTTGGAGAGTTGCGCCTGGTTCAGACGGTGCAAGAAGTAGCTCTGGTCTTTGGATGGGTCCAGGCCTTTGAGCAGTTCGTGTTGGCCACTGGCCTCGTTCAGCCGTACTCGCGCGTAATGACCTGTGGCAATCTTTTCTGCACCCAGACGCAGGGCGTGGTCCAAAAAGGCCTTGAACTTGATTTCTGCGTTGCACAGTATGTCCGGGTTGGGCGTGCGGCCCGCTTGGTACTCGCGCAGAAACTCTGCAAACACCCGGTCTTTGTAGTCGGCGGCGAAGTTGACGTGTTCGATCTCGATGCCGATCACATCGGCCACGGCGGCGGCGTCCACGAAGTCGATGTTGGAGGAGCAGTATTCGCTGTCGTCATCGTCTTCCCAGTTCTTCATGAAGATGCCGATGACCTCATGGCCCTGTTGCTTCAGCAGCCAGGCGGTGACCGCAGAGTCCACGCCGCCGCTCAAACCCACCACCATCCTTTGTTTGCCCATTCCTGTGTCCATAACTAGGGATTATCCCTGTGTACGCCAGTTTCTTGAAGCCTATGATGCAGCGTTGCCCTGATTTGCCGCAGGGGTGGCGCGGCCGCAGGCACAAGGCTTGGGGCTGAAGTCTTTGGCAAGTAAAAAAAGTTCAGGAGATTCCCCATGTCCATCAAGTTTCGTAGCTCGTTGCTCTCCATTGGTCTTGCCCTGCTGACGGCCACTGCCGCCCACGCGCAAGCGCCCACCGCGCGCGATGCCATTCCGGAAAAAATGCCGAACTTCATCCTCTACGGTGCCCCGATTTCGCTGGACCGCGCTGAAGGCGTGTTGATGGGTGCAATGAATGAATCCAAAGCCAAGGGCTGGGCCTTGAACTGCGCCGTGTACGACTCCGGTGCCAACTTGGTGGCCTTCAAGCGCCAAGACGGCGCTCCGTTGGGCTCCATCGACATCTCTATGCACAAGGCGCGCACAGCGGTGAAATATCGTCGCAACACCGTGGCGTTTGAAAATGGCGTGCAAGAAGGCGGCAACATTTACATCCTGACCCTGGATGACGTGATTGCCTCACGCGGCGGCAACCTCATCTTGGAGGGGGGCAAGATCATTGGTTCTATCGGCTGCTCTGGCGGTACGGGTTCCCAGGATGAGGTGGTGTCTAAAGCGGGTATCGCGGCGCTGAAGTAATTCCTGAATCAAGCAAAAGGCCCCGCTGGGTGATGCAGCGGCGCCTTTTGCGTTGGGGGAGTTTTTAGAGCCCAAGCTCACTGTGTGAGCCGAGAAAAATGGGCTGACTCCGTCCATTACCCACTTTGAGCGCTGATTTCATAAGGCGCCTCAATCTTGACGAGCTTCACCCGCCCAGCGGACCCCGTCTTGATCGAGACAGCGGCCTTGCGGCAGGCGAAGTGCTTGGCGACCAAGCCAATCAATTCCGAGTTGGCCTTGCCATCCACCGGCAGAGACTTGATTTGCGCGAGCCATTGGCCAGACTCATCTTGGCTCAGGTGGCTTATGCGGGCATTAGGCTTTACCTTGACTTCGATGATCAGCGGCTTTTGGGACATGGCAATGGATTGATTTCCCAGCTTCATTTCAAGACCCCAGGCAGGCTGCATGGATTTTCATACGAGTTTTCCGAGAGTTGATTTGCGTGAAAGTTTCCATTAGACTTACTCGATCTTACCCAGCAAGGAGTCTCAAATGCTAACCACCACCCTGAGCACCAAAGGCCAAGTCGTGATCCCCAAGGCGGTGCGGGATATTTTGCATTGGCCCGATGGCATGACTCTGGCCGTTGAGCACAGTGCCCAAGGCATCTTGCTAACGCCCGCCAAGCAACATTTCCCGCCTACTCGGGCGGAGGATGTCAGGGGCTGTATGGGCTACAAAGGCCCCGCCCTGTCGCTGGAAGAAATCGACAAGAAAACGGCGCAGGCATTCAAAGCGAAATGGAAAAAGGAAAATTCGTGATCGCGCTGGACACCAATATTCTGGTGAGATTTTTGGTGAACGATGACCCTGCGCAAGCTGACATTGCGAACGAGCTGATGAACCACCCCAGTGGCATCTTCATTTCCAAAACCACCTTGCTGGAACTCGAATGGGTGCTGCGCCATGCCTACAAAATTGAGGCCCGCGTTGTCTGGGCTGGCCTGAAAACGCTGCTCGGAATGCCCCTGGTGACGGTGGAGAGCGTCACCCAAGTGAGCCAAGCCATGCAGGATTTTGAGCGCG
>JANXSU010000014.1 GCA_025356545.1 Comamonadaceae bacterium
ATCATGACCACCGCAACAAACGCACCCACAAATGAGGAGGTGAATGCGGCGGTAAGTGCTTCGCCTGCGCGCCCTTGCTGGGCCATAGGGTAACCGTCAAAGGTAGTGGCAACTGACCAGGGTTCGCCAGGGATGTTGAACAGAATGGAGGTGATGGCCCCGCCAAACAAAGCACCCCAATAGATGCACGACAGCATGATGATGGCTGACGTGGGCGGCATGGTGAAGGTGAGTGGCAGCAAAATGGCCACACCGTTAGCACCACCCAGACCGGGCAGCACGCCGATCAAGACGCCCAGCACAATGCCAACCAGCATCAGCAGCATGTTCATGGGGGTCAGAATGACGGCGAACCCCTGAAACAACGCGTTTAGTTCTTCCATTTTTTATAACTCCTAATGTTCAGTAGCCTAGTCCGCTCAGCAGATCAAAGTTGCCCTTAAAGAGCGGAACCTTGAACCAGACTTCGAACATCATGAAAAACAAGACCATGACGACCGCAGCGGCCGTGAGACTCTTGACCCAGGAGTACTTGCCCAAAATGATCATGAACAGGGTGATGTAAATGAACGAGGCCACGTAAATACCGATGAACTGGATGCCGACAACATAGACGACAGCAGGCAACAACACGGACAAAACGCGACCGATTTGTTCACGATCAACAAAAATCTCGGTGTTTTTGTTTTTGCCAAACAGTGCCTGAAACAAGATGCCCAAACCGGAGATCGTCAGGATCAAGCCGATGTAGAACGGGAAGTAGCCCGCACCGGGACCGTCAGAAGTCCAGCCCGAGCCTAGCTTGCGGCTTCCATAAAGAACGACGCCGCCCAATATCATGACGCAGACTGCTGTAACGGCATCAACGATATTGGTGGCTACGCCGGTGCGTGTTCCCTCATGGGAATCAGAATTCGCATCCATATTGGCTCCTACAGATAATTTGGAAATTAAAAAGAACAGTTCACACCAAAATGAGGCTCAATCCTGGTTGAGCCTCGTTTTGAGTGAACGCAAAAAGCGTTCGAAGCTTATTTGGCAATAAAGCCAGCTTCTTTCATCAGCTCGCGGTGGGTGTTTTCAGCAGCACCCAGCCATTTAGTGAAGTCAGCGCCGGACATGAACGTCTGGTTGAAGGCGCCTTTTTCCATGTAGTCTTTCCAGTCTGGTGTGGCGCGGATTTTCTTGAACAGTTCAACATAGAAGTTCAACTGGTCGGGTGTTGCACCGGCAGGCATGAAGATGCCGCGCAGCATGACGTAATCGGTGGGCACACCGGACTCTTTGCAAGTGGGAATGTCATACCAAGACTGGGTGTCTGTCACCTTGGTTTTGTAAGGCATGCGAGTATCGTCAAAGACGCAAAGGGCCTTTAACTTGCCAGCGCGCCACTGGGCCACGGCTTCAATCGGATTGTTCACGCTGGAGTCAATGTGCTTGCCCACCAGCTGAACGGCCACGTCACCACCCCCTTTGAAGGGGATGTAGATAAACTTGGTGCCCGTGGCTTTTTCCAGGCCAACGGTCAAGATCTGGTCTTCTTGTTTGGAGCCCGTGCCGCCCATTTTCATTTTGCTCGGGCCAGCAGCCTTAACGGCTGCGATGAACTCGCCAGCCGTTTTGTAAGGGGCTTCTGCATTGGTCCACAGCACAAACTGATCCAGCGCCAGCATGGCGACCGGCGTCATGTCACGCCAGTTGAAGGGGACGCCTGTGGCCAATGGAGTGGTGAAGAGGTTAGACAGGGTGATAACAATCTTGTGCGGGTTGCCCTTGGACTCTTTGACATCCAGAAAACCTTCAGCACCTGCGCCGCCAGATTTGTTCACGACGATCATGGGCTCTTTCATCAGCTTGTGCTTGATGATGATGCCCTGGAGCAGACGCGCCATTTGGTCAGCGCCGCCGCCTGTACCGGCGGGCACGATGAACTCGACCGGCTTGGTCGGCTCCCACGCGGCCATGGCAGGTGTTGCGGCCAAGAACCCTGTGGCGGCAAGCAAGCCCAGGGCGGTTTTTACAAATCGGGATCCCAACGGGGTTTGCATGGTTTTGGTCATGATGTTTCCTGTGTCAAAAAATGAAGATGGTCCAACACGGCGGCAGTCGCTTTGTTGGGGTCAGCAAGCTGGCAAGAGTTTAATTAGTCGTTCCAAAACGCTCTTGATGGGGATCAACTTTTTGAAATTGGTATTGTGTTGTAAGGGTTAACACGGGGGTCATTCATCGGCTTCAATTTAGGCGGTGTGCAGATTAAACGCCTGGGCAAATTCAGCGCCGCTGATTTTTTTCCCGCCTTCGGGTTTGAGTTTGATCACTTCGATCCTGCCACCTTGTGTGTTGATAAAAATCGAAGTGTCAGTGATTTTTGAGATCGCACCCGGTTTGCCCTGGACTTCGCCCATGCGAGGCGTGGGGTGTTTGCGGCATTCATACAGATACACCTTGGTGTCTGCCAGCACCGTCCAAGCCCCAGGTGCAGGGTTGCAAGCACGTATCAAGTCATAAACCTGATCGACGTGGTTGGCCCAATTGATTTTTGATTCTTCGGCCCGGAACCAGCCTTCGTAGCTGGCCAGAGATTCGTCTTGCGCCACTTCATGATGTTGACCGCTAACGACCAGATCGGCAGCTTCTAGCAGGGCCGCCACGCCCATAGGGAATAGTGCGTTGAAATACACATCACCTAGCGTGTCATTCGGTCCAATGGGGCAGGATTTTTGCAAAATCACAGGGCCTTCGTCCAGACCATCGGTGGGGCGAAAAATGCTCAGACCCGTGACCGTGTCACCGCGTGCGATGGGCCAATTGATGGAAGAGGGGCCGCGGTACTTGGGCAAGAGCGAGGGGTGGTACTGAATCGTGCCGTGCTTGGGGATGTTGACGAGGGATTGGGGCACAAATTGAAGCACATAGGCCATCACGCCAATATCCGCATTCAACTCCAGCATCGCTTGTTCGGCCTCTATGCTCGTGAGCTTGTCAAACTGAAATACGGGCAAACCCAAAGCCTTTGCGGCAGCACAGAGTGCATCCGGTTTTTCACCGGGTTTTTCTGGTTTGCAAAAGACCCCAGTGATCGTGTCTCCACGGGCCACAAAGGCCTCTAGTGCGACTTTGCCAAAATCCTGCTGGCCGATGAATGCAATTCTCATAGTAGGCAGTTATCCCAAAAATTCAGTGTCAGCGAAACAGAAAATAAGCCGCCAAAATGTACAACACCACGGCAAACATCTTCTTCAAAGGACGGATGTCCATGCGGTGTGCGGTGCGTGCGCCCAAGGGGGCGGTGCAAATGCTGGTCAATGAGATAACCACCAGGCCGGGCACATACAGATAACCAAAGGCACCCGATGGCATGTCGGGCATGTTTTGTCCGGCCCAGATGTAGCCCAACGTCCCGGCAAAAGCGATGGGGAAACCGAGCGCGGCCGAGGTGGCCACGGCTTGATGAATCTTGACATTGCACCACGTCATGAAGGGTACGGTGACAAATGCCCCACCCGCGCCCACCAAGCTGGAGAGTGCCCCGATCACATTGCCCATGCCAAACATGCCCCAAGCTTTGGGCAACACGCGTGTTGCCTGGGGTTTGCGGTCTAAAAACATCTGTGTCGCTGAAAAAGCGACAAACAGGGCAAAGAAAATGCTCAAGGCTTTGCCCGACATGGCCACTGCAAGTTGAGCCCCCAACATAGAGCCCACCAGAATGCCAGGTGCTAGCAATTTAACGGCGTGCCACATCACCGCCCCTCGCTTGTGATGCGCCCAAACGGAGGACAAGGAGGTGAAACAAATGGTGCTCAGTGACGTGGCCACTGCCATCTTGAAAATGTAGTCAACCGGGAAGCCCTTAGTGGTCAAGATGAATGACATAAAGGGCACCATGATCATGCCTCCGCCAATGCCAAGTAAACCCGCCATAAAACCCGCGCATGCGCCCATCAGGGTCAGTTCAGCAATCAGCAGGGGTTCAAGCATCATGGGGATTCGTGGTTATGGCCCCGTCGCGCGGGCTGTCCAGGGTGGTTTTATAAGGTGCCTGCAAGTGCCACCAGACCGCATCCTGAACCGGGGTTCAGGTGGGCGAGGTCAGCATTGGCTTCGGGTTCATCTGACGCGAGATGATCACACCTGCCAAGCAATGTTCCAAGCCCAGGCTCAATGAGCATTGGTTCTAGGAATTAAAAGCCCGGTGACATTGCAGACAACTCAGATTGTAGGCCTTGCAGGCTGCAGAATCTGAAAACAAAATGCGTTAGATGAGCTGACCGTCCTCACCCAAGGCCGCATCAAGGCGGTGGAGCAATGCGCTGAGCAGTGCGTCGTGTCCTGGTTCTAAGGCGGCTTCTGAAGTCGCTGTGGCCAAGGTGTGCGCAGGTGGTGCCGGGACTAAGGCCTGCTGGTCTCGCTGCGACAGATCAAACGCCAGATTTAACGAAGCCAGTACCGCGATACGGTCACGGGCTTTGATTTTTCCGTTGTCCCGAATCTTGCACATAGCGCTATCTACCCGCTCCACCGCATCAAGTAAACGGGATTCGCCGCCTTCAGGGCAACCCAGCAGATAACTCTGTCCCATGATTTGAACTTCCAGTTGCTTCATGGGGCACCTTTGTTCGGGTTAGGGCTGGTGCTATCGGACAAGCGCTCTAGCAGGGCATCGACCCGTGCGCGTGCCGCACTCAGGCGAGATTTGAGTGAATCACGCTCACTCGTGAGA
Organism: Comamonadaceae bacterium; assembly: GCA_025356545.1. Taxonomy (GTDB): domain Bacteria; phylum Pseudomonadota; class Gammaproteobacteria; order Burkholderiales; family Burkholderiaceae_C; genus CANCDA01. The sequence continues at coordinate 4,724 of JANXSU010000014.1, forward strand.
GACGCCAGTTGTTCGGCCAGCAGGGTGTTGGTGCGTTGTAGTTCTTCATGCCGAAGCAGCAGCCGATCAACGCGTTCAGCAATTTGTTCAATGGGATGTGGGTGAGACATGGCGTACGCATTGTAGGGTTTACGCAAGGATCCCAAAGTAAAATCAGAAATGTTGGTGCTCGCGGTGTGGTTCACACGCCGCAGTTCAACGGGAAGCAGGAGGGTCGAGTCGCTCAAAGCGGCTCAAGTACCTCACCTGCGCTGCCCCCGCAACGGTCAGTGGACGAATCTCTCGATTCATCTTTCATCAATCAGCCACTGGGCGCCTTGAACAAGCACCTGGGAAGGCGATGAAGGTGTGCTCCATCAGCCCGGATACCGGCCAACAAAGTGGTTGTACGCCCGCGTGCAGCCGTAACGCTCAGGCCCTGGCGGGGAAGCCGGGGAGAGCTTTTGTCGCTTGCTTTGTTTTATGAAAAAATCCTTGCCCCAATTTTTCCCCACTGTGCACTTTGCGCGCTTTGCCGCGCTTCCCTTGGCTCTGGCTTCGGTCTTTCCTTTACTGGCCCACAGCCAAACTTCTGCCATGTTGAGTGAAACCTTGGTGACGGCCACTCGTGTTCCGCAGCCCTTGAGCCATCTGGTGGCCGATGTCAGCATCCTTGACCGAGACACGATTGAGCGCAGTGGTGCGGTTGGCCTAGCCGAAGTGCTGGCGCGTGTGCCGGGTATCGAGATGTCCCGCAATGGCGGCCCCGGCACGGCCACCAACCTTTATGTGCGCGGGGCGGAGTCACGCTTCACGGCGGTGTTTGTCGATGGCGTGCGGATTGATTCGCAATCGACCGGTGGCGCGACTTGGGAGAACATTCCCTTGGCGCAAATTGACCGAATTGAAGTCCTGCGTGGTCCCGCAGGCGCGGTCTATGGCTCGGATGCGCTCAGTGGTGTGATCCAGATTTTCACCAAACGGGGTGAAGGCGCATTTACACCGTTTGTTGGCATGGGTTTTGGCACTTATGGCACGCAAAAAGTCGAGGCAGGCTTCAGCGGCTCTGATGGCCCCATCGACTACTCACTGGGCTTAGCCCGCCAGTCCAGCGACGGTTTTAATGCGCGCCCCACGGCCGTCCCCGCTCAAAATCCGGATATGGATGGCTATACCCAGCAGTCTTTCAATGCCCGCATGGGTTTGCAGTTCAACCCGGCGCACCGCCTGGAAGCCACAGCGCTGACCAGCGACCTGAACTCCCAATACGACTCGGTTGCAACGCTGAATCAGGACGACCGCAACCTGCGCTCGCTGCAGACGCTGGGCCTGAATTGGCGGGCGCAGTGGAGCGACATCTACAGCACCCGCGTCAGCATCACCGACTCGCGCGACCGTTACGAAACTCGGCCTTCGCCTTTTCTGACGCTCACGCACCTGAATGGCTACCTTTTCCAGAACGAATTCCGCCTAGGCAAGCAACTGCTGACTGCCGCCTTGGAACGCAAGGTCGATCAGTTGGAAAATGCGGGCATCAACCGGGATCGATCACAAGATGCGCTGGCCTTGGGCTATGGCTGGACCAGCCCTGTGCATACCGTGCAGCTCAATGCACGGCAAGATCAGGACAGCGAATTTGGAACGCAAAACACGGGCAGTGCGGCCTATGGTTTTGCTTTGACGCCACAGTGGCGTGCCACCGCCTCAGTTGGTACGGCGTTTCGGGCACCCACCTTGTTCCAGCGTTTCGGCATCAATGGCGTGGCGACTTTACAGCCCGAGACCAGCCGCAATACTGAGGTTGGCGTGCGCTACACCGACGGGGCCAGCAGTTGGGGCGTGGTTGCTTATCGCAACGCGGTCAGCAACCTCATTACTTTTGTCAGCAACCAAGGCACCTGCCTGAGCAATACGCCCCCCAAAATTGGCGCAACTCCAGGTTGCTATTTCAATACCGCGCAAGCCGAGTATCTGGGAGTGACGCTCTCGGGCCATCAGCGCCGGGGCGATGTGGAGTTGCGCGCCTCGATTGACGTGCAAGACCCGCGCGATCAGATCACCGGCAAGATGCTCACACGGCGTGCCAACCAGCACGCCACGCTGGGCATCAGCACCCGCATCAAGGGCTGGTCGCTGGGGGCGGACACCCAACTCTCGGGTCTGCGTTATGACGACACGGCCAACACCATCGCGTTACCCGGCTATGTGCTGCTCAACCTGCATGCCCAAACCCGCGTTGCCAAAGACTGGACGGCACTGGTGCGCGTGGACAATGCCACCGACACGGCCTACCAGTTGGCCAACACCTACGCCACACCCGGACGCACGCTGTATGTGGGCCTGAAATGGGAGCCGCAGCCGTCCCCCGCAAAATGAAATCCATGACCGACACCATCACACCTAGCGCCATCACTTGCCCCGCCGTTCTCATTGCCGCGCCGGCCTCCGGCCAGGGCAAGACCACGGTGACGGCCGCACTGGCCCGCCTGCACACGCGCCAGGGGCGGCGCGTGCGGGTATTCAAGTGCGGGCCGGATTTTCTCGATCCCTTCTGGCACACCCTGGCCAGCGGTGCGCCGGTGCATCAGCTCGATTTATGGATGACCGGCGAGGCCGACTGCCGCGCACGCCTGGCGCAGGCCGCGCAAGAAGCCGATTTGATCCTGATCGAGGGCGTGATGGGCTTGTTCGACGGCGAACCCAGTGCCGCCGATCTGGCCCAGCGCTTTGGCTTGCCGGTTTTGACGGTCGTCGATGCCTCGGCCATGGCCGCTACGTTTGGTGCCCTGGCTTATGGCCTGCAACACTACCGCCTCGGTCTGCGCATGGCCGGTGTGCTGGCCAACCGCGTGGCCAGCGAACGCCATGCTGAGATGTTGCAAAGCAGCCTGCGTGAGCCCGAGCAATGGCTGGGCGCACTGATGCGCAACCCGGCCCTGACCCTGCCCGAGCGCCATTTGGGCCTGGTGGCGGCCACGGAGTTGACCGATGCGATGCAGCGCCTGGACGCCGCCGCGGATGCGCTGGCGACCACCGTCTTGGGACAAATGCGCATGGACGACTGGCAGCGTTGGTCGGTGGCGTTGACACCGAAGGCGTCCACACAAGTCACGGGCGAAATTGCTCCTCCCTCGTCGCAACCTGACACCTCCCTTTACAGCCGCCCATTGCAGGGTCTGCGCGTTGCCGTGGCGCGCGATGCCGCCTTTTGCTTCATCTATGCCGCCAACATCGACTGCCTGCAGCAACTCGGTGCGAGGGTGGTTTATTTCTCTCCCCTGGCCGACAGCGTCTTACCCCCTTGCGACGCGGTCTGGCTGCCCGGCGGCTACCCGGAGTTGCACGCGGCACGGCTAGCAGCCAACCACGGTTTGCGTGACAGCCTGCACGCCCACGCCGCTTTGAGCAAACCGTTGTGGGCCGAGTGCGGCGGCATGATGAGTTTGTTTGAAACGCTGGTGGCGCAAGACGGCGTATCGCACGCT
>JANXSU010000039.1 GCA_025356545.1 Comamonadaceae bacterium
CGCGGTCTGGACATCAAGGACGTGCCTGCCGTCTTCAACTTTGACGTGCCTTTCAACGCCGAAGACTATGTGCACCGCATTGGCCGCACCGGTCGTGCGGGCGCGTCTGGTTTGGCGGTGAGTTTTGTCTCAGCCAAAGACGCACGCTTGGTGGCTGACATTGAAAAGCTCATCAAAACCAAGATCGAGCTGGAAGCGGTGGAGTTTGACGAAGACCAGCCTGACATCCACAAACAGGGTCGCATCAACGATGGTCGGCGCATGTACTCGCCCGAGCGCGAAGAGACGGTGCGTCGTGAGCGCGCCTCCCCGCGTGACTACGCCCGCCCGACGCAAGCGACGCGCGATCCGTTTTTTGACAAACCTTATGAGGCCACGCAAGCCGTTGCTGAGGACGTCAAACCCACCTGGGAGACAACGCAGCGCGCCGGTGGCCGCAGCCTGTCGGCCAACATCAAAACCAAGCGCAAGGTCGCGGCCCTGTTCACGGCGTCGAGCACTTGACTTGAATCAGATGGTGCGGGCGATTCGGCACTGAATCGTCCAGGCGGATGGCGCTCAAACAACCGCCCCACACACATCCCGTGTCCAGCGCCAGCAGGTGCGGATGCTCTAGCCAACCCAAGCGCGACCAATGGCCAAAAGCCACGGTGACGTCAGCCGTGCGCCGCCCCGGCGCGTCAAACCAAGGCACATAGCCCGGCGGTGCTGTATCTGCCCCACCACTGTGCTTGAACTCCATGTGCCCCTCGGGCGTACAAAAGCGCAAACGGGTGAGGGCGTTGACGATCACGCGCACGCGATCCGCACCGCGCAGTGAGTCGTCCCAAGCCACAGGCGTACCGCCGTACATCTGGTGCAAGAAATCAATCAAATCGGGGCCGCGCAACAGGGTTTCCACTTCATGGGCGAGTGCTATGGTTTTGGTAGCTGTCCACGCAGGTAATACACCCGCGTGCACCATTAATATCTCTTCACCCTGGAGCTTATCCAGGATCGCCAAACGTTGTTGGCGCAGCCAGGCCAGCAGGCCGTCGCGATCATCTGCTTGCAAGATGCCGTCCAGCGTGTCGTGCTGGTGCGCGGGCCGCACGCCGTGAGCCACGGCCAGCAAGTGCAGGTCATGATTGCCCAGCAGACAGTGTGCTGAAGCGCCCAAGCCCTTCAGGCGGCGCAGCACCGCCAAAGAACCCTGCCCCCGGTTCACCAAATCGCCCAGCAAATAGAGCGTGTCACGGCTGGGAGAGAAAGAAACCTTCTCCAGCATGCGCTGCAACGCGTCGTCGCAGCCCTGGATGTCGCCAATCAAGTAAAGTGCCATGATGTTTATTGTCCGCTGTGTTCCATGGAATTTTTTCTGATTGTTTTTCTGACCCTTCTCAACGGCGTGTTTGCCATGTCCGAGTTGGCGTTGGCGGCCAGCCGCAAGGCGCGGCTCTCGGCCATGGCCGATGAAGGGGACAAGGGCGCGCAGGCGGCGCTCACGCTGCTTGGTAATCCCAATCAATTTCTTTCAACGGTGCAAGTCGGCATTACCTCGATTGGTATGCTCAACGGCATTGTGGGCGAGGCCGCGTTCAGCGAAGGCTTGTCGCACTGGTTGATGGGCTGGGGTGTGTCTGGCAGTGCAGCGTCCATTTCTGCCACTGCGCTGGTGGTAACGTTGATTACCTTCACCACCATTATTTTTGGTGAACTGGTGCCCAAGCGCATTGGTCAGCTTCACCCTGAATTGGTGGCCCGTTGGGTGTCGCGGCCCATGCTCTGGCTGGCCACGGCTGCCAAGCCTTTCGTCAAACTTTTATCGGCCACCACGCAAGGCACGCTGCGCTTGTTGCGCATAGACACCACGGCCATCCGCACCATGACAGAAGAAGAAATCAGCGCCAACCTCGTTGAAGGCGTTGATGCTGGCGTGATCGAACAGCACGAGCACCAGATGGTGCAAAACGTGTTTCAACTCGACGAGCGGCCACTCACCTCCCTGATGGTTCCGCTGGCGGATGTGGCGTGGCTGGAGTCGTCGCTCACCGTGCCCGCGTGTTTGCAGATCGTGGGTGTAGCGGGTGAGCGCGGCGCACACTCTTGGTACCCGGTGTGTCGCGGCTCCATGGCGCATGTGGTGGGGCTCATCAGCGTGGGTAAATTACTGGAACTTGGGGCGGCTTACACAGGCAGCATTGAGGCCCATGTGCAGCCCGCCAATTTTGTGCCGGAGACCCTCTCGGGCATGGAACTACTGGAGCAGTTTCGCGCGCGCTCCGGGCGCATGGTGTTCGTGGTGGACGAGTACGGCGTGGTGCAGGGGCTGGTGACGCCGGGTGACCTCTTGGAAGCTATCACCGGGGAGTTACAACCCGTGGCGCAAGTAGACGCTTGGGCCACCCCGCGTGAAGATGGCTCCTGGTTACTAGATGGCTTGATGCCCATCAACGAATTAAAAAGCAGGTTGTGTATCAAGGCCCTACCTGATGAAGACCGTGGGCGCTACAACACCCTGGCGGGCTTGCTGCAGTCTGTTAGCGGACATCTCCCCGCCGAGGCAGAGCGCATTGAGTGTGGTGGCTGGGTGTTTGAGGTTGTGGATTTGGACAACCGCCGCATTGACAAAGTGCTGGCTAGCGTGCGACATAAAGATAAGGTGGACAAATAATAATTCGCAAATTCCTATTAGACTCAAAGAAAAAAATGAGGAGTAAGCGTTGGATATCTTGTCTTTAACAATTTTGGCAGTATCGCTGTTGGTCGTTTCTGTTGCGTATTGGTCATACCGAAGCTGGGTGGCCGATCGGAAGAAACAAGAAAATCGACTTCCTCTTCACTGGAACCTAAGACAAAGGCCGCTTTTTAGCGACGTTGATCGTGCGGTCTGGCTCTGGTTGAAGCAGGTCTTTCCTGAATATGAGATTCTCGTCAAAGTACCCGTGGTACGTTTCTTGAGTGGGTCCTCGGATGACTTGAAAGCGATGATCCAGATCAAGGATGTCTATTGCAGTTTCACGGTGTGTTCACCCAAAGGCTGGGTGATGGGTTGCATAGACGTCCCCGGTCCCCAGGGCCTCAAAGCAAGCCGTCGTGACCTCAAGACAAAACTCTTTGAGGGCTGTGGTTTGCCCTACGCTGTGTTTGGGGCTCAAGACCTCCCAACGCATGAGGACTTACGTACTCTATTCTTGAATGAGAGAGCATCATCTCCCACGACTGTTAGTCAATTTGAGGCTTCACATCCATCCCCGGCATCCGAGTTTTCTGTCACTGAAATGGCGGAAAAAATGGAGCTAACGGAGACTTTAAAAAATGATGAGGCAGCCAGCGTTCGTAACAGCTTGCACGTCAAACTTGACGCTAATCGCAAGAGGCGTCAAGCTGCAATGGATAGCCTGAAAGTTAGTGCAGGAATTGTCGAAGACAACGCTACAAAAGGTCTCGCGCAGGGCTGGGACGATTCTTTCATCATCGGCGAAGGCACTACACCATAAGTTAATTGCCTAATAGGCGCATTGGTTTGAAGCTGTTGTCCTTGAGACTATAAAAACCCCCTGACTCTTGCGAATCAGGGGGTTTAAGAGTGGTGCCGGAGAGATGAATCGAACACCCGACCTTCTCATTACGAATGAGCTGCTCTACCGACTGAGCTACACCGGCTAAGTCTCAAATTATACCTTGGCGTGATAGGCGCTTACCCGCTCCACTTCGTTTTTGGAGCCGAGGATGACGCTCACACGTTGGTGCAGTTGTGTGGGTTGAATGTCCATGATGCGTTGCTGGCCGTTGGTGGCGGCACCGCCTGCTTGCTCGATCAACCAGCTCATCGGGTTGGCCTCGTACATGAGGCGCAGCTTGCCGGGTTTGTTCGACTCGCGCTTGTCCCAGGGGTACATGAAGACACCGCCGCGCGTGAGGATGCGGTGCACGTCCGCCACCATGCTGGCGATCCAGCGCATGTTGAAGTTTTTACCGCGCGGACCTTCTGCGCCTTGCAGGCACTCGTCGATGTAGCGTTTCACCGGTTCATCCCAGTGGCGCATATTGCTCATGTTGATGGCAAATTCCTGCGTGTCGGCGGGGATGGTCACATGTTCTTGGGTCAGAACGAAAGAACCTTGCTCGCGGTCTAGGGTGAACATGGCCACGCCGTCGCCCACGGTGAGCACCAGCGTGGTTTGCGGGCCATAGACGCAGTAGCCTGCGGCCACTTGTTGGCGGCCGGGCTGGAGGAAGTCTTTAGTGGATACAGGATCGATTTTGGAAGGGTCGTCGTTCTGTTTTTTCAGCACGCTAAAAATAGTGCCGATGCTGACATTGACGTCGATGTTGCTGGAGCCGTCGAGCGGGTCGAACAGCAGCAGGTATTCGCCTGCCGGGTAGCGGTTGGGGATGGGCAGAATTTCATCCATTTCTTCAGATGCCATGGCCGCCAAGTGACCGCCCCATTCGTTGGCTTCGATCAGCACTTCATTGGCAATGATGTCGAGTTTTTTCTGCACCTCGCCTTGCACGTTCTCACTGCCTGCCGTGCCCAGCACGCCGCCCAGCGCGCCCTTGTTGACGGCTTGGCTGATGCTTTTGCAGGCGCGTGCGACCACTTCGAGCAGCAAGCGCAGCTCAGAGGGGATGTGGCCTTCGGCGCGCTGTTGTTCGACCAGGTAGCGGGTGAGGGAGATTTTTGAAGACATAGGTTTCCTTGATTATTCAGCAAGCGCGTGGGTAACGACTTCTCTCACATCGTTGCTCAAGTCGGACTTGGCGGCGACGCGGGTCAGGGCTTCGCGGGCGGCGCTGCGGTAGGGTTCGGCGAGTTTTTTCCAGCGGTCCAGTGCGCGCGCCAAGCGTGCAGCGACTTGGGGGTTGATGCTGTCCAACTCGATCACACGTTCGCTCCAAAACACATAGCCTGCGGCGTCGGTGCGGTGAAACGCGCCGGGGTTGGCGCTGCAGTAGCTGGAGATCAGGCTGCGTGCACGGTTCGGGTTGCGCAGGCTGAAGTCGGGGTGCTTCATGAGCTGGCGCACAGCGGGCAGCACCTGGCCACCCCGGTCGCAAGCCCCGGCTTGCAGCGCAAACCATTTGTCCAGCACCAAGGCTTCGTCTTTGAACATGGCATGAAACCGCGTGAGCGCTTGCGCCGCGAGTTCATGGCCGCTGCTCACCAGCGCGTGCAGGGCGTTGAAGCGGTCGGTCATGTTGCCTGCGTCTTTGAAGCGCTGGTAGGCCTTGCCGGGCCAGATGACATCACTGGTGTGGCGCGCGGCCAAGCACAGCATGGTCAGCGCCAAGCCGGTCAGGGCGCGTCGGCCAGAAGATACGGCATCGGGTCGGTAACCGGCGTTGTGGGCGTACACCTCATAAGCCCATTGCCAGTCGGTTTGCAACTCGCGCGCCAGTTGCTCGCGCATGGCTTCACGCACGGCGTGGATGCGCTGCGGGTCCACCACGGCCAGTTGCTCGGCGATATAGGTCTCGGCGGGCAGGGTCAGCACCAGCTCTTTGAAGGCGGCGTCTAACGTTGGGTGGCGCAAGACACTGCGCATGGCGTCAATGTAGGCGGCGTCCAGCACTTTGGAGTCGGCGGGGTGGGCTTGGCCCTGGATGAATTGCAGCGCGAGTTTGAGCGCCAAGCGTTGTCCGGCTTCCCAGCGGTTGAATGGGTCGTTGTCATGCGCCAGCAGGGTGAGTAACTGGGTGTCGCTGTAATCGCAGTCCAGTAACACGGGCGCAGAAAAGCCGCGCAACAGGGACGGCACGGGTTCAGCGTCGAGATCGCTGAAGACCACGGTCTCGCTGGCTTGCGTGAGGACGTGGGTGCGCTGGGTATCGGTGATCTCGCTGCCATCAGCGCGCAGCAAGGCCAAAGCCACGGGGATCACAAAGGGCTGCTTGTCGCTCTGGCCCGGCGTGGGCGCACAGCTTTGCGCCAGCGTGAGGGTGTAGCTGCGTGCGGCGGCGTCATACGCACCACTGGCGCGCACGCGCGGTGTGCCCGCTTGGGCATACCAGCGCTTGAACTGCGGCAGCAGGCGCGCCAGGTCAGAGGCGGGGTTGGCGTCGGCAACGGCTTGCGCGAAGTCGTCGCAGGTGACGGCTTGGCCGTCGTGACGCGAAAAGTACAGCGCCATGCCTTTGGCAAACCCAGCGCGGCTTGAGGTGCCTGCGCTGGGCGTGGCGGCCAGGGTCTGCATCATGCGCACCACCTCGGCCCCTTTTTCGTAAATGGTGACGGTGTAGAAGTTGTTGATCTCCTGGTACTGGTCGGGCCGCACCGGGTGGGCCATGGGGCCTGCGTCTTCGGGAAACTGGGCGGTGCGCAGCACGCGCACGTCTTCAATGCGCTTGACGGCGCGGGCTGAGGCCTCACCCGCCATGTCTTGGCTGAACTCCTGATCGCGGAATACGGTCAGTCCTTCTTTGAGGCTGAGCTGAAACCAGTCGCGGCAGGTGACGCGGTTGCCCGTCCAGTTGTGAAAGTACTCGTGGCCCACCACGCTCTCGATGTTGGCAAAGTCCGCGTCCGTGGCGGTGGCCTGGCTGGCCAGCACGTACTTGGTGTTGAAGATATTCAGGCCCTTGTTCTCCATTGCGCCCATGTTGAAGTCGCTGGTGGCCACGATCATGAAGCGCTCCAGATCGAGCCGCAAACCAAAGCGCGCCTCGTCCCAGGCCACGCTGGCCATGAGCGAATTCATCGCGTGCTCGGTCTTGTCCAGGTCGCCAGGGCGCACGAACACCTGCAACAGATGATCTGTGCCAGAGCGGGTGGTGATGCTTTGCTCGCGGCAAACCAGCTTGCCCGCCACCAGGGCGAATAGGTAGCAGGGCTTTTTGTGGGGATCGACCCACTTGGCAAAGTGTCTGGGGCCGTTCGGCCCGTCTTCCAGCGCGCCACTGTCCACCAGGTTGCCGTTGGACAGTAGCACCGGGTAAGACGCTTTGTCGGCGCGCAGCGTCACGGTGAAGCTGGCCATCACATCGGGGCGGTCCAGGTAGTAGGTGATACGGCGAAAGCCCTCGGCCTCGCACTGGGTGAAGAAGGACTCGTTGCTGACGTACAAACCCATCAACTTGGTGTTTTTTACCGGCGCGCAGGTGGTGAAAATCTCCAGCGCAAAGGGCTCGTGGCCCGCAGGCAGGTTTTCCAGAACGAGCTGGTTGCCGTCCATCTTGAACGAGGTGCCCTGGCCGTTGACCAGCACCCGCGCGAGGTTGATTTCTTCACCGTCCAGGCGCAGCGCCTGCGCGGCCACGTCCGGGTTGCGACGCAACGTCATTTTGTTGAGTACGCGGGTTTTGGCCGGGTCCAGGTCAAAGGTCAAATCAACGGTGTCGATCCAGAACGCGGGCGCGCTGTAGTCGGCGCGGCGGATGACCGTGGCGGGGCCATCGGCCTCACGAAGTTGCAACATGCAGATTCTCCAGAAACATTGATTTCATTGATAGTTTGTTATTGCGTAGTTGGCGCGAAAGTCATTGCAATCCGCAGAGGCGAAGCAGTGCGGACTCTAGGTGGCGATAGTCACGCGACACTTGGGCGCAGGTGTCTAAATCAAGCCGGTGGGTAATTTTGGCTTGATCTGTGGTTTCTTTGTAGCCTCGGATTTTCGGCAGTAGTTTGGAAATTTCACCTTTAGCATCACGTCGAGTCGCCACATTGGAATCAATTTTCAAATCGACTGGCAGTTGATAAAACGTGCGCAAGGCATTCATTTCAGCCAAGAAAAGAGATTCAAATTCTTGAACAAAGAAGGCGAATTCAACACGCTGCATCCCGGAGAAATGCGTTGCTTTCATGGCTGCCTGGAAATGCCCCACGTGCTCAACGGGGCAACCTATTTCTTTGTCGTCGCAATCCAAAATCCAGAGAATAGGACACTGGTTCTTCAATGCGTAGCGTAAAAAATCATCAAAGCGCTTTCGTGATTTGTGAACATCACCACTGATTTGTGGCGTGGTGAGTTGCACATTAAAAAGTTGATGTTTGGCCAGAATTTTGCGAACCAGTACGGGCATGGCTGTGGCGTCGCCATCGCCTTCGACAATCAAGTGCAGGTGTTGTACGGGCATGTTCATGGCACTTGAGCTTGTGTGTCGTCAGGACGCAGACCTTCGCCGGTCATGAACTCTTCAAGACTCAACAAACCTTCATTGACTGCCTCCATTTGATGAGGATGGATGGGGCGAATGCTCGTAAGACCGTTGTGCATGGTGGCCACGCGAATCTGCCCGGGCGAGAAGTATTGAACCAAATGCGGACTATGGGTCGTGATGATGACCTGAGTGGTTTGCCCCACCTCTTTGAAGACATCAGCCAATACGGCAAGGGCACCCGGGTAGATGGTCTGTTCTGGCTCTTCGATCACCAGCACCTGGGGACGTGGCAGTTGGTACGCGGCCAGCAAAATACCAAACAAACGCAAGGTGCCATCTGAGAGTTGCACCGGGTCAAACCCGCCCACGGTCTCGCCATCGTTGCGAAAGTTGAACAAGGGGACAAGGTAGCTGCCTACGGTTTGAATACTGACATCTTCAAACGTTGGAATAACGGCACGTATCGAATCGTAGATGCGCTCAAGTGCTTCACGCCCTTTGGGGCTGCGCTTGAGTGCTTTTATGACGGAAGCCCAGTTTTCGCCTGACTCCATTAACGCGTTATCTCTATCGGGCAGGGTAGGTTTTTTGAGTGTGTTGGGGTAGATGGTGCAGAAGTTCCAACGACCGATATGTTCTGCGACTGGACCTCCAAATTGAACAGCTTCGTGCGCTGATAAGTACCTTGACCGTAGCGCCAAAACACCAGGCTCGATCTCATGATTTTTATCCCGTTTAAAGCCGTTGGTTTGAATCTCTCCCGCGAGAGCAGGAAGAAAGCTGTACGACATATCCTCGCTATCTACGGCGTAATTGTTTTTGCCTACCGCTTTTAGCTGGACCTCATAGTTTCCTTGGTCAGATTGTTCTGCTTCATTCGGCGAAAACTGGCATTGAATGCCAATCTTATAAGGCTTGGTTTTATAGCTTTGCAGTAGCCGACCAATGCCTTCACGCTTGGTAATGGCGTGCTCTAGATCACCAATCACCGCATCGCGTAAAAAACGCAGCACATCGACAAAATTGCTCTTGCCAACGCCATTGGGGCCAACGATTACCGTGACATTGGGCGCGAACTCAACGGCCACGTTATCCAAGCTTTTGTAGTGTTGAACCTTGAGAGAGCTCAAAAACATAGTCATCTCCAACGGCGAAGTTGCACCACTAAACCCCTTGCTTCAACGAAGCTTCAATGAACTGATCCAAATCCCCATCCAGCACTTTTTGCGTGGCCGATGTTTCGTAGTTGGTGCGCAAATCCTTGATGCGGCTTTGGTCTAGCACGTAGGAGCGGATCTGGTGGCCCCAGCCCACGTCGGTTTTGGTGTCTTCGAGTTTTTGCTGCTCGACCATGCGTTTTTTCATCTCAAAATCGTACATGCGGCTGCGCAGGCGTTTCCATGCCACGTCGCGGTTGCTGTGCTGGCTGCGCCCGTCTTGGCACTGCACGACGATGCCGGTGGGGATGTGCGTCAGGCGCACGGCCGAGTCGGTCTTGTTGATGTGCTGGCCACCCGCGCCGCTGGCGCGAAAGGTGTCCACCCGCACGTCAGAGGGGTTGATGTCGATCTCGATCGAGTCGTCCACCTCCGGGTACACAAACACGCTGGCAAAGCTGGTGTGACGCCCGCCGGAGGAGTCAAACGGGCTTTTGCGCACCAGCCGGTGCACGCCGGTCTCAGTGCGCAGCAGGCCAAAGGCATAGTCGCCTTCGATCTTGATGGTCGCGCCCTTGATGCCTGCGGTGTCGCCCGGTGTTTCGTCTTCAATCGTGGCTTTGAAGCCTTTGCGCTCTGCGTATTTGAGGTACTGGCGCAGCAGCATGCTGGCCCAGTCGCAGGCCTCGGTGCCACCGGCGCCGGCCTGGATGTCCAGGAAAGCGGGCAACGGGTCGGCCGGGTTGTTGAACATGCGGCGGAATTCGAGCTGCTCCACGATGGCGGCCAGCTTGGCCCCCTCGGCCTCAATCGTCGTCAGACCAGCTTCGTCACCTTCTTCTTTGGACATCTCGAACAACTCAAGGTTGTCGGCTAGCTCACTGGTGAGCCCGTCCAGCGAGACCACCACGCCATCGAGCGTTTTTTTCTCTTTGCCCAGCTCCTGGGCGCGCTTGGGGTCGTTCCAGACGGTGGGGTCTTCCAGCGAGGCGTTGACGGTCCTCAGGCGTTCGGCTTTGGCATCGTAGTCAAAGATACCCCCGTAAATCGACCGTCCTGACGGACAGGTCGTTCAATTGGGTGCCAATTTGGTTGATGTGTTCTGCGTCCATGAGGAGATTCCGGTAAGGTTGCGGGCCAGAGGGGTCTGGCCCATGCCGACTGAAGGCGGCTGCATAAACCGGCATTTTCTCATGTAAGCGTGACAGTGCTTTACCGAGGGGTTTCGGTGACTTGGGCGTGAAATTTGGGCCTTTAAGCGATGAAGTCTTCGATCAGTTGCGCTAATTTTTCGGGTTGGTCGTGGTGCAGCATGTGTCCCGCGTCTTCGATCAGGGCGACGGTGATGTTCGGTACCGATTTCAGGCGTTCGTGGTACTCGTCCAGCGAATAGCGGTTTGCCCACCATTGGGCCATTTGGTTGTCGCTGGCTTCCACGGCCAGGGTAGGGGCGGTGATGTGGGCGTAGAGCGACAGCACCTCGTCCACGCGGTAAAGCTGGGCGTTGATGATTTTGTGGGCCGGGTCGCCCAGGATCTCCCACTTCCCTTGCGCGTTCTCTTGCGCCCAGTGCGGGGCTAGCCACTGCGCTTTGGCCATGCCTGCCTCATCGCGGGCTAAACGGGGGTTGGTTTTCATCAGGCGCTGGGCCACGCCGTCTACGGTGTCATAGGGGCGCAGCGCTTTGTCGCCTTTGTGCAGGTCTTTCAGTTCGTCCATCCATTTGGCATAGCGGCCTGGGGCTTGGGCTGCCCGGGCGGCGGGCATGCCAAAGCCTTCCAGGTTGACCAGGCGGCGAATGCGTTCAGGCCGTGCGCCGGCATACAGCATCACCACGTTGCCGCCCATGCTGTGGCCCACCAGATTCACGGCTTGGTTGGGGGCGTAGTGGTCGAGCAAGAAATCCAGGTCGGCCATGTAATCCGGGAACCAGTAGTTGTCGGTGGGGACGTAACGCCCGTTGGCCGTTGTGCTGCCGGTGGGATTCAAGCCTGTCAGTCCATAGCCGCGCCAGTCGGGCGCGATCACAAAATGGTCTTGGGCCAAGGCGTCCACCACGAACTGGTAGGACGCGCCCACATCCATCCAGCCATGCACCATCACCAGCGGCGTGCGGTCTGGCGAAGGCTCGCCCCACAGGCGGACGTGGTAGTTCAGGTTGCGGATGGGGACAAACTCGCTGCGAGAGGCGCGGCGGAGGGGGTAGCGTTCAATTGGGTACATTGGTGCCATCATAAGGATGCACGCCATGCCACGCAGTCAACGCCGAGACAAAACGCTTCAGCTCAACCCTGAGCGCAACCCTGACCATTACCGCGATCTGCACAGCCAGTTCCGCTGGCAGGTGCCCGATCGGTTCAACATGGCCGAGGTGTGCAGTACGCGCTGGGCGAAGTCGCCTGATGCTTCAAAAAGAATAGCGGTTATAGCGCATCAGCCGGGCGCTGTACCCATTTTTCATACCTATTCAGAGCTGCACGAGGCCGCCAACCGCGCGTCCAACGTCTTGCGCCGCTTGGGCGTGCAGCGCGGTGACCGCGTGGCCATCGTGCTGCCCCAACGCTTCGAAACGGCCGTGGCCTACATGGCCGTGTTGCAGTTGGGGGCTATCGCCATGCCGTTGTCCCAACTGTTCGGCCCTGAAGCGCTCGAATATCGCCTGCAAGACAGCGATGCCGTGGTTGCCATCGTGGACGGCAGCACCCACGCCAACGTCGATGCGGTGCGTACTGCCTGCCCCGCCTTGCGGCATCTGCTGGTGGTTGATGGCACGGGTGAAGAGGCATGGAATGCTGTATTGGCACAAGCCAGTAAAGCGTTTACAGCTATCAAAACGAAAGCGGAAGAAGGTGCCGTACTGATCTACACCAGCGGCACCACCGGCCCGCCCAAAGGTGCGTTGATCCCGCACCGGGCCTTGATTGGCAACCTGAGCGGTTTTGTGTGCAGCCAAAATTGGTTCGGCTTTGACCCCTGGAACGCCACTTCCCCCAGCCAAGCCGTCTTTTGGAGCCCCGCCGACTGGGCCTGGACGGGCGGACTGATGGACGCGCTGCTGCCCACACTCTACTTTGGCCGTCCCATCGTCGCTTTCAACGGCCGTTTCACCCCCGAGACCGCCTTTACGCTGATGCAGCAGCACGGCGTGACGCACAGCTTTTTGTTCCCCACCGCCCTCAAAGCCATGATGAAAGCCTGCCCGCAGCCGCGCCAAAGCTACCCCGGTCTGCAACTGCAAGCGCTGATGAGCGCCGGTGAGGCGGTAGGCGATGCGGTGTTTGGCTACTGCCAGCAGCAGCTGGGCGTGACGGTGAACGAGATGTTTGGCCAGACCGAGATCAACTACATCGTGGGCAACTGCTCACGCCTGTGGCCAGCCAAACCCGGCAGCATGGGCCAAGGCTACCCTGGGCACCGGGTCGCGGTGATTGACGACGATGGTGTGGAATGCGCCGTGGGCGTGCCGGGTGATGTGGCACTGCACCGCTTCGATGCAGACGGCAACCCTGACCCCATCTTCTTCCTGGGCTACTGGAAAAACGCTGCCGCCACCGCCAAGAAATACACCGGTGACTGGTGTCGCACTGGCGACCTTGCCACCCGCGATGCCGACGGCTACCTTTGGTACCAAGGCCGGGCGGACGATGTGTTCAAGGCAGCGGGCTACCGCATCGGCCCCAGTGAAATCGAAAACTGCCTGGTCAAGCACCCCGCCGTCGCCAACGCCGCTGTCGTCCCCAAGCCCCACCCCGAGCGCGGTGCGGTGGTCAAAGCTTATGTGGTGCTTGCTCCTGATTTTGTAGCTACCCGTACCCATTTGAAGGGTGCAACAGCCCAATTTGATGCTGATGTGATTGCCCAGTTGCAAGCCCACGTCAAGGGCCAGCTTGCACCTTACGAGTACCCCAAGGAGATCGAATTTACAGAGGCTTTGCCAATGACGACCACCGGCAAGGTGCAGCGGCGGGTGTTGCGCTTGCAAGAGGAGGCGCGGGCACGGGAGAAGCCGGGTTCCTAGAATGGATCCCGTGGTAGCTGTTGCTTATGGTGGTAAAAATGCCACTTTTGCTTACGCTTACGGTATCAGCGCGGTATCAGCGTAGGCAGCTCTTAATTCAGGACTTCAATGAACTCTTTTCCCCGCGCCACCCTTGGCCAAAGCGACCTTCACGTTACCCCCATTTGCCTGGGCACCATGACATTTGGCGAACAGGTCAACGAGACTGATGCCCACACTGTTCTCAGCCGCAGCCTGGAGCGCGGCGTGACCTTTATCGACACGGCAGAGATGTATTCCGTGCCCGCCCGTGCCGAAACCTTTGGCGCGACGGAGACCATCATTGGCAACTGGTTCGCGCGTAACCCTGGTGCGCGTGACAAATTGGTGCTGGCCACCAAAGTCGCTGGCCCTTCACGTGGCATGCCCTGGGTGCGTGCGGGTGGGGGCATGACGGCGGCAGACATCACGGCGTCGTGCCACGCCAGCCTCAAGCGCCTGCAAACCGAGGTGATCGACCTCTACCAAATCCACTGGCCCGAGCGCCATGTGCCCGCCTTTGGCATGGTGTACTTTGACCCCACCAAAGACAACAGCGTGACTTCCATCCACGAACAACTCGAAGCCTTGGGCCAACTCGTCAAAGCCGGGAAAATTCGCCATATTGGCCTCTCGAACGAAACCCCGTATGGCGTGCATGAGTTCACGCGCCTGGCCGAGCAGCACGGTCTGCCCCGCGTGGCCAGCGTGCAAAACCCTTACTGCCTGGTGAACCGCACGGTAGACAACGGTCTGGACGAAAGCCTGCACCGCCTGAATGTCGGCCTGCTGGCCTATTCCCCGCTGGGCTTTGGTCTTTTGACTGGCAAGTACGACGAATCCGGTATTGACGGCCCTGGAACCCCCCGCGATGCCCGTATCGGCAAGTTTGAAAGCGTACGCAAACAGCGCTGGGGCCGCCCCGAAGCCCTGACAGCCGCCCGCCGCTACAACGCCCTGGCCCATGAACATGGCCTGACGCCCACCCAGCTGGCACTGGCGTTTTGTTACACCAACTGGCGCGTGGCCAGCACCATCATCGGCGTGACTTCCGTGGCACAGCTCGATGAGTGTCTGGACGCCTGGGGTACGGTGCTGTCGCCGGAGTTGTTGGCGGCGGTGGACAAGGTACGGTGGGAGATGCGGGATCCGGCGTTGTGAGCAAGTTGCACATCTCCGAAACGCCCGCCACCCAGTTCCTCAAGGCGCACAAGGTGCCTTTCACCGAGCATCCCTACGATTATCTTGAGCATGGTGGTGCGCAGCACAGTGCAGCGGAACTGGGGTTCGACCCGTTCACCGTCGTCAAAAC
>JANXSU010000054.1 GCA_025356545.1 Comamonadaceae bacterium
CCCTTTCACCCTGCCCAATTCCCTCTTCGTGGCCCCCATGGCGGGCGTCACGGATCGGCCTTTCCGGCAACTGTGCAAGACCTTGGGCGCGGGCTATGCGGTGAGTGAGATGGTCACTTCGCGCCGCGATTTGTGGCACACCCTGAAGACCTCGCGCCGCGCCAATCACGAGGGTGAACAGGGGCCCATCGCCGTGCAAATTGCGGGTACTGATGCGACCATGATGGCCGAGGCGGCTGCTTACAACATCGACCGGGGCGCGCAGATCATTGACATCAACATGGGCTGCCCGGCCAAGAAGGTCTGCAACAAGTGGGCGGGCTCGGCCCTGATGCAAGACGAGGTGCTGGCCTTGCAGATTGTGGAGGCTGTGGTGGCCGCTTGCGAGCCACACAAGGTGCCCGTCACGCTAAAGATGCGCACCGGCTGGTGCCAGTCTGAGAAGAATGCCGTGGTGCTGGCCCGCGCCGCAGAAAGCGCGGGTGTGCAGATGGTCACCGTGCATGGCCGCACGCGTGAGCAGGGTTATGGTGGTCACGCTGAGTACGACACTATCGCCGCCGTCAAAGCCGCACTTCATATCCCTGTGGTCGCCAATGGTGACATCACCAGCCCCGAGAAGGCGCGCGACGTGTTGGTCTATACACAAGCCGATGCCATCATGGTAGGCCGTGCTGCGCAGGGGCGACCCTGGATCTTTCGTGAGATCGCGCATTTTCTGGCCACGGGTACGCACCTAGCCCCGCCGCTGGTGGGCGAAGTGAAGCGCCTGTTGCTGGATCACCTGGTGGACCACTACACCCTGTATGGCGAGTACAGCGGCGTGCGCACGGCGCGCAAGCACATCGGCTGGTATGTGAAGACGCTGCCCGGCGGCGAGCTTTTCCGCGCACGCATGAACGCGCTGCAAGACAGCCAAGCACAACTGGGCGCCGTGACTGATTTTTTTGAGAACATGGGCCGCACGATGGACCGCATGCCCAGCGCAACACCCGATACGAAACAAGACTTAGAAAATGAATGCATGGAGTTATCTGAATGAGCAAAAAACACATTGAAGAGTGCGTGAAAACCAGCTTGCAGGGCTACTTCACCGACCTGCGGGGCAGTGAGCCCGATGGCCTGTACGACATGCTGGTGCGCGTGGTGGAAAAGCCGCTGCTCGAAGTCGTCATGCACGAAGCCGATCACAACCAGTCGCGCGCCGCGCAATGGCTGGGTTTGAACCGGAACACGCTGCGCAAAAAACTCCTTGAACACAAATTACTATGAACGCACTCCTCTCCGTCTCTGACAAAACCGGCATCGTCGACCTCGCCCGCGCCCTGCACGCCTTGGGCATCAAACTCATCTCCACCGGCGGCACCGCCAAGCTGCTGGCCGACCAAGGTTTGCCCGTGACTGAGGTGGCCGAAGTCACAGCCTTTCCCGAGATGCTGGATGGCCGGGTCAAAACCCTGCACCCCAAAGTGCACGGTGGCCTGCTGGCCCGCCGTGATGTGCCCGAGCACATGGCTGCGCTTAAAGTTCACGGCATCGACACCATTGACCTGCTGGTGGTCAACCTCTATCCCTTTGAGGCCACGGTGGCCAAGCCCGGTTGCACGCTGGAAGACGCTATCGAGAACATCGACATCGGCGGCCCGGCCATGGTGCGCAGCGCCGCCAAGAATTGGAAAGACGTGGGCGTGCTGACTGACGCTTCGCAGTACGCGGGCGTGCTGGCCGAGCTCAAGGCCGCAGGCAAGCTCACCGACAAGACGCGCTTTGGCTTAAGCGTGGCGGCGTTCAACCGCATCAGCCAGTACGACGGTGCCATCAGCGACTACCTGTCGCGTCTGGACTTTGACGAAACCCAAGATGGTCCGGGCTACGTGCCGCCAGCGCAGCTCTTTGCGGGTCAGGCCAATGGCCGCTTCATCAAGCTGCAAGACCTGCGCTACGGCGAAAACCCGCACCAACAGGCGGCCTTCTACCGTGATTTGTATCCCGCCCCCGGCTCACTGGTCACCGCCACCCAGCTTCAAGGCAAAGAACTCAGCTACAACAACATCGCCGACGCCGATGCGGCGTGGGAATGCGTTAAGAGTTTTGACGTGCCTGCCTGCGTCATCGTCAAGCACGCTAACCCCTGCGGCGTGGCCGTGGGCACCGACGCCCTGTCGGCCTACAGCAAAGCCTTTCAGACTGACCCCACATCGGCTTTCGGCGGCATCATTGCCCTGAACGTCCCGCTGGATGAGCGTGGGGCGCTACAAATTTCGAAGCAGTTTGTCGAAGTGCTGATGGCCCCCGCCTTCACGCCCGAGGCGCTGGCCGTCTTCAAGGCCAAGGCCAATGTGCGCCTGCTCCAGATCGACCTACCCAAGGGCGGCACAACAGCCTGGGACCAGGGCCGCAACGCGGTGGACATCAAGCGCATCGGCTCGGGCCTGCTCATGCAGACCGCCGACAACCACGAAATCACCCTGGCCGACCTGAAAGTGGTCAGCAAAGTCCAGCCCACACCGCAGCAACTGCAAGATCTGCTGTTTGCCTGGAAAGTGGCCAAGTACGTCAAGAGCAACGCCATCGTGTTCTGCAAAGACGGCATGACCATGGGCGTGGGTGCGGGCCAAATGAGCCGTCTCGACTCTGCCCGCATCGCCAGCATCAAGGCCCAGCACGCAGGTCTGAGCCTGGCCGGCACCGCCGTGGCCAGCGACGCCTTTTTCCCTTTCCGTGATGGACTGGACGTGGTGGTGGACGCAGGCGCCACCTGCGTCATTCAACCCGGTGGCTCCATGCGCGACCCCGAAGTGATCGCTGCGGCGGATGAGCGCGGCGTGGTGATGGTGTTGACGGGGGTGAGGCACTTCAGGCATTAAATAGGCCTGAATTCCCTATAAATAGAGCGTAAGCCGCTATTATTTTGTGAGCAAATTGAGGGCGTCGCGGGCGACCGAGAGCGTCTCGGCAATGTCCGCCTCGCTATGCGCCGCACTCACAAACCCCGCCTCATACAGCGCCGGGGCGATGTACACGCCGCGGTCCAGCAGGCCGTGGAACAGGGTGTTGAATTGGGCGTTGTCTGTCTTCATGACGGTGGCATAGTTTTGCGGTAGCTCGGGCATCAGGAAAAAGCCGAACATGCCG
>JANXSU010000056.1 GCA_025356545.1 Comamonadaceae bacterium
ACTTGTCTACAGATTTTGTCGGTCTCGGTTTTTGAGAAAACCCTGATTTCATGCGCCTTACAGACCGATGACTACAAAACTCAACTACCACCTGACGCTAACCAGTTGATTTTGTTGGGGTTTTGACCGGACAGTAGTGAATATTTTCATGAACGAATCGAAATTATTTTTGAGCATCAAGCTCCTGGCCCTGACTCTCACGGTATGCCTCAATTCTGCGTCCAACGCACAGGATTACCCAGCCAAACCCATCAAGATGATCGTCCCCTATACGCCAGGGGGATCCATCGACAACACCTGTCATTTATTCCCAATCAGTCAAGCCCTGATCAATTTAAAACCCTCATCAAGGATGATCTCCAGAAGATTGGGAAAATTGTTAAAGACGCAAAGATGCAAATTGATTGAGTCTCCGCCTGAGCTAGATCAAGCGCCGGTGACGAACGTCCCCGGCAACAAAATCCCCTTGTCCACATTTTGGATATTGGTGTGCCCGCAAAAGGCCATGGTGATGTCGAGTTCTTTGTGAAGAATTTCTAGCGCTTTGGTGACACCGGCTTCGCCCATGGCACCCAGGCCGTAGGCCATGGCGCGGCCAATCATCGTGCCTTTGGCCCCGAGTGCCCAGGCCTTGAGCACGTCTTGCCCGCTGCGAATGCCGCCGTCCATCCAGACTTCGATCTGGTCACCCACCGCCGCCACGATGGGGGGCAGGGCTTCGATGCTGCTCTGCGCGCCGTCGAGCTGTCGTCCGCCGTGGTTGCTCACCACTAACGCGTCGGCCCCGCTGGCCACGGCCAGTTGGGCGTCTTCCACGTCTTGAATGCCTTTGAGGATGAGCTTGCCGCCCCAGCGCGCTTTGACCCAGGCTACATCGGCCCAGGACAGGCGCGGGTCAAACTGCTCGTTGGTCCAGGAGGAGAGCGACTTCATGTCGGTCACTTCCTTGACGTGGCCGACCAGGTTGCCAAAGGTATGGCGGCGCGTGCCCAGCATGCCTAAGCACCAGCGGGGTTTGGTCATCAGGTTGATGATGTTGGCGAGGGTGGGGCTGGGCGGTGCGGTCAGGCCGTTCTTCAGGTCTTTGTGGCGTTGGCCGATCACCTGCAAGTCCAGCGTGAGGACGAGCGCACTGCACTTGGCGGCGCGCGCCCGCTCGATCATGGCGGCCATGGCCTCGCGGTCTCGCATCATGTAGAGCTGGAACCAGAAGGGCGCGGTGGTGTGGGCGGCGATGTCTTCAATCGAGCAGATGCTCATGGTGGACAGCGTGAACGGGATGCCAAATTTCTCGGCGGCCTTGGCGGCCAGGATTTCACCGTCGGCGTGCTGCATACCGGTCAAGCCTACGGGCGCGATGGCCACCGGCATTTTGACGTCAATGCCCACCATCTTCGTCGCGGTGCTGCGATTTTCCATGTTGACCGCCACGCGCTGGCGCAGCTTGATCTTTTGGAAGTCGGACTCGTTGGCGCGGTAGGTGCTCTCGGTCCAGGAGCCGCTGTCGGCGTAGTCGTAGAACATGCGTGGCACGCGCTTTTCGGCCAGCACGCGCAGGTCTTCAATGTTGGTAATGATGGTCACAGGGATACCTCCAGTCAGTGGGACTGGATGATATCGGACTTAAATACGCCGACGCCGGGGCACCACGCTCAGTTGCACTGTCTGGTTCAGGGGGCTGGCACTCACCTGCAAGGCTTGTGGGGGCAAGTCAAGCAACTGGTCGGCATGCCACACCCGCAGCTTGACCGCTCCGTTGGGTACGTTGGCAAACTGCGCTGTACCTTCTGCATTGGTTTTGAGGGTCCAGGCAGAGTCGGTGACAAAGATACTGCCCCGCATTGACCCATGCAAGTGGCAGCCCAGCAGCACAGCCCCCGGTTTGTCCAGTGTGATGTCGGCGGAGCTGGCTGGCTTGCCTTCTTCTTTGCCGGCCAGTCGTGCTTCAAAACCGGCATCGGACTGAGGCGTTGCCAACCCGGTCGCTGTGCCACGCACATGGTGATCCCAGCGGTCCAGGTTGGTAAATCGAACCGTGGTTCCTGTAGCCACCACAGTTACCTCAGGGATGAAGCGCATCTTCTCTTGCAAAACGGTGGCGCTACGGGGCAGCAGCGCTGGAGCAGGGCTGGCATTTGGGGTGCTTGGATACATCACCACGACAGCATCCGTCACCGGCTTGCCTTCTTTGTCCAAGACCAGGATTTGAACATTTCCTCCGATAGCGCTTGCACACAGGGCATAAGCAGCTATTAAAGTTGTAGCATTTTTCATGATGTTAATGAAGTGTGATGACGTCGCGGTGCATGGGGGCCAGAAGCGCCAACAGTCGATTTTGCTGGGTGAATGGAATGCCCCGTGCCTCCATGGAGGATTGCAGGTTTTCCACTAGTGCATTGAAGTCCCCTTTATTGATGTCCATGGCCGCGTGGGCTGACTTCATGTCCGCACCCTTGTAGGTGCAGGGGCCTCCGGTGAGTTGACATATCTGTTCGGTCAGTTGGGCTTTGAGTCCCGCCGGTTTGGCGTCTTTGAAGTGAGTGCCAATGCGCGCATCTTTGAGCAGGCGGTTAACGAAATCATCCATCAGCTGGGTAATACCATTTTTTTCACCGAAGACTTTGTACAACTCGTCATTGGCAGGGGCCATGTTTTGGGCCATGCCAGAGGTGCAAAGCAGGCTGGTACAGGCCAGCAGCAGGGACATTAGTAATTTTCTCATGATCGATTCTCCAGAAAGGGGGTAAAAAGTAAGGGGTTTAGAACGCAAACTGGGCAGACAGGTAGGTGCCGGTTTGTCGGCGGCCCGCTGTGACGCCGGGCACCACTTGGCCCAAATCCACATAGGCCAGGGTCAGCGAGACGTTTTTGCTGGGCGCCCAAGCCACGAAAATGTCTTTCCAGTCATCCGCATGCAGGGCATTGCCCAAACCGGCGGCTGAGCCAACGGACTCCAGGTTGTTGGTCATCACGCGGTATTCGGCACCAATGGCCAGTTTCTTGTTGAGCAAATAAGCCACTGCAAACTCAGGCACCGTGCTACGGCTGCTGGTGCCCGTACTGCCCGCGCCAAAACCCAGCAGACCGCCCTGGTTGGCGTTGGTGGAACGCAGGGTGCCATTGAGCAGCAGGCTCTTGTCCAGCAAGAGCTTGGTGGCGCTCACATAAAAATCAGTGCCATTGTTTTTGACGCCCATGAAATCAAACACGGACTGCAGAGACCCGGGCCGCACAGCTTTGTATTCCAGTCCGACGGAGATCTGAGGCATCCAGCTGTCGCTGTCCAGCACCGCGTCACCCGCGACCTTGACCTTGACCCCCAGCACGTCCATCTGGATGTGTTGCCCCGCTGCGATGCCAAAAGGGGCAATGCCGTTGAGGGCCACGGCAGGTGAGGCGTCAAAGTCCTGTTGGGCCACAGACAGCTCTACCCGGTCATGGATACCCACGGCCAAGCCGTAGCTGTTCAAGCTGTAGTCTTGGGTGGTGGCGCGTGAGGCGTAGGCGCTGAGGCCCACCTCCCCCTCCGTGGCATTGCTGCCAATCACAGCCCAAGGGGATAGGCCCCCTCCGGCTGATCCAGCGATGGTGCTCACCCCGCCGGTGAGGAGCAGTTTGCCGGTATCCGCCTGTACCAGGCTGGCACCCAAAGCGAGGCCGATCAGCGCGGTGACTTTTGAGAGTTTTTGCATCATGGGGTTTTCCTTGGATAGGTTTACAACATGTATTCCTGTACCTTAGTACGCACCCACATGGCCACCGGATTCAAATTCCGGGAATTTTTTTGAAAATAGTTTGACCTACCTTCAATCGCCGAAGCACACGCCAATATCTCGCCCGGTTTGCAGGGTGTCGCTGTCGGGGGGCACGGCCTTCATGCGCCCGGCGACCTCTTCCAGCTTGACGTAATTCACGTTGGGAAAGGCCAGCGCTACCATCACACCCGACAGGCCCTCGTCGAGCGCGCGCACCGCCGCCGTGCCAAAGCGCAGGGCGGCGAGCCGGTCAAACGCGGTCGGGCTGCCACCGCGCAACAAGTGGCCCAGCACCACAGTGCGGGCATCTTTGCCGGTGAGGCGAGCGAGTTCGCTGGCAACGTGTTCACCAATGCCGCCCAAGCGTTCGACATGGCCAGCCTCTGCGCCTGCCAGCAGCGCGTGCGCGCCCCCTTTGGGAAGTGCGCCTTCGGCCACGACCACCAGGGAGTACATGCGCTCTTTGGCTTCACGCTGGCGGATTTTGGTGACGACCTTGTCCAGATCAAAAGGGATCTCGGGCAGCAAAATGGCGTGTGCTCCGCCCGCGATGCCTGCGTGCAGCGCGATCCAGCCCGCGTAGCGGCCCATCACCTCCACGACCATCACGCGCTGGTGGCTTTCGGCGGTGCTGTGCAGGCGGTCCAGGCATTCGGTGGCAAAAGACACGGCGGTGTCAAACCCAAAGGTGGTGAAGGTTTTGTCCAGGTCGTTGTCAATCGTCTTGGGCACGCCCACCACGCGCAGGCCTTTGTGGTGCAGTGCGTTGGCAATGGTGAGCGAGCCGTCGCCGCCGACGCAGACCAGCGCATCAATACCCTCGCGCTT
>JANXSU010000065.1 GCA_025356545.1 Comamonadaceae bacterium
GCCAGCAACGCCGCTTGGAACGGGATGTTGCTGCTGATGCCGCGAATCACAAAGCCATTGAGCGCCTCGCGCATTTTGGCAATCGCGTCGAGCCGGTCTGTGCCGTGCACGATGAGCTTGGCGATCATCGAGTCATAAAACATCGGGATCTCGCCACCGTCTTGTACGCCGGTGTCCACGCGCACACCAAAATAACCCCCTTGCCGTTCGGGCTGAGCTTGTCGAAGCCCCCCCTCGACAAGCTCAGGGTGAACGGTTGTATGACCCGCCTGGAACATCGTCTGCTGCGGCGGTGCAAAGCGCACCAAACGCCCGGTACTGGGCAGGAAATTGCGAAACGGGTCTTCGGCGTTGATGCGGCACTCCATCGCCCAACCATTGCGCTGCACATCTTTTTGCGCCAACGGCAATGGCTCACCCGCCGCCACGCGAATCATCAACTCCACCAAGTCCAGCCCGGTGATGCACTCGGTCACCGGATGCTCCACCTGTAGGCGCGTGTTCATCTCCAGAAAGTAAAAGCTCTGGTCTTTGCCCACCACAAACTCCACCGTGCCCGCGCTTTGGTACTTCACAGCCTTGGCCAGCGCCACGGCCTGCTCGCCCATGGCCTTGCGCGTAGCCTCAGAGATGAAAGGGGACGGCGCTTCTTCGATCACCTTTTGGTGGCGGCGCTGAATGGAGCACTCGCGCTCGTTCAGATAAAGCACGTTGCCCTGGCTATCACCGATGAGCTGAATCTCAATGTGGCGCGGTTCTTCGACAAACTTCTCAATGAACACGCGGTCATCACCAAAGCTGTTGCGCGCCTCGTTGCGGCATGAGGTAAAACCTTCAAACGCCTCCTTGTCGTCATGCGCCACGCGCAAGCCCTTGCCACCACCGCCCGCGCTGGCCTTGATCATCACCGGGTAGCCAATGCCCTGGGCAATCTCCACGGCGCGCTCCGCCGTCTCAATCGCGTCGTTCACGCCGGGGATGCAATTGACCCCCGCCGCACCGGCCAACTTCTTGGATTCGATCTTGTCACCCATGGCGGCTATGGAATAGTGCTTGGGGCCGATGAAGACGATGCCCTCTTCCTCCACACGTTTGGCAAAGCCCGCGTTTTCACTCAGAAAACCGTAGCCGGGGTGCACCGCTTGAGCACCGGTCTGCTTGCACGCGGCAATGATCTTGTCGGCGAGCAAATAGCTCTCACGACTGGGTGCGGGGCCGATGTTGACGGCTTCATCGGCCAGCGCCACATGGCGCGCGTCCTTGTCAGCATCTGAATAAACGGCGACCGTTTTGATGCCCATCTTGCGGGCGGTGACGATGACGCGGCAAGCGATTTCGCCACGGTTGGCGATCAGTATTTTGGTAAACATGTTCTTGTTTTCCTTCGTTTTCAAAGTGGAATGTTCCCGTGCTTTCGCCACGGGTTTTCCAGCTTCTTGTCTTTGAGCATGACCAGTGATCGGCAGATACGTTTGCGCGTCTCGTGGGGCAGGATCACGTCGTCAATAAAGCCCCGCGCACCGGCCACAAACGGGTTGGCGAATCTGGCTTTGTATTCGGCTTCTTTGGCGGCCAGTTTGGCGGGATCGCCTTTGTCTTCACGGAAGATGATCTCCACCGCGCCCTTGGCCCCCATCACGGCGATCTCGGCGTTAGGCCAGGCAAAGTTGACGTCGCCGCGCAGGTGTTTGGAGCTCATCACGTCATACGCACCGCCGTAGGCTTTGCGTGTGATGACGGTGATCTTGGGCACGGTGCATTCGGCGTAGGCATAGAGCAATTTGGCCCCGTGTTTGATGATGCCGCCGTACTCTTGGCTGGTGCCGGGCATGAAGCCTGGCACATCGACAAAGGTGATGACCGGGATGTTGAAGGCATCGCAAAAGCGCACGAAGCGTGCAGCCTTGATGGATGACTTGATGTCCAGGCAACCCGCCAGCACCAGCGGCTGGTTGGCGACGATGCCCACGGTCTGGCCGTCCATGCGGGCAAAGCCGATCAGAATGTTTTTGGCGTACTCAGGTTGCAGCTCGAAGAAGTCGCCGTCGTCCACGGTTTTGACGATCAGCTCCTTCATGTCGTAGGCCTTGTTGGGGTTGTCGGGCACGAGCGTGTCCAGGCTCAACTCCATGCGGTCCATCGGGTCACCGCTTTGGCGCACCGGCGCTTTCTCGCGGTTACTCAGGGGCAGGTAGTTGTACAGGCGGCGCAGCATCAAGAGCGCCTCGACATCGTTCTCAAACGCCAAGTCGGCCACACCGCTCTTGGTGGTGTGGGTGATGGCACCGCCCAGTTCTTCGGCGGTGACTTCTTCGTGCGTCACGGTCTTGACCACTTCGGGGCCGGTGACGAACATGTAGGAGCTGTCCTTGACCATGAAGATGAAGTCGGTCATGGCGGGCGAGTACACCGCACCGCCTGCGCAAGGGCCCATGATCATGCTGATCTGCGGCACGACACCGCTGGCCATGACGTTGCGCTGGAACACATCGGCATAGCCGCCCAAGGACGCCACGCCCTCTTGGATGCGCGCGCCGCCCGAGTCGTTCAGACCAATCACCGGCGCGCCAACCTTCATGGCTTGGTCCATCACCTTGCAAATCTTCTCGGCGTGCGCCTCACTCAAAGCACCGCCAAATACCGTGAAGTCCTGGCTATACACAAACACCAAGCGGCCATTGATCATGCCGTAGCCGGTGACCACGCCGTCACCCGGAATCTTTTGGTCTTGCATACCAAAGTCAACGCAGCGGTGCTCGACGAACATGTCCCATTCTTCAAACGTGCCCTCGTCCAGCAGCACCTCCAGCCGCTCACGTGCGGTGAGTTTGCCTTTTTTATGTTGGGCGGCAATGCGCTTTAGGCCACCACCCTGGCGTGCTAGTTCGCGTTTGGCTTCGAGTTGTTCGAGGATATCGTTCATGGTTTTCTCTTTATCTCGCGTTATTTGACGATTGATTTACTATGAATTTAATAGCTGCTCACGCATATTTTTATTGGGCTGCAAGCAGATTTCTTGCTGCAGTTGAGGCCGCTAACTGCCCGCCAAGCACCTGCTGCATCATCTGCGGCAACAGCGCCTGCACTTGCGGGTTGTGCTTGAACGCGTGCTTCAAACCGGCCTCAATGCGCTCCCACATCCACGCCAACGATTGCTGCTGACGCCTCAACGCCAGTTGCCCATTGGCCGTCTGACCCGTACGAAACTGCGACACCGCAGCCCAAAAATCTGCCACACCGCTGCCCTTGAGCGCGCTGATCTGAATCACTCGGCGCTGCCACACACCCGCATCCGCGCTCTCCAGGTGCGGCCCGTGTCCATGCAAGCCCAACAGGCGCAGCGACGACATGATTTGTGCCTGCGCGCGCATGGCCGCGTCGGGGTCAATGTCGGCTTTGTTGATAAGCACCAGATCGGCCAGCTCCATCACGCCCTTCTTGATGGCCTGCAAATCATCGCCTGCGTTGGGCAATTGCATCAATACAAACATGTCGGTCATGCCGGCAACTGCCGTCTCGCTCTGGCCCACGCCCACGGTTTCGACGAGCACCACGTCGTAACCCGCCGCCTCGCACACCAACATGGCCTCACGCGTTTTCTCAGCCACGCCACCCAACGTGCCGCTGGAGGGGCTGGGGCGGATGTAGGCTTGGTCATGCACTGACAGGAACTCCATGCGCGTCTTGTCGCCCAAGATGGAGCCACCGGAAACGCTGCTGGACGGGTCAATGGTCAACACCGCCACGCGGTGGCCTTGCTCAATCAGGTACAGCCCCAGCACTTCAATGAAGGTGGACTTGCCCACGCCAGGTACGCCACTGATACCGAGGCGAAAAGACTTGCCAGTGTGCGGCAACAACGCCGTCAGCAACTCATCGGCCTGCGCGCGGTGGTCGGCTCTTGTGGATTCGAGCAAAGTGATGGCTTTGGCGATGGCACGGCGTTGAACCGTGCCGCCGTCGTTCAAAATCCCATCCAGCAACTTCCGTTCACCCTGAGCTTCTACCCGTTCGGGCTGAGCTTGTCGAAGCCTCACAAGCGCTTCGACAGGCTCAGCCAGATCCGGGAAAGTGGATATTGGGTGAGCAGATGTTTTTGACTGGGCTAGCTTCTGGATTCGGTCCCAGTCCCCAGCGATCAACGCCTCTTTTTTCGCTCGTGACAACCCTTTGACCTGCTGCTCAAATGCTATGGCACCTTCCCGCGTCTCGAACTCACCTTGCCAGACCAGTTTCACTGGTTTTCGAGTTGAGGTGTAGCCAATTTCACCCGCGTAGTGCTGCTGCATGCGAGAGTCAATGTTGTCTGTTTGGCCGCAATAAAAGGACCCATCAGAACAGCGAAGGAGGTAGACGAAAAACGAGCGCATATCAGTCTTCAGTCAACTTCCCACTGGGCTGGGTCGTCCTTGAATTTATTTTCCTCTAACTTGCGCAGCTCTTTGAAGCTGTCACATTGACTCTTGATGTCGCTCCATGCACGCTTGAAAGTTTGCAAGGACTCCAAGTTGTACTGAATTCCTGCGCACCATTGGGCCCAAACATCCGAACTGATACGTTTTTGTCTTCTGAGGAATACTTGCTGATTGCACAGATCGACATAGCGATACAACTCATCGAATGCATCTTGGTATTCTTGTGGCGAGAGCCCAGAACCGAGTAATGCTTTCGTCGGAATACGCGCCACTAAGTCACGGTACTCTTTGTTTAATCCATCTTCAAACTCAAGCTGGTTGATCGCTTTTGTAGTCCTGAGCTGCAGCATCGCAAGAATGACCGCTAAGGCAGAAACAGACGCTGCAACCGCAGAGACAAAATCTGTCCATTTCACACCGTCCATTGATGGCCTCTTGCTCTTGAGGGGGCTTCGACAAGCTCAGCCCGAACGGGGAAAACAACACGAAAAGGAGGTGTACTCACTTCTGTGCCTTCTGGATCTGCACCAACACATCCCTAGCACTCACCGGGATCGGTGTGCCGGGGCCGTAGATACCCTTCACCCCTGCGGCGTACAAAAAGTCATAGTCCTGACGTGGAATGACGCCACCGACGAAGACAATAATGTCGTCCGCACCCTGTTTTTTAAGCTCAGCAATGATGGCGGGCACCAGGGTTTTGTGTCCGGCCGCCAAGGTAGAGACACCCACGGCGTGCACATCATTCTCGATGGCCTGGCGAGCGCATTCTTCGGGGGTTTGAAACAGCGGGCCCATGTCCACGTCGTAGCCTAAATCGGCAAAGGCGGTGGCCACCACTTTGGCACCCCGGTCGTGGCCGTCTTGGCCTAGTTTGGAGACCATCACGCGCGGACGACGACCCTGCTCTTCGGCGAAATCAGCGATGTCCTTCTTGAGCGTGTTCCAGTAGTCCATGGTGTCTCCTGCGCTGGCATCGGTGTCATACGCAGCGGCATAGACACCGCTGACTTTGTGGATGTCGGCGCGGTGGCGGCCAAAGGCTTTCTCCAGCGCGTCGCTCACCTCGCCCACCGTGGCACGGGCGCGGATGGCGTCGATGCTCAGGCCCAACAAGTTGCCTGCGTTTTTTGTGCCCGGATGGCCTGCTGCAAAAGTGATAGCTGCCAGTGCACGTTCTACGAGCGCTGCATCACGATTGGCCTTAATGGTATTGAGTCGCGCAATCTGCCCTTCGCGCACCGCCACGTTGTCAATGTCGCGGGTTTCCAGCGCGTCTTCAGTCTTGAGTTTGTACTTGTTAACGCCAACAATCACATCTTGGCCGCTGTCGATGCGCGCCTGCTTTTCAGCAGCAGCGGCTTCGATCTTCAGCTTGGCCCAGCCGCTGTCCACGGCCTTGGTCATGCCGCCCATGGCTTCGACTTCTTCGATGATGGCCCACGCGGCGTCCGCCATGTCTTGGGTGAGTTTTTCCATCATGTAGCTGCCCGCCCAAGGGTCCACCACGCTGGTGATGTGGGTCTCTTCCTGGATGATGAGTTGGGTGTTGCGGGCGATGCGTGAGGAGAACTCCGTCGGCAGTGCTATGGCTTCGTCAAAGCTATTGGTGTGCAGCGATTGCGTGCCGCCAAACACCGCCGCCATGGCCTCGATGGTGGTACGAACAACGTTGTTGTACGGATCTTGCTCGGTGAGTGACCAGCCGCTGGTCTGCGAGTGCGTGCGCAGCATCAGGCTCTTCGGGCTCTTGGCGTCAAAGCCCTTCATGATGCGGCACCACAGCAGACGCGCCGCGCGCATCTTGGCAATCTCCAGGTAGAAGTTCATGCCCACAGCCCAGAAGAAGGACAGGCGCCCGGCGAAGGCGTCCACATCCATGCCTTTGGCAATGGCGGTCTTCACGTACTCCTTGCCATCGGCCAGGGTAAAGGCCAGCTCCAGCGCTTGGTTGGCACCGGCTTCCTGCATGTGATAACCCGAAATCGAGATCGAGTTGAACTTGGGCATGTGCTGCGCCGTGTACTCGATGATGTCGCCGATGATGCGCATCGACGGCTCGGGCGGGTAGATGTAGGTGTTGCGCACCATGAACTCTTTGAGGATGTCGTTCTGGATCGTGCCGCTGAGCTGCGCCTGAGAGACACCCTGCTCTTCCGCCGCCACGATGTAGCCCGCCAACACCGGCAGCACCGCGCCATTCATGGTCATGGAGACTGAGACTTTGTCCAGCGGAATCTGGTCGAACAAAATCTTCATGTCCTCCACGCTGTCAATCGCCACACCCGCCTTGCCCACGTCGCCTGTGACGCGCGGGTGATCCGAGTCGTAACCCCGGTGCGTGGCCAGATCGAACGCGACCGACACGCCCTGCCCGCCTGCGGCCAGCGCCTTGCGATAAAACGCATTCGATTCCTCAGCCGTGGAGAACCCGGCGTACTGACGAATCGTCCAGGGCCGCACCGCGTACATGGTGGCCTGCGGGCCGCGCAGATAGGGCTCGAAGCCCGGCAGCGTGTTGGCGTAAGGCAAGTCTTTGGTGTCCTTAGCCGTGTACAGCGGCTTGACGGTGATGCCGTCGGGCGTGATCCAGTTGAGCGCATCCACATCACCCCCAGGGGCAGATTTGGCGGCGGCTTTTTGCCAGGCGTCGAGGGTAGAGGGCTTGAAGGATTCAGTCATGCTTGAATTTTACTCAAAAGTTCTTCTGTAATTATAAATTCAAAATTCAATTTCATTGTAAAATTTACCCATGAACGCCCCCGTGCCCCACGACCGACTCAAACCCCGCGCCCTTTACGAAGAGGTGGCCGAGTTGCTGCGCCAACGCATTTTCAAAGCCGCCCAAGGCGACATGGAGCCCGGCGCCTGGATTGACGAGCTGAAGCTCGCCGCCGAATACGGCATCAGCCGCACCCCCCTGCGCGAGGCTATCAAAGTGCTGGCCACGGAGGGCCTGGTCACCATGAAAATGCGGCGTGGTGCCTACGTGACCGAGGTGAACGACAAAGACCTGCGCGACGTGTTCCACCTGATGGCGGTGCTGGAGGCCGATGCGGCTGCGGCTGCGGCCACCTTGGCCACTGATGCGCAACTCCAAGAACTCGAAGCCCTGCACCAGCAACTCGGGAAAGCCACCAAAGATCGCGTGAAATTTTTTGCCCTCAACGAGGCCTTCCACCACAAACTTCTGGAGGTGGCCAACAACCGCTGGCGCGACCAAATGGTGGCCGACTTGCGCAAAGTAATGAAGCTCAACCGCGCGCAGTCGCTGCTCAAAGCGGGGCGGATTGAAGAGTCATTGGCTGAGCACAACGCCATCATGGCGGCGTTAAAGCAACGCAATCCTGACGCAGCGCAGGCTGCTATGCGGGCGCATATTGAGAGTGGGCAAGAGGCTGCGGGATAGCTTGAGGTTTAGATGGCATTAATGCGGTTTTGGTCGTAAAAATGTAGGGCTTCGCAAGAGCATCTTAGAATGATACTTCTGGTTCACAAGGCACCCCTCCCCCCCACTGTCCAATGCAAAATTTTCGCTCATTTGCGCATTACTGCTTTGTTTGTTCGCATTACTGCTTTGTTTGTTTATACCTCGGCATGATCGCCGGCCTAACGGCGGGCTGCTCACCCAAAGAGATGGCACAGACCGGGGCCAACACGCGCCATGGCGGTTTGTATGCGCCTGAGAAAAAAAACATTGCCAGACAACTCGTCTCAGCGGCTGAAAACTCATCACTCGACTGGCAGCAACAGTATGCTTTCATCAAATACAACGTAGAAGGCAATGATCATGAAAACCGGGGCTATACCGCTGGTATCATCGGTTTTACCTCGCGAACACACGACA
Organism: Comamonadaceae bacterium; assembly: GCA_025356545.1. Lineage (GTDB taxonomy): Bacteria > Pseudomonadota > Gammaproteobacteria > Burkholderiales > Burkholderiaceae_C > CANCDA01. The sequence continues at coordinate 8,263 of JANXSU010000065.1, forward strand.
TGCTCGCTTTAGTTGAGAAGTATCAACAAATTGCACCTGGTAACGTCTTGACTCGTTTCATTCCGGCTTTGAAAAAGGTGGATGGCACATCGTCAACCGAAGGGCTGGGCCCCTCCTTTGAGGCCGCATGGGTGCAGGCCGCGCAAGATCCGAAATTTCAGGAAGCCCAGGAATACGAATGCGACCGCGTTTACTTCCATCCAGCAGTCAGTCAGGCCATGAAAGATGGACTACGAGAATTGGGGCAGTTCGCCTACTTCGACGCCATCGTCATGCATGGCCCTGGTGATGATGCCAACAGTTACGACAATATCCGTGCTGTAGCCCTCAAGCACGCCAAACCACCGTCACAAGGTGGCGACGAGGCCACTTACCTCCACGCCTTTTTGAATGCACGAATAGCCGCGATGCAAAGAGAGCTAGGTCATCAGAACACTTCACGGGTGGACGCCGTGCAACGTCAATTTCTAAATCATGGAAATTTCTCACTCAAGCTGCCGCTGGTCTTCAAAGTTAACAATACGCCTTTTGAAATTGCTAATACTCAGTCTGCGAGGCTTTGAGTGGTCGCAACCAGCAGCCCCAAATCACTGAGCGGTCTGCGCCCTTTTTTACGGCCCTACCGGACTCGTATTGCGATGGCTTTGATCTTCTTGGTATTAGCGGCTGCCGCCACCTTGATGTTTCCGCTGGCGTTGGGCAGCCTGATTGATGGCGGCTTGATGCCACGAGACAAAGGGTCACAGGTGATGGCCTTGCGCGAGCACTTTGCAGGGTTGTTTGCGGTGGCTGCGGCTTTGGGTGTGTTTTCGGCAGTACGGTTTTATCTGGTGAGCTGGTTGGGTGAGCGGGTGACAGCTGACCTGCGCAACGCAGTCTATCGTCATGTGTTGCAACAAAGCCCGGCATTTTTTGAAACCACACAAACCGGCGAAGTTCTTTCGCGCCTGAGCGCCGACACCACACTGGTGCAAACGGTGGTGGGTTCGTCGCTCTCCATGGGACTGCGCAATGCGGTTATGGGTATCGGGGCCCTGGGCATGCTGGTGTGGCACAACCCGACGGTGATGTTGCAAGTGCTGGGCGTTCTGATTCTGATCGTGATTCCTGCGGTGTGGTTTGGACGCCGTGTGCGCAAGCTCTCACGCGCCAGCCAGGACCGCCTAGCCGATTCCAGTGCCATGGCAGCTGAGGTGCTCAACGCCATTCCTGTAGTACAGAGCTACAACGCCGAAGCGCGCGAAGCCGCACGTTTTGATGCTTCAACCGATCGCGCCTTCCAAACCGCTGTGCGGCGCGCACGGGCGCGATCGGTGCTGGTCGCCTTCATCATCATCGCCACCTCAGGCGCACTCTTGTGGGGCTTGTATCAGGGCACACAAGCGGTTGCGCGCGGCGACATCACGGCCGGGCATTTGGGGCAAACCGTGCTCTACATCATCATCCTGGCCAGTGCGTTTGCGGTTCTAGGCGAGGTGTATGGCGACTTGCTGCGCGCAGCAGGTGCGACCGAGCGACTGATGGAGTTGCTGGCCAGCCGCTCGCCCGTTGCCTCGCCTATGAGTCCACGGGCAGCGCCCATCTCGCAGGAAGGAAGCGCAATCCGTTTTGAAGCCATCACGTTTCACTACCCGTCACGCCCTTTACTGGCTGCACTGACTGATTTCACCTTGACGATCAGGAAAGGCGAGACAGTGGCACTTGTCGGTCCCAGCGGCGCGGGAAAGAGCACCGTATTTCATTTGCTGCTGCGTTTTTATGACCCAACGACTGGCCGCATCTTGCTGGATGGTTTGCCCACACGCGAACTGGCGCTGCATGACTTGCGCGCCCGCATCGGCATCGTGCCGCAAGACGCGGTGATTTTTTCAAGCAGCGCGCTGGAAAACATTCGTTACGGCAACCCACAGGCCAGCGATGAAGAGGTTCATGCCGCGGCACTGGCCGCATTTGCGCATGAGTTCATCACAGCCCTGCCTGAGGGCTATGACACGTTTTTGGGTGAACGTGGCGTTCGGCTGAGCGGCGGCCAGCGCCAGCGCATTGCCATTGCGCGTGCCATTTTGAAAAATCCGCCCCTGCTCTTGTTGGACGAAGCCACCAGCGCACTTGACGCCGAAAGCGAGCACATGGTTCAGGCCGCTCTCGACTCCGCCATGCGGGATAGAACCACACTGGTCATTGCGCACCGATTGGCCACGGTACAAAAGGCGGATCGTATTGTGGTCATCGACCACGGTCGCATTGTGGAACAGGGAACCCATGAATCTCTGCTCAAAACGAACGGTGTTTACGCTCGGCTGGCAACGCTGCAATTCTCAACCTGAATTTAAACACGGGAAACAACAGTTAAAACCCATCTTCTTTGACTCATTCGTTTTCTTCAACGCGCTAAGCTTTCCTCTCGTTACCCCTATGGCTTAACTATGAGGATATGACCCATGAAACCAGCACTCCATGAAGTTGACGAGCGAACCAACTTAACAGCCAGCAATAAGTTTGAGTTGCTGCTGTTTCGTCTAGGGGAATCAGCCAGCGGGAAAAGCCATGAGCTGTTCGGAATCAATGTGTTTAAGGTTCGAGAGATATTGGTCATGCCACCCATTACCGAAATGGCCAACGCTTCTGTCAATGTATTGGGAGTGGCCAATATCCGAGGGCAAATCATTCCCGTCATTGATCTAGCTGCCGTGGTCGGTTGCAAACCTACCCACGGATTGTCGATTCTTCTGGTCACCGAATTTGCCCGTACCACACAGGCCTTTGCAGTGGAAGAGGTTAACGAAATTGTTCGACTAGACTGGAAACAAGTGCTTTCTGCCGAAGGTCAGGGTGGCGGTCTGGTCACCAGTATTGCGCGCCTGGACGGTGACAAAGCTGATACCCGTTTGGCTCAGGTACTTGACGTTGAGCAAATCCTGCGTGAAGTGATGCCACAGGATAAAACTATTGATGAATTCAAAACAAGCGGCCCCAAAATCACACTACCGCCTGGCACGGTGATCTTGGCAGCAGACGACTCAGCAACGGCCCGCTCACTCATTGAACGGGGGCTTACAGCCATGGGCTTGCCCTTCATCATGACCAAGACAGGGAAAGAAGCCTGGGATCGGCTGCAATCCATCTCGGATGCAGCCGTAAGTGAAGGCAAGTCCGTGCACGACAAAATAGCCCTAGTACTCACCGATCTAGAGATGCCAGAGATGGACGGTTTCACCCTGACGCGCCATGTCAAGGGGGATGCTCGCTTTCGAAACATTCCGGTCGTCATCCACTCATCACTCACCGGCTCGGCCAACGAAGACCATGTGACCAGCGCGGGCGCAGATGCCTACATCGCAAAATTCAAAGCAGACGAGTTGGCTCAGACCTTAAGGTCTGTCCTATCACTTCACTGAACTCAAAGGGGGGGGCTCTCTTATGGCCTTGATCCACATCTTGCATGCAAGGGATTTGGTTGAGCTCTAACCTTAAGCCCTCACTTATTGCAGCGGCTCTTTCAGTGCTTCTGGCAGGGCCAGCGGCAATACCGCAATACCCTCTTCAATCAGTGCCTGCGTTTGCTCTGGCGAAGCCTGCCCGCGAATGCCGCGCTCTGGGACTTCACCATAATGAATTTTGCGTGCTTCTTCAGCGAACTTCGGCCCCACGTCGTCCGTCTCAGCCATGATGCGACGTGCCATTTTGAGCCAAGTGGCTTGAAGTTCTGATGGGGAGATGACCTCTTTAGAGAACGTGTCAACTGCTTCAACCGCTGCCATCGGCTGTGCGGGTCGGGCTGCACCCAAGTTAAGACGCGGGGCGCTGAGCATCTTAATCACCGAATTGTCGTTGCACAGTGGGCAGGTCAACAAGCCTCTGCATCGCTGATCTGTGAAGTCATCTTCTGAGGCAAACCAGCCTTCAAATACATGTTGACGAGCACACTGAAGATCGAGGACTTTCATGGTGTCTTTATCAGCAAGCGAGCTTGGGCGTGACGGGCTGTGGGGTTTGCCAAGTGAGATTCCAAGTGCCTGCGAGTACATTTTGCAGCCACAACGCACCCGCAAGGGTTTTAGCATCGGTGATATGCCCGTCGAGGCAGGACCTCAAAAGTTCTTCCGGAGTCGAGGTGAACACATCAAGAAACTCACCGTCGTCGAGCTGACGATGACCCAGACGTAAACCACGTGCAAACCAGATGTCAATGAACTCAGTGGAATAGGAAATGACCGGGTGCTGGACACCGGCGTAGGCCCACTCGGTGGCGGTGTAGCCGGTTTCTTCTCGCAACTCGCGTTGAGCACAGGTCAACGAATCTTCGCCAGAGTCGAGTTTGCCTGCTGGGAATTCGATCATCACCCTTTTTACTGGGTAGCGAAACTGACGTTCCAATATGACCTTTAAACCCTCAATTGGATCGTCCAGCAAAGGAATGATCATCACTGCACCGGGATGGATGATGTATTCGCGCACAGCGCTGGCACCATCCGGCAATTGAACAGTGTCTCGAAACGCATGAAGAAAATGACCTTTCAGAATTTCTTCGCTGCGGAGTTGCACCTCAAGCAGGTTCTGATCCGACTCAGGTCCGGTGACCATCACCGATTATGTCTAACCAGATAACGGTAGACGAATCCGGGGAAGGCCAAGGTGACAAAAAGAACGGCAGTAATGGCGTAAAACTCCCAGTTCTGAGGAGCAATCTGACCGGCACGTTGCTCCAGCCACAAAGCAAGACCACCAACTACAAAATACATGACAACCAGTTCCAACAATCGGACACCCAGATTTTTGGGATGCCCCCGTTGAATGACGGCCAACAAACGTTGGTTAAAAAATGGCAGGTTTGCGGCCAACACCGAGATCAACACCACGAGCCAGACGGCACCAGTCTGCGACATGATCGTCAGGATCCGAGCATCTGAACGATGGCTTGGGCACATAGCGACATGAGCCCACCTGGCACAAGACCCAAGATCATGACCAAAGCGCCATTGATAGTAAGCACCACACGGACATCAGTGGGCGCAGAGACCGTGCTGACGGTGATTGGCTCATCAAAGTACATCAGCTTGACCAGTCGCAAATAGTAGAACGCGCCGATCAGGGACATCATCACTGCAAAAATGGCCAGGCCAATGTGCAGCGTTTGCCCGGAAGCAACCAGTGCTTGCAACACAGAGAGCTTGGCGTAAAAACCCACCATGGGGGGAATGCCTGCCAGCGAGAACATGCAGATGGCCATGATGGCGGCGTACAGCGGGCTGCGCTGGTTCAAACCAGCGAAGTCAGTGATCTCTTCGCTCTCGAATCCATCGCGGGCCATCAAGAGAATGACGCCAAAACTGGCCAGTGTGGTCAGCACATAGGTCACCACGTAGAACATGGATGAGCTGTACGCATTGGCCGCCGACAGGGTATTGCCGTTGACCACGCCAGACATCAAACCCAGGAGCACAAAACCCATTTGTGAAATAGTGGAGAAGGCCAGCATGCGTTTGAGGTTGGTCTGCATGAGGGCTGCGAGATTGCCCACCAGCAAGGAGCCGATGGCCAACAGCATCAACATTTGTTGCCAGTCGATGGCCAAAGGCAGCATGCCTTCCACCAAAAGACGGATCACGATGGCGAAGGCCGCCAACTTGGGCGCGCCGCCAATAAGCAAGGTCACCGCGGTGGGGGCACCTTGGTACACATCGGGAATCCACATGTGGAAAGGCACCACACCGAGTTTGAAGGCCAGACCGGCCACGATGAAGACCAGACCAAACACCAGCACGTCATGGTTAACGCGGCCAGAGTTGATGGACTGCAACACGGTGTTAATGTCCAGCGACCCGGTGGCGCCGTACATCATAGACATACCGTAGAGCAAGAAACCCGAGGCCATAGCGCCCAGCACAAAATACTTCATGGCGGCTTCGGTAGCCGTACCGTTGTCGCGGCGCAGCGCCACCAGCGCGTAGCTGGACAGCGTAAGCAACTCCAAGCCCATGTAGATGATCAGGAAGTTGTTGCCCGAGATCATCACAAACATGCCCAGCAAGGCGAACATACTCAGCGTGAACATCTCGCCACCGCGCAGCATGTCGCGGTCAGCCGCGTAGGGCCGACCATAGACCAGCGTGATCATGACGGCGATGGTGGCAAAGCACTTGAGCCAGTTGCCCATAGGGTCACTGATGACCATGTTAGACACGCTGTACAGCGTAGCACCAGAGCTGGCGTACATGGCCTGTAAAGCGGCCACAACCGCCAGCGTGAGCAGGGTCAAAATATAGGTCAAGGATCGCTGGCGGCTTTTGACGCCTAGATCGAGCAAGGTGATGCAGCAGGCCATGCCGAGCAGGATGATTTCGGGGTAAACCGCAATCCAGCTGAGTAGTTCAGTCATTTGTTCAGTCTTTCAATCAGGCCGGATCAGTTCAACTTGCTTTGAGCCACGTGCTTGAGCAGCTCAGCCACCGACGTGTCCATGACGTCGGTGAAGGGTTTGGGGTAAAGGCCCATGACCATCACAGCAACGGCCAGCAGCGACAGCATGAGGAACTCGCGGCTGTTGATGTCAGTGAGCTCTTTGACGTGCTCATTACCCACCGGGCCAAAGTAAACACGCTTGAACATCCACAGCGTGTAGGCCGCACCAAAGATCAAGGCCGTGGAGGCGGCAAAACCGAGCCAGAAGTTGGCCTTGATCGCGCCCAAGATCACCATCCACTCGCCCACGAAACCCGCCGTGCCCGGCAGGCCGCAATTGGCCATGGCAAATAGCAGCGCAAAGGCAGTGAACTTGGGCATGGTGTTGACGACACCGCCGTAGTCGGCAATTTCACGCGAATGCACTCGGTCATACAACACACCGATGCACAGGAACATCGCACCCGAGACAAAACCGTGCGCAATCATTTGCACCAGGCCGCCCGAGACGCCCAGGTCATTGAAGATGAAAAAACCCAGCGTCACAAACCCCATGTGAGCCACAGACGAGTAGGCCACCAATTTTTTCATGTCCTGCTGCACCATGGCCACCAAACCCACATAGATCACGGCGACGACGGACAAAGCGATCAAGAGCCAAGCCCACTCCCGTGCTGCGTCGGGCGCAATCGGCATGGAGAAACGCAGAAAACCGTAAGCACCGAGCTTGAGCATGATGGCGGCCAGCACGGCCGAACCGCCGGTGGGGGCCTCGACGTGAACATCGGGCAACCAGGTGTGCACCGGCCACATCGGCACCTTGACGGCAAAGGCCGAGAAGAAGGCAAAGAAGATGAAGGTTTGCTCGGTGCCAGTCAAAGGCATGGCGTGCCAAGTGGCAATGTCGAAACTGCCGCCGGATTGGGTGTACAGATAAATCAGCGCGATCAACAAGAGCAGTGAGCCGAGCAGCGTGTAGAGAAAGAACTTAAAGGCCGCGTAAATTTTGTTAGGGCCGCCCCAGATGCCGATGATCAGGTACATCGGGATCAGCGTGGCTTCAAAAAATACGTAGAACAGCAGACCGTCCAAAGCGCAAAACACACCAATCATCAGCCCACTGAGGATCAGGAACGCACCCATGTACTGGTTGACACGGTTCGTGATCGATTCCCAACTCGCAATGATCACGACCACGTTGATGAAAGCCGTGAGCAGTACAAACCACAAAGAGATACCGTCCACGCCAAGGTGGTAGTCCACATTGAGGCGATCAATCCACGGCAGCTGCTCGACAAACTGCATGGCCGAGGTACCCAGTTTGAAACCGCTGTACAGGGGCAAAGTGACCAGAAAACTGAGTACCGCGCCGATCAGTGCGACCCAGCGCACCGTCTTCGCTTGTTCATCACGGCCCAAGGCCAGTAACACCACACCGAATACTATCGGTGTCCAAATCGCCAGGCTCAACAAACCCATCTTGTTCTTCTCCTTATCGGCTGAGCCATTGTTGGACCATAGGCCAAGTCACGAAATACGTCATTAGTGCAAAGACACCCAAGATCAT
>JANXSU010000068.1 GCA_025356545.1 Comamonadaceae bacterium
CCGGGCGGTTGATTCGGCGTGAGACCGATCAGGGCGTCTTGATGATTTGCGATACACGACTGTTGACGATGGGATATGGGCGTCGTCTATTGGCCGCGTTGCCAGCGATGCGAAGAATTGAGACTGAAGCGGAAGTGGTTCAGACGCTGCAAGCGTTAACCAAAGCTTCCACCACGGATTCGACTTGGGTTTGAAGCCTTGCGTGATGTAGTCGCTGTTGGGATAGTTTTGCACCAACACGCGTTTGGCATCGTCGCGCAATTGGGGCAGGTCCAGTGCCTCATAGGATTTCACGAGAATGAACAGTGCTTCTTCCAGGGCGGGTACATCACGAAAATCAGATAAGGCACTTTGTGCGCGATTGATGGCGGCGACATAGGCACCACGGCTGAAGTAGTACTGAGCCACATAAATTTCATATTGGGCCAGTGAGTTGGTGATGTAGTTCATGCGCAGTTGCGCATCGGACGCGTATTTTGAGGCTGGGAAACGGGTCACCAGTTGTTTGAACGCCTCGAATGATTCTTTGGCCGCTTTTTGATCTCGCTCTGCCAAATCTTGGCGGGTGATGGCAGAAAACATTCCCAGGTCTTCGTTGAAATTGATGATGCCCTTCAGGTAGAAGGCGTAGTCCAGTACCGGACTGGCGGGGTTGAGTTTGGTGAAGCGGTCAAGTGTGGCCAGACCCTGGGCTGGTTCCTGGGCTTTGTAGTGGGCGTAGGCTTTGTCAATTTGAGCTTGTTGAGCCAGTGGTGTACCGGCCGCGCGGCCCTCCAGTTTTTCTAGTAAAGCTATGCCTTTGTCATAGGCCCCAGCACTGATCACCTCTTGGGCTTCTGCGTAGATATCTTTAGGACTCATTCCTGCCGTTTTGTCGATCACAGGTGGCGCCGAGCATCCGCTCAGCAGCACCGAGCCTGCCAAAGACAGAGTGCAGACAAACGATAATTGGGTTCGAAACATGAGGGCAGCTTTCTTGAAAGATTCCGGTTTAATTATATCGACCCCTTCCATTGAAGAAGAGGGTGAGGACAGCGCAGATGCCTCTGCTGAAATTGAATGGCGCAACTGGGTCGTTAGCGAAGCGCTACATGGTTCACGTCTAGACCGGGCGTTGGCCGAACTTGTTCCCGAATTTTCCAGGAACTACCTACAGCAGTTGATTGAGACCGGAGCAGTGGTTCAGAGCCAGCGCCCGCTCACAAAGCCATCCATGAAGGTCAAGGCCGGGGATCATGGTGTCATTGAATTGCGTCCTACACCGCAAAGTCAGGCTTTCAAGCCCGAGCCGATGGAGTTGGAGACGGTTTTTTTGGATGAGTATTTGCGGGTTATCAACAAACCTGCGGGTCTGGTGGTGCATCCTGCGCCCGGCAACTGGAGTGGCACTATCCTCAATGGCCTGTTGGCCAATGACGCGAAAGCTGCCGCACTTCCCCGCGCTGGGATCGTGCATCGGTTGGACAAGGACACCAGTGGTTTGATGGTGATCGCAAGAACCCGACCGGTGATGGATGCCTTGGTGCACTTGATCGCTCAACGTGAGGTGAGTCGCCAGTATGTCGCTCTGGTTCATCGGCCTTGGGTGGGCTCCAACGTGCTTGAGATCGAAGAAGCCATTGGCCGAGATCCGAGAAATCGATTGCGAATGGCGATTGTCAATTTAGAGCATCAAAACGGTAAAACGGCCAAAACCCGATTTGAGTTGCTTCAGAGCACCGAAAAGGGCTGCTGGCTACGTTGCACTTTATTCACAGGGCGAACCCACCAGATTCGGGTTCATGCGGCGCATATGGGCCACCCTCTAGTAGCCGATGATGTTTACGGGGGAAGCACTGCTGCCGGAATGTCGAGACAAGCCTTGCACGCTTACCGGCTTGCATTCAAGCACCCCGTGAGTGGCGAAGCAATGGTGTTTAACGCCCCTTTACCCGATGATTTGAGACTGGCGCTTGATAACTGGGGGCTGGGCTACAATGAATCGAAATGGGATATGTAATGTTCCCCTAGTGGCACCGGTTTCACCTCGGAACGCCCCCAAGAAGTGATGACACTGGTCCATGGACCACACTTCGTATTGACCCACTTTGATTTTGCATCTGTGTGATGCGCTTTCTCGGACTCGCATGACCATAAATACGGCGGATGCCAAGCGCGTACTAGAAACGGCCTTGATTTGCTCTCAGCAGGCACTGCAATTGAGAGATATTCGTGCCTTGTTTAATGACGTTCTGGGTTTGGATACGATCAAGATTCTCCTCGCGGAACTACAGCAAGATTGGACGACGCGTGGCGTTGAGCTCGTCGCTGTAGCCACGGGGTGGAGATTTCAAAGCCGCCCGGATATGCGTGAATATCTGGATCGACTACATCCGGAAAAGCCACCCCGTTATACAAGGGCCACGCTTGAAACCTTGGCCATCATTGCGTATCGACAACCTGTGACTCGTGGCGATATGGAAGATATTCGAGGGGTCACGATCAATTCACTCCTGCTTAAACAGTTGGAGGATCGGGGCTGGGTTGAGATCATTGGTCACCGTGAGGCGGCGGGACGCCCCGCACTGTATGCAACAACCAAACATTTTTTAGACGATCTAGGACTGGAGTCCCTAGATCAACTGCCCCTGATGGATGCATCATCGCCTCAGTTTGGATTGTTGGAGGTCCTCAATGAGACGTCGCAGGGCAGAACAAACGATGAGCGCCTAACGAGTTTGGTTCAGACACAAGTCTCGGACCAAACCAATGATGAACCTTTTGTTTTGAGTGGAAATCAACCATGACTGACCCTAATCAACTCGTCGATGCGGCTTCGCAAGCTGAAATCCCTAGCGGCGTCAATGTGCACCAGCAAGACGGGGGTATGCAATCCCAAGCCAATCACCTATTTGTTGACGTGGTGTCTGGTGTGTTTGATGCCGATGAAAATGCCACGGATATCGCACTGCCGTTTAAACGGATTTTGGCACCACAGATCGAAACGCCCAAACTTCACAAGTTGTTGGCTCAGGCCGGCATGGGGTCACGATTGGAAATGGAGCAGCTCATTATGGAGGGGCGAATCTCCGTCAACAATGAGCCGGCCCACATAGGGCAACGTATTCAGTTTGGCGATCAAATCAAAGTGAATGGCAAGCCTATTCGCTTCCGTATTGACCCGCCGCCAGCCCGCGTCATTGCGTACCACAAGCCTGCGGGCGAGGTGGTGACGCATGATGATCCGCAAAATCGTCCGACCGTTTTTCGCAAGTTGCCCAAACTCACGCAAGGCAAATGGCAGTCCGTGGGGCGTCTGGATTTAAACACCGAAGGCTTGTTGCTGTTCACCAATTCAGGTGAACTGGCCAACAAGCTGATGCACCCGCGTTTTGGACTGGAGCGTGAATACGCGGTGCGAGTCCTCGGTGCCCTGAACAAAGAAGAAAAGCAGCGCTTGCTGGATGGCGTCAAGCTTGACGATGGTATGGCCCAATTCGGCTCCATCGAAGAGGGCGGCGGCGAGGGGTCGAACTGCTGGTATCGCGTGACAATCTCAGAGGGGCGTAACCGTGAGGTGCGTCGCATGATGGAGGCTGTCGGGCATGCAGTGAGTCGCCTGATCCGCATTCGTTACGGTGCCATGGTTTTGCCGCGAGGCCTCAAGCGCAGTGCCTGGATGGAGCTTGATGAAGCGGATATCCGGTCTTTGGCCCAGGCCGTTGCCAAGCAAGGCGAGCACGAGCATGGTGAAGGCGTAGACCGTGCGCGCGAGGGAGGCGGGCGGGGTGGTCAAACCAAACCAGGCGCAGGCAATCGCCCGCGCAACGGTGGCCCACGGGGCGCGGGCCCTCGCCGCTCAGGTACCGGTGCGCGCTACCAGCCCCCAGGCCGCAATGATCGTGGTGTGCCGGGAGCAGATCGCAAAGAAGGTGGGAATCGACAAGCGGCGGAGGCCCAGCCAGATCCAATGAAGACCTCGTTTGGTTACATTGGCGCTGATAGTTTTACGCGCCAACGCCAGGCGCAAAACCGCGGTGGCGGTGGTGGTTCACCTTCGGGTGGCTCACGACGCAACGGGCGAGGTCGATAGGTTAAAATCTAAGGCTTTGCCCATGGTTCTGAAACCGCTTTGGGTGGAAACCGAAATTCAACAACTCAGGAAATTTAAATGTCAATCGAACGCACTCTTTCCATCATCAAGCCCGATGCCGTTGCTAAAAATGTCATCGGTCAAATTTATGCCCGTTTTGAAGCGGCTGGGCTGAAGGTGGTGGCAGCCAAGTTGGCCTATTTGTCGCGTCGTGAGGCGGAGGCTTTCTACGCCGTGCACAAAGAGCGTCCTTTTTTCAAGGACTTGGTTGAGTTCATGATTTCTGGTCCGGTGATGATCCAGGCGCTTGAAGGCGAAGGCGCCATTTTGAAGAATCGTGACCTGATGGGTGCAACAGACCCCAAGAAGGCCGCTACAGGCACCATTCGTGCTGACTTCGCTGACAGCATCGATGCTAATGCCGTGCATGGCTCTGATGCCGCCGAAACAGCTGCTGTGGAAATTGCTTTCTTTTTCCCCGGCATGAACGTTTATTCGCGTTAATTCATGACCTCCACATCCCACAGCGTTCCACGATCACCCATGTATGAGGGTGGCGGACGTTTGGGGTGGGTGGTTGCCCTAGAGTCCCAATGACGGCCAATCTACTTGAGTTTGATCTTGAGGGTTTGGCCCTTTTTTGTGAGCGGCTAGGGGAAAAGCGTTTTCGCGCTACGCAGCTCTTTCGCTGGATTCATCAAAAGGGCGCCTCCAGTTTCGGTGAAATGACCGATCTGGCCAAATCCCTGCGTGAAAAACTCCTTGTCTCGGCCCATGTCAAAGGCCTGGACGTCATCTCCCAGCACGTGTCATCCGACGGCACCATCAAGTGGTTGTTCGACGTGGCTGGCGGCGATGCGGTTGAGGCGGTATTTATCCCTGAAGACAACCGTGGAACGCTGTGCATTTCTTCGCAGGCGGGCTGTGCGGTCGGGTGTCGCTTTTGCTCTACTGGCCATCAAGGTTTCAGTCGCAACTTGAGGACTGGCGAAATCGTGGCCCAGCTGTGGTTCGCCGAGCATTTTTTGCGTCGCCATTTGGGCCGTGATGAGCGCATCATCAGCAATGTGGTGATGATGGGTATGGGCGAGCCGCTGCAAAACTACAGCGAACTACTCCCTGCTTTGAAGGTGATGCTGGACGACCATGCGTACGGCTTGTCGCGCCGACGATTGACGGTGTCCACCTCAGGGGTCGTGCCCATGATGGATCGACTGGCCCAGGATTGCCCAGTGGCGCTGGCCGTGTCTTTGCATGCACCCAATGACGAGTTGCGCAGCAACTTGGTGCCGCTGAATAAGAAGTACCCAATTGAAGAGCTTCTGGCGGCTTGTAATCGCTATTTGCAGCACGCCCCGCGTGATTTCATTACTTTCGAGTACTGCATGCTGGACAAGGTCAACGACCAGTCTGAGCATGCCCTGCAGCTGGTCGATTTGGTGCGAAAGCATTCCACAGGCGGCGTGTGGTGCAAATTCAACCTGATTCCGTTTAATCCCTTTCCCGAGTCCGGATTGTTGCGTTCTGAACACAATCAAGTTCTTGCCTTTGCAAAAATCCTCTCAGATGCAGGTATCGTGACAACGATTCGAAAAACGCGTGGTGATGACATTGATGCGGCTTGTGGGCAACTTGCAGGTGATGTCAACGACCGAACCCGAGTCGACGAGCGCATGGCCCAACGACGCACAGTGATGCTTAGGCCCGTAAGGTCGTTTGACGAAAATCATGAGGAGATTTGACGCATGAAAATGCTTAACTCGCAATGGCGACAAGATCGCCAGCGGTTGTTCTATGTCTGTTTTCTTTTGTTGACTTTGGTTGGACTGTCGGCATGCGCCTCGGGCGGTGGGGGGTACGAAGCTTCACGTGGCCTAGAGATGGTGACTGACTCTGATGAGCCGGAGGTGCGCAAGCGTGCAAAAATCAGGATGCAATTGGCTGTTGGTTACTTTGAGCAGGGGCAGACAACAGTTGCACTTGATGAGATAAAGCAAGCGCTGGTGACTGATCCTGGTTTCGCTGAGGCGTTCAACCTGCGGGGGTTGATCTACATGCGGCTAAATGACATGCGTTTAGCTGATGAGAGTTTTCGACGTTCCATGGCACTTAATCCCAAAGATGCAAATGTGCTTCACAATTACGGCTGGATGTTGTGTCAACAGGCGCGCTACAACGAAGCTGTTCAGGCGTTTTCACAGGCTATAGCGAATCCGACTTACGGGGGGCGAGCAAAAACGTGGATGACTTTGGGTCTGTGTCAGGTAAGAGCAGGACAAAGTCTTGAGGCTGAACATAGTTTGGGTAAATCTTATGAGCTTGATGCAGGAAATCCCATTACAGGATACAACCTTTCATTGCTTTTATTCCAGCGAAATGAGCTGAGTCGAGCCCAGTTTTATATTCGGCGACTTAATAACAGTGAGCTGGCCAATGTTGAGTCCTTGTGGTTAGGCATTAAGGTCGAGCAACGTCTGCAAAATGCCGATGCCGTACAGCAGTTGGCAGGCCAACTCAGAAAACGGTACCCGCAGTCACGCGAACTCACGGCTTTCGAGCGGGGTGCTTTTAATGAATGAGCTAAACGACGACCTTACTTCAGATAATGACTGTGAACCTGCGGCAGTCAATGATCCAATCAGTGCTGGTCAACTGTTGAAATTGGCTCGCGAAAACTTGGGCCTGCACATTGCCGCATTGGCCGTGTCATTAAAGGTGCCGGTGAAACGAGTTGAAGCTCTGGAGGCAAACCAGTGGAGCGCTTTTCCCGATGCGGTTTATATCCGCGCTTTGGCGTCTAGTGTTTGCCGCGCCTTAAAAATTGATCCAATACCCGTGCTTGAACGATTGCCAAAACCGTCAGTCTCCAACCCATTGCCTAGCAGCAGGGGTATTAATGCGCCTTTCCAAACCCCAGGGTATGCAGCGACTAACACTGTTTTCGATCAGATTTCAAACCCCGTGGTTCTTGTCGGTCTTAGTCTGCTGGTTGGGGCATTAGTTTTGATTTTTTTTCCAAACGGTGATCGGCTTGAAGAATTGACTGTCGCCTCACCCCAAGGGGTGTCCTCTACAGTGTCTGAAGCAGGTGTTGTAGCGGGGATGTCGGTTGATCCCGTCGTCATAAAAGAAAATAATTCAGCTCCAGATGATTCAAGCAAGATTGTGGCTATGGGCAAAAATGCAACAGATTCTGTAGCGCAGGGTGTAGAGATTTTCAAACCACCCATGAATCCCCTTGAGGCTGCCAACGCAGGCTTGATGTCGCTCAAATCTCGAGGCACAT
This sequence comes from Comamonadaceae bacterium, assembly GCA_025356545.1. Classification (GTDB taxonomy): domain Bacteria; phylum Pseudomonadota; class Gammaproteobacteria; order Burkholderiales; family Burkholderiaceae_C; genus CANCDA01. The sequence continues at coordinate 7,359 of JANXSU010000068.1, forward strand.
CCTGGGTAGAAGTGATGGATGCCAAAGGTGTGATTCAGGTGAGAAAAATTCTGGAGATTGATGAAGCTGTTGATGTTGCAGGTAGCTTGCCTTTATCTGTGGTGATTGGTCGTGCAGATGTTATTGATGTTCAGCTTCGTGGGAAACCCTTTGATTTGCAGGCCGTTTCCAAATCCAATGTGGCTCGATTTGAGGTGAAATAGTGACTGTTTCTTTTCCAATTGATGTTGCATCTCCTAAGCCGCGCCAGACGAAACAATCACGAGTGAGTTGGGGCGGAAATGTCGTGACCGTGGGTGGTAATGCGCCCGTGCGCGTCCAGTCCATGACTAATACAGACACGGTTGATGTCATTGGTACGGCCATTCAGGTCAAAGAGTTGGCATTGGCTGGCTCAGAGATGGTTCGCATTACAGTCAATACACCTGAGGCCGCTCAAGCGGTCCCGCATATCCGTGAGCAGCTTGACCGTATGGGCATTGAGGTTCCTTTGATCGGTGATTTTCACTACAACGGACACACCCTTTTGAGTCAATATCCGGCTTGCGCCGAAACCTTGTCAAAGTACCGTATTAACCCAGGTAATGTGGGCAAAGGCGAGAAGCGTGATCGTCAGTTCGGACAAATGATTGAAGCAGCCATGCGCTGGAAAAAACCGGTTCGCATTGGCGTGAACTGGGGCAGTTTGGATCAGGACTTGCTGGCTAGTTTGATGGACGAAAATAGTCGGCGTGCGGTGCCCTGGGATGCCAAAGCCGTCATGTACGAGGCCTTGATCACGTCCGCGCTTGATTCCGCCCGACGTGCCGAGGAAATGGGCATGGATGGAAATCAAATCATGTTGTCCTGCAAGGTGAGCGGTGTGCAAGACCTTATTTCCGTCTATCGTGAATTGGCGCGGCGCTGCGATTACCCGCTTCATTTGGGATTGACGGAAGCCGGTATGGGCGGCAAGGGGACGGTCACCTCAACTGCGGCCTTGGCTATTCTTCTGCAAGAGGGCATTGGCAATACCATTCGCGTTTCTCTAACCCCTCAGCCAGGTGAATCACGAACACAAGAGGTGATCATTGCCTCAGAAATTTTGCAGGCCTTGGGGCTAAGAACCTTTGTGCCCAGCGTAACGGCCTGTCCCGGTTGTGGACGCACCACCAGTACAACTTTTCAAGAATTGACCCAGCAAATTGACAACTTTCTCAGAGACAAAATGCCGGTCTGGCGTCAGCAGTATCCGGGTGTTGAAACACTCAGAGTAGCGGTGATGGGCTGCATTGTTAACGGTCCAGGAGAGAGTAAACATGCCGACATTGGTATCAGTTTGCCCGGCACGGGTGAAGCACCTGCGGCCCCGGTCTTCATTGATGGTGAAAAACGCATGACCTTGCGTGGAGAGTCCATTGCACAGGATTTCCAGAAGGTGGTTGAAAACTATATTGAAAAACGTTTCGGCATCGCTGTTGCTTCTGAAACGGTTTAACTGCACCCATGACAGAGAAAACAATCGCCACCAGGGCGAATAAGCTGGTTGCCGTTAAAGGCATGAACGACATTTTGCCGCCCGAATCCGCGCGCTGGGAGTGGCTGGAGGAGCAGGTTCGCAAACTCATGGCGCGTTACGCGTATGGCAATATCCGTACGCCTATTGTTGAGCCCACGCCTTTGTTTGTTCGCAGTCTGGGTGAGGTGACGGATATCGTTGAAAAGGAGATGTACTCCTTTGAAGATCGGCTGAATGGCGAACCCCTGACTTTGCGGCCAGAGAACACGGCAGGTGTGGTGCGCGCCGTGGTTGAGCACTCTATGCTTTATGAAGGCGGCAAACGTCTGTACTACATGGGCCCGATGTTTAGGCACGAGCGGCCACAGCGGGGACGCTATCGGCAGTTCCACCAGATTGGCGCGGAAGCGCTAGGTTTTTCAGGCGCTGGAGTCGATGCGGAGTTGATTCTGATGGCCGATGCGCTTTGGAAGCTGCTTGGGCTCAACGATGTTCGGCTGGAACTTAACAGCCTTGG
>JANXSU010000076.1 GCA_025356545.1 Comamonadaceae bacterium
TAGTCGTTGATGAGGATTTGGCTCATGGGCTTTTATGTTCGGGGCGGGGTGGACAGCTGGGACGATTATGCCGAGCCCTCCGAGGACTCAACCAAGGCTCGCTCCAGTCGTGATAATCAGGCTATGCCCCTTGCCCTGAAGTACCGTTGCCCATGACCGCCTCCCCTTTGTCCAGACGTGACCTGGCCGCCGCCTTGGGTGTGATCGTGATTTGGGGTTTGAACTTTGTGGTGATGAAAATTGCACTGCATGATTTCACGCCGTTTCAGATGGGTGCGGCGCGCTATGTGTTCGCCGTTTTGCCGCTGGTGTTTTTCATCCGCGCGCCGCAGATGCACTGGAGGTGGGTGCTGCTCTATGGGCTGTTTCAGGGGGTGGGGCAGTTCGGGCTTTTGTTTTTGGCCTTGCAGGTGGGCATGAGCGCCGCGCTGGCCTCGGTACTGATGCAGACCCATGTGTTCTTCACCGTGCTGTTTGGCTTTGTGCTGCTGCACGAGCGCCTGAGCCGTCCCTTGGTTGGGAGTTTGATCTTGGCGGCACTGGGGCTGGTCTGCTTCAGCATGAACTTCATCACGGGCGCGGGTGCATCGGCCAGCGTCACGCTCATGGGTTTTGGCCTGAACCTGGGCGCTGCCGCGATGTGGGCAGCCTCCAACGTGGTGGCGCGCAAAGCGCAACAGGCCAGCCCAAACTTTGAGCCGCTGCAATTTCTGGTCTGGAGCAGTTTGGTGCCTATCCTGCCATTCTTGCTCTTGAGCCTGTGCTTTGACCCGGTGCCCGCTGTGCCAGAGATGGCCTGGACCCAGTGGGCGAAATGGGCCAGTGTGCCGTGGAGCAGCTGGCTGGCCGGGGCTTACCTCGGCTGGATTGCCACCCTCTGGGCTTACGCCATGTGGACCGGCTTGCTCAAACGCCATGCGGCCAACCGGGTCGCGCCCTTCAGTCTGGGCGTGCCGGTGGTGGGGCTGGCGGCGGGCATGCTGGCCTTGGGTGAAACCATCAGCCCCTGGCAATGGGCGGGCATTGCGCTGGTGGCTTGCGCCCTCATTTGCGTCATGTTTGGCGAAAGAATTTACAGACGAATTGGTCTGTAAGCGTTTAAATTCGTGAGTAAGCAGCTACTTTATTAGTAGCAACTTTATCCAAACAGTGAAATAGGTCTAGCGTCTCGCCTCGTTCTTAGCTCAGGTGACTGGCAAAAAACGCCAGCGTGCGTTGCCGAGCCAACTGCGCGGCGGCTGCGTTGTAGGCGCCCCGGTGGTCGCAGTTGAAGCCGTGGTTGGCGTCGTAAGTTTCCACACGCACTTTGGGTTGCGCGGCCTTGAAGGCCAACACGGTGGCCAGCAAGATGTGCGTGTCCAGTTCGCCAAAGTGCGCGAGCACGGGCACGGTGGGTTGGCGTGCGGCCTCGGCGGGGCCAGTCATGCCGCCACCGTAGTAGGGCACGGCGGCTGACAGGCCTGTGAGCAGGCAAGCGGCGCGCCAGGTGAGCAGGCCACCCCAGCAGTAGCCGACCACGCCGACCTTGCCGCCCGAGGTTTGGGCCGCGTAGTCGATGCTGGCCTGGATGTCTTGCAGCACGCCGGGGGCGGGCAGGGCTTCGACTGCCCCTTTGTAGCCAAAGCCTTCCGTCCTATCGGCGTCGCCGTAGCCCAGTTCCACGCCGAGACCCGCACCGGATTTAACGCGCGTGAAGGTGGCCGGTGCCACGGCCAAGTAGCCTGCGGCCGCATAGCCGTCAGCCACGGCGCGAATGTGCGCGTTGACGCCGAAGATTTCTTGCAGCACGACGATGGCACCCTTGGGTGTGCCCGTGGGTTGGGCCACGTAGGCGGGGAAGGTGGTGCCGTCAGCGGCGGTGAGTTGAACGGTTTGGGTCATGGTGATTCTTGAGTTATTTCGCTTGCAATTTACGCTCAACAAAGTCGAGTCGATCCTGGCCCCAGAACAGCTCACCGTCAATGACGAAACTGGGCGCGCCGAAGACGTTGGCCTCGTTGGCCTCAGTGGTGTAGCTGTCGTACAGCGACTGGATTTTCGGGTCTTTGGATTGCTCCAGCCGCTGCGCGCTCAGGCCACATTCGCTCAGCAGTTCGGCTTGCACGGCGGCGGCGGCGATGTTGCGTTGTTGCTCCCACACGGCGGCCAGAATGGCCCCGGTCAGGCGCAGGGCGGCATCGAGCCCATCGTGCAAGTCCACCGTGATGATGAGACGCGCGCAGTCGTCGCCCGCCACGGGAAAAAAGGTGGGCTGCACGTTGATGGGTTTATTTAGAAACTCACCAAAGCGTTTGAGTTCCAGCAGCCGATAGGCCAGGCGCTGCGGTGGGCGTTTGCCCAGTGGCAGACCACCCGACAGAGGAAATACCTTGCCCAAGTCCATGGGCTTGAGGCGAACCGTGGCACCGTTGGCTTTGGCCATGGCGACAAAGCGCTCGTGGCCAAAGTAGGTGTAGGGGCTTTGCGGGGCGATGTAGTAGTCAACGGTTTTACTCATGGGGGTTTCCTGAGGTTGAAAGGGATGGCCAGCCCGCATGTTATCTTTTTGGCCACGCATCCCTCGTCATCCATTTTTTACCGATTTTTCACAGGAGCCGTTCATGAACCAAGTCCTACTCATCACCGGTGGCAGTCGCGGCATTGGCGCGGCCACTGCGCATCTGGCAGCAGCGCAGGGCTATGCGGTGGCCGTCAACTACAGCCACAAGGCCGGCGCGGCCGAGGCGGTGGTGCGCGCCATTCAAGCCCAGGGTGGTAAAGCCATCGCGGTGCAGGCCGATGTGGCGAACGAGGCCCAGGTGTTGGCGATGTTTGCCACTGTTGACGCACAGCTGGGCCGCCTGACTGCGCTGGTCAACAGCGCAGGCGTGGTGGACGTGGCGGCGCGCGTGGACGAAATGGAAGTGGCGCGCTGGCGGCGTCTGTTGGACATCAACGTCATCGGCACCATGCTGTGCGCTAGAGAGGCGGTGCGGCGCATGAGCACGCGCCACGGCGGCACGGGCGGGGCCATCGTCAACCTGAGCAGCGTGGCGGCGACTTTGGGCTCACCTGGCCAGTACGTGGACTACGCCGCGAGCAAGGGGGCGATTGACAGCTTCACCGTGGGGCTGGGGCGCGAAGTGGCCGCAGAGGGCATACGCGTCAACGCGGTGCGCCCCGGCGTGATTGACACCGACATCCACGCCAGCGGCGGTCAGCCCGAGCGCGCCCAGCAGCTCGCCCCCACCATCCCCATGCGCCGCCCCGGCACGGCTGAGGAAGTGGCGCAGGCCATCGTCTGGCTGTTGAACGACGCGGCCAGCTACTGCACCGGCAGTATTCTGGATGTGGGCGGGGGGCGCTGAAGCTCAGGCGTCAACTTCAAATTCTGCATCAGAACTTAGCGCCAGACTTGTTCCAATGCCCCCCAGGCACTGGCAATCACTGGCTCATCTCGTCGCGCTTTGAGGCAGACGAAGCTCAGCACGCAGTCCAGGCTGACGCGGTCGGCAATCACCAGGCCACGGGCCTGCGCTTCGCTCATCGCAATGGAGTCGCGCACCAGGCTCAGGCCCACGCCAGAGCGCACCAAGTCCAGCATGGAAGCCTCTTGGTCCACCAGCGCTACTTGGCGCGGGGCCACGCCCAGCGGCGCAAACACGCGCGCCAGCAGGCGGTGGTGGGCGGACTCGGGCGGTGTGGCCAGCCAAGGTAAGGCGGCCAAGGCCTTCCAGTCGCGGCCTAGCACCTGGTCGCCCCAGCCCGCTGGGGCTAGAACGCGGTAGGTGAAGTGGGACAAGGTTTTTGCTTCGAAATGAATAGCTGCTTGTGCCAGTGTTGAAAGGGTTCCCGCCTCTTTTGGCTCCAAGTCGTCGGGCTCGCCGAGGTAAAACCCCACGTCCAGCTCACCTCGGGCCACACGTGCCAGCACCTCGCCGCTCATGCCTTGGCGCAACTCGGTCTCAATCTGCGGGGCCGACTCCACCAGCTCTTTGAGGAAGGCACCGAGCCGGGTGAACTCGGGGTCCAAAATCGTGCCGATGCGCAAGCGCCCGCGCAGCGTGCTGTTGAGCTTCAGCGCGGCTTGGCCAAAGTCAACCAGCGCAGCCAAGGCTTTTTCGGCCTGCGGCAGCAGGGCTACGCCGTCGGGCGTGAGTGCCAGGCCGTGCGGTGTTCGCGTGAAGAGCTGCAGTCCGGTGCTTTGCGCCAGGCTTTTGAGTTGCAGGCTGACAGCAGGCTGGCTCAGGTGCAGGCGCAGGGCGGCACGCGAGACGCTGCCCTCACGCGCTACCGCGATGAAGGCGCGCAGGGTTTGAGGGTCGGGAGTCGTTGATTCAGTCATATTTAATAAATTTATATCATGCTTTAATCGAACTCATTGTTAATGTGGCCTGAATTCAAGGACACTCGCCTCATTATTTGGAGACAACATCATGAGCATCACTAATATCAATCACTACATCGCCGGCCAGGTCGTGGCAGGCAACTCGGGCCGCACGCAAGACGTGTTCAACCCCGCCACCGGCAAGGTCACCGGCCATGTGGCGCTGGCCAGCACCGCCGAAGTGGCAGTGGCAGTGGCCGCCGCGCAAGCCGCCTTCCCCGCCTGGGCCGACACGCCACCGCTGCGCCGCGCCCGCGTGATGTTCAAGTTTCTAGAGCTGCTCAACTTGCACAAAGACGAGTTGGCCCACCTCATCACCGCCGAGCACGGCAAGGTGTTCACCGACGCGCAGGGCGAGGTGGCGCGTGGCATCGACATCGTCGAATTTGCCTGTGGCATTCCCCAGTTGCTCAAGGGCGACTTCACCGACCAGGTCTCCACCGGCATGGACAACTGGACGCTGCGCCAGCCCCTGGGCGTGGTGGCGGGCATCACGCCCTTCAACTTCCCCGTGATGGTGCCAATGTGGATGTTCCCGGTGGCGATTGCCGCAGGCAACACCTTCATCTTGAAGCCCAGCCCGATTGACCCCTCGGCGGCCTTGTTCATGGCCGATTTGCTGGCCCAGGCCGGCCTGCCCAAGGGCGTGTTCAACGTGGTGCAGGGCGACAAAGAAGCCGTTGATGCGCTGCTGGTGCACCCCGACGTGAAGGCCGTGAGCTTCGTCGGCTCCACGCCCATCGCCAACTACATCTACGAGACCGGCGCCCACCACGGCAAGCGCGTGCAAGCCCTGGGCGGCGCGAAGAACCACATGGTGGTGATGCCCGACGCCGATATCGACCAAGCCGTGGACGGCCTGATTGGCGCGGCCTACGGCTCGGCCGGTGAGCGCTGCATGGCGATCAGCGTGGCGGTGCTGGTGGGCGATGTGGCCGACCAAATTATCCCCAAGCTGATCGAGCGCACCAAGACGCTCAAGGTGCTCAACGGCACGAATCTGGCCGCCGAGATGGGCCCCATCGTCACGGACATCGCCCACAAGCGCATCACCGGCTACATCGACATCGGCGTCAAAGAAGGCGCACAAATGCTGGTGGATGGCCGTGGCTTCCAAGGCGCTGCTGCCGGTGAAGGCTGTGACGCAGGTTTCTGGATGGGCGGCACGCTGTTTGACAACGTTACGCCCGAGATGCGCATCTACAAAGAAGAAATCTTCGGCCCGGTGTTGGCCTGCGTGCGCGTGCCTGACTTTGCCACCGCCGTGCAGTTGGTCAACGACCACGAGTTCGGCAACGGCGTGGCCTGCTACACCCGTGACGGCAACGTGGCCCGCGAGTTCTCACGCCGCATCCAGGTCGGCATGGTCGGCATCAACGTGCCGATTCCTGTGCCCATGGCCTGGCATGGTTTTGGCGGCTGGAAGCGTTCGCTGTTCGGCGACATGCATGCCTACGGCGAAGAGGGCGTGCGCTTCTATACCAAGCAAAAATCCATCATGCAGCGCTGGCCTGAGAGCATTGGCAAGGGTGCTGAGTTTGTGATGCCGACCGCCAAGTAATCGCATCATCTGCCCGCCCCATGACCATCCCCACCTTCGACTACATCATCATCGGCGCGGGCACCGCTGGTTGCTTGTTGGCCAACCGCCTCAGCAGCGACGCCAGCAAGCGCGTGCTTCTGATTGAGGCCGGGCGACGCGACGACTACCACTGGATTCACATCCCCATCGGTTACCTGCACTGCATCGGCAATCCGCGCACCGACTGGATGTACCAGACCGAGCCCGCAGCGGGCTTGAATGGCCGCACGCTGCGCTATCCGCGTGGCAAGGTGCTGGGTGGCTGCTCCAGCATCAACGGCATGATTTACATGCGCGGTCAGGCGCGTGACTACGACCAATGGGCCGCCATCACGGACGACGCCAGTTGGCGCTGGGAACAAACCCTGCCCTACTTCAAACACCATGAAGACCACTACAAAGGCGCGGATGCGCTGCACGGCACCAGGGGCACACCCACCGAGCTGATGGACCTGCACGGTCAGCCTGCGGACACCTACCGAACGCTCATGCGCGGCCGCCAAACCGGGGGCGAGTGGCGCATTGAAAAACAACGCTTGCGCTGGGACGTGCTGGACGCTTTTTCTCAGGCCGCACAACAAGCGGGAATTCCCGCCACCGACGACTTCAACCGCGGCGACAACGAAGGTGTGGGTTATTTCGAGGTGAACCAGCGCAGCGGCTGGCGTTGGAACACGGCCAAAGCCTTCTTGCGGCCCACCTGCTATGCCCGACCCAACTTTGAGATGTGGACCTTGGCGCAGGTGGCCCACCTGGTGCTGGAAAAGCAGGCCGATGGCAGCCAGCGCTGCACCGGCGTGCAGGTCTGGAGCGGGCAGGAGTTGGTGAACGTGACTGCCACGCGCGAGGTGATTTTGAGTGCGGGCAGTATTGGCTCGCCGCAGATATTGCAACTCTCTGGTCTGGGGCCTGCTGCCCTGCTGCAAGCGCGCGGCGTGCCGGTGGTGCAAGACCTGCCCGGCGTCGGGGCTAACCTGCAAGACCATTTGCAAATTCGCTCGGTGTTCAAGGTGAAAGGCGTGCCCACGCTCAACACCCAAGCCCACTCGCTGTGGGGCAAGGCCAAGATTGCGCTGGAGTACGCGCTCACGCGCAGCGGCCCCATGAGCATGGCGCCCTCGCAGTTGGGGGCCTTCACGCGCAGCGACCCGAGCCAGCCGCACCCGAACCTGGAGTACCACGTGCAGCCGCTCAGCCTGGACGCCTTTGGCGAGCCGCTGCACACCTTCCCCGCCTTCACCGCCAGCGTGAGTAACCTGAACCCCACGAGCCGCGGCACGGTGCAGATCAAGAGCAACAACTTTGAAGACGCGCCCGCCATTGCGCCCAACTACCTCAGCACCGAGGCCGACCGCAAGGTGGCGGCAGATTCCCTGCGCGTGACACGTCAAATCGTGGCGCAACCGGCGCTGGCCAAGTACCAGCCGCAAGAGTACAAACCCGGCGTGCAGTTTCAGACCGACGAGGAGCTGGCACGACTGGCCGGGGACATTGCCTCCACTATCTTTCACCCGGTGGGTACGACCAAGATGGGCATTGTGGACGGGCCCAACAGCGACCCAATGGCCGTGGTCGATGCGCGGCTGCGCGTGCGCGGTGTAGCGGGTCTGCGTGTGGTCGATGCTGGGGTGATGCCCCGCATCACCAGCGGTAACACCAACTCGCCCACCCTGATGATTGCCGAGCGCGCGGCGCACTGGATCATTGAAGACGCCGCCCAGGCACTCAAGGCATAAGGGGCATAAAGGGAAAACCCCTGGACACAAAGTCGTCACTCAACGCTACACTCGCGCCACGCAACTGCGAAGTGTGGATACACCACACGAAATGAGCCGAGGACGACACGGCAGGTTCGACAAAATCAACAATTTTTTACATCCAAAGTAGATGTGAACTCAAAGGCACCCCTTAACCCGGTGCCTTTACTTTTTTAAAGAAAAAATGGATTTGATTCTGGTCACGCTGGCCTCCGGGCTGGCCGGGTTTATCGACTCGATTGTGGGCGGCGGCGGCTTGATTCTCGTGCCCGCCCTGTTTGCCGCCTACCCCGGTGCCCACGCGGCCACTTTGCTGGGCACCAACAAGTCGGCCTCGGTGTGGGGCACGCTGTTTGCCGCTGCGCAGTACAGCCGCCGGGTGACGCTGCCCTGGCCCACACTGTGGCCCGCCATGCTCATGAGCGCTTTGGGTGCCTTTGCCGGGGCCTGGCTGCTGACGCTGGCCTCACCCCATCTATTTCGCCAATTGCTGCCCATTGTGCTGGTGGTTTTGCTGCTTTATACGCTGGCCAAAAAAGAGCTGGGGCACACGCATGCGCCGCGCTTTGCCGGGCGCAGGGAAGTGGTTGCCGCCTCACTCATTGGTTTGGTGCTGGGAACGTATGACGGGTTTTTTGGTCCGGGTACAGGTAGTTTTTTTGTCTTCCTGCTGGTGCGCTGGCTGGGCTACGATTTTTTGAACGCCACGGCCTGCACCAAGCTGCTCAACCTCAGCAGCAACCTAGCCGCGCTGATCCTGCTGGCGCTCAAAGGGCATGTCTGGTGGCACATGGCGCTGGGTCTGGCACTGGCCAATGTCGCAGGCAGTTTGTTGGGCACGCGCTTGGCGCTCAAACACGGCGCGGGCTTTGTACGGCTGGCTTTCATCGGCGTGGTGAGCGCCTTGATTTTGAAGACCGGCTTCGATGCGCTTCACGTGTGAGTCGCCCCATGAAAGGCATCGCTATGATGGCGCGAGCCTTACCCCAGCTGAGACTTTGCGGGACAGCCCGAGGCGCAGCGTAGCTCAGTCCTCAACACAGATTAGGAGATGACATGTTTTTTTCACTTAAGACAACGGCAACACTATTGCTGGTCGCCATCACGGCGACTGCCCACGCGCAAGTGCCCAGAGACTACCCCAGCAAACCGATCAAGATGGTCGTGTCCTTCCCTCCGGGCGGGCCAACTGACAGCAGCATTCGCATGATTGCCGAGAAGCTCGGCGAGATCTTGAAGCAACCCGTTTTTGTGGAAAACAAGGCCGGTGCGGCGGGGAATTTGGGAGCGCAATCGGTCGCCGGTGCTGCGCCTGATGGCTATACGTTTTTGGTCACCTCTTCGGCCTATGCAGTCAACCCCAGTTTGTACGGGGCTAAGGCGGGCTACAACCCGGATAAAGACTTCATTCCGGTCGTTGTGTTGTCAACCCAGCCCAATGTCATTTCGGTTAATGAAAAAGTGCCGGTGAACAGTTTGGCCGAATTGAAGGTGTACGCCGCCAATGGCAAAGCGTCCTTTTCAACGCCGGGTAGTGGAACCACCCCGCACTTGACCTGCGAAAACATCTTTCGCGTTTTGTGGAAATCCGACATTGTTCACGTCCCCTACAAGGGGGCCGGTCCGGCCTCCTTAGCGGTGGTGAGTGGAGAAACGCCGGTGGGTTGCACGGCCGCCTTTGGTGTTTATCAATTTGCCAAACAAGGCAAGGTGAAAATATTAGGTATCTCCAGCGAGAAAAGGCTTGCCAGCTTGCCTGATGTACCGACTTTCGCCGAGCTGGGCTATGCCGACATCAACGACTACACCTGGACCACCGTCTTCGCCCCTGCCGGTACGCCCCAAGCGATCGTCGACAAAATGAACCGTGCCATGAACCAAATCTTGGACATGCCGGAGTTCAAGGTGAAGTTTGACAAAGGCGGCTTGCTGACCGTTGGCGGCACGCCCGCAGAAACCGCCACCTATATCACCAGTGAAATCGCACACTGGAGCAAGATCGTTAAAAGCACCGGCGCCAAGCCCGAGTAATTTCTTGATGCACCAGGAGCTGCTGTTTTGAAAATCACAGCCATTCGGGAAATCGCTGTTCCGCTGCGCTCCAGTTTGCGCAACTCGGCGTTTGACTTTAGTGAGATGACCACCTCTGTGGTGGCTGTCATCACGGATGTCATTCGGGGCGGGCAGCCGGTGGTGGGCTATGCTTTCAACTCCACCGGACGTTACGCCTGCGGCGCTCAAATGCGGGATCGCTTGATCCCCAGGCTGCTCAATGCCGCACCTGAATCCTTGCTTGACCCCAGCAGCACTAACTTTGCGCCTGAGAAGCTATTGGCATGCATGATGCAACGCGAGAAGCCGGGTGGTCACACGGAACGTTCCGTCGCTGTCGGCACCCTTGAAGTGGCCATGTGGGATGCCGTCGCCAAGATTGAGGATGTGCCGCTGCACGTCTTGCTGGCGCAACGCTTCAATCAAGGGCAGCTTGCCCGCCAAGTTCCTTGTTATGTCGGGGGCGGCTGGTATGCCCCAGGCAAGGGTTTGCCTGAGCTGGAAGATGAGCTACGCAAGCGCCTTGACGAGGGCTACACCACCATGAAGATCAAGGTTGGCGGCGCTACCTTGGCACAGGATATCGCGCGTGTTGAGGCCGCAGTCCAGCTCATGGGCGGTGGAGCGCATCTTGCCGTGGACGCCAATGCGAGCTTTGATCGCGCGCGCGCATTGGCCTACGCCAAAGCTTTGACACCCTACCAATTACGATGGTTTGAAGAGCCAACCGATCCTTTGGACTTTGCCCTGTTGGCGGAGTTGGCCGAGTTTTACGAGCCCGCCATGGCCACCGGTGAGAATCTTTTTTCTACGCAAGACGTGGCCAATTTGGTCACGTTCGGTGGGCTGAGAAGCGATCGCGATATTCTTCAAATGGACATTCCGCAGTCTTACGGCATCGTTCAGTTCTCACGAACACTGGCGATGCTCGAAGAAAAAGGCTGGAGGCGGGACGCTATTTTCCCCCATGGTGGAAATCAAATGACGCTTGCCTTGGTCGCCGGTTTTGGTCTGGGTGGCTGCGAAGCCTATCCGGATGTGTTTGGTGCCTTTGCCGGATTTGCCAATGATGCCAAAGTGAGCGAGGGGATGATTACGTTGTCGGATCGCCCCGGCATTGGCTTTGAAGGTCAAAACGAGCTCTATGCCGTGATGCGCGGCTTGCTGTGACGCTTGTCAGGGTGTTGATTAGCGCACCGGTGGCCAGGCGACTTCAGCCACCAGCCTCGGCTTGCCCAGTGGGGCACCGGCCTTGCCCAGCTTGACGGCGGCCATGTCTTCTTCGCTGGGATATTGTCCCTGCAGCCAGAAGTCAAAAACGCGTCGCGCCATGGGGGCCGCGCTTTGGGCACCAAAGCCGGCGTTTTCCACAACCATCGCAAGCACAATTTTGGGGTCTTCAGCGGGAGCGAATGCGGTGAATAGGGCATGATCCCTGAAGCGTTCACTCACTTTAGAGGCTTCGTATTTCTCATTGGCTTTGATCTGGATGACTTGTGCAGTGCCGGTTTTTCCGCCGCTGGTGTAGGCAGCCCCCCTGAAGGCGGTCGCGGACGTGCCTTCCAGGTTGACGCCCACCATCGCATCGCGAATCACGGCCAGATTAGCGGGTTTGGCGATGGCCGAACCGATTTCCATGTGATCGGTGGTGACGGGCGCATGGGTCATGACGTCCACCACCTCCTTGACCAAATGCGGCTTCATTTTGATGCCCTGGTTGACCAGCGTGCCAACAGCTGATGCCAGTTGCAGCATGGTGAAGTGGTTGTAGCCCTGACCTATGCCTAGCGAGATGGTTTCGCCTGCGTACCATTTCTGCTGTTCTGGGCGTTTGTAGGCTTTGCGTTTCCATGTGGTGGATGGCAATAGACCACTAACTTCACCATGAATGTCAATGCCGGTCAATTCGCCAAAGCCAAAACGCTGCAATTGGTCATGAATGAGGTCTACGCCCATGTCGTTGGCCAGCATGTAGTAGTAGGTGTCGCAAGACTGGACGATTGACTTGTACATGTCGACCGAGCCATGGCCGCCCTCTTTGTCATCGCGAAAACGGTGGCCGCCAAACATGAAGAACCCGGGGTCGCTGATGCTTTGTGTCGGCGTGCGCTTGCCGGTTTCCAGTGCGGCCAGCGCCATGAAGGGTTTATAGGTTGAGCCCGGCGGGTAGGTGCCGCGCAGCGCTCGGTTCAGAAGCGGTCTGTCGATCGATTCATTGAGCGACTTCCAGCTATCGGCATCAATGCCTTCCACAAACAAATTGGGATCAAACGTAGGCTTACTTACAAAGGCCAACACCTCCCCGGTTTTAGGGTTAAGTGCCACCATGGCGCCCCGCCGGTCACCAAACATGTCCTCCACCATTTTTTGTAGTTTGATGTCAATAGACAGCACCACTGTATTGCCGGGAGTGGCCGGTTTACTGGACAACCTTCGCATAGCTCGCCCACCGGCCGATGTTTCGACTTGCTCGACACCGGTGAGTCCGTGCAACTGGCTCTCGAAGCTTTGTTCCACGCCAAGTTTGCCAATATATTCAGTGCCCCGGTAGTTGGCCTGCTCTTCATCGGTCCAGTCCTCCTGGTCTTTTTTTTCGGTCTGATTGATGCGGCCAATGTAACCAATCAGATGGCTGCCCAGCTCCCCGCCCGGGTACTGGCGAAATAGACGTGCCTTAATCTCAACGCCAGGAAACCTGAAGCGATGTGCCGCAAAGCGAGCTACTTCTTGATCTGTCAATCGGGTACGAATTGGCAAAGATCCAATGCCTTTGGTTTCTTCGCGTAACTTTTTATAACGTCGTTTGTCACGTGCGGAAATGTCCAGCACATGGGTGAGGTCTTCAATAGTCTGATCGACATCGACGACTTTGGCGGGTGTGATTTCTAGCGTGTAGGCCGAGTAATTAGTCGCCAGTACGATGCCATTGCGATCCAGGATCAGACCTCGGTTAGGTACCACCGGCACAATAGAAGTTCGGTTATTTTCAGCCTGCTCATTCAAGTCCGTATGACGCACCACTTGCAAGTACACCAATCTAAGGGCCAGCAGTAAAAACAGAAATAACATGAGCGCGGTGACTATCAACACCCGAACTCGAAAACGCGTCAGATCCGCCTGGATGTTACGGAATTCCGTCATGGCAAGACAAGCACTAGCATGATCTACAGCGGACGGTGATCATCTCGATCGGGAGGACGTCGCTGGGGCAAAAGCAAGACCACACTCACGAGCAGCCACAACAAAGACTCGATCACAGGCGCCAGAAACAAAGTTAGGCCAGGAAAGGTGCCCCCCACCATCATGCGTACTGCCAATTCCACCGCATGCGCCGTAAAAAACAAGGGTAAAACATGCAGAGCCTGAGAAGGCACGGGAAACCACAGTAGGCGCCGATTGATGGATGTGGCAAAGAAGTTCAACACGGTGTAGGCCAAGGCATGTTGACCCAGCACGCTGCCCTGGTGCACGTCAATCAGGAGTCCAAATACAAACGCAAAACCAACGCCCACTCTTAAAGGTTGATGTACACCCCAAAACACCAACACCACCGCTAGCAGGTCGGGTACCCAGGCGGCGCGTCCCCACAAGCCCATGTTTTGCAACATGACCCAAAAAAACGCCAGCAGTAAGCTGCCCAAGATGAACAACGGGTTGGCGGGCAATAGCAATTGTTGTTGCCCTTGGCGCATGATCATGGGGCGGAGCCTTTCCTAACGCTTCTAGACGGCGTGTCAGGGTCAGGTCTCGGCGCAATCTTCCCAGAGATCGGTTGCAAGACCATCACGTGCAAAGCTCCGTCTACACCGGCCAGTGGCGAGCAGAAGATGTGGGCAAATGCAGTCTCAACCCGACGCTCGATTTTGTCCACACGGGCCACGGGTAAGCCTGGTGGATAAACTCCGTCCACACCACTGGTGGTGAGCACATCACCCACCCGCACATCAGCGTTCGACGCCATAAAGCGCAGCTCTAGCGCGTTGGCGTTTGCAGTGGGGTCACCAAAAGCGACGGCTCGTGCACCGGTACGCACATTGAGCACGGGGATGGCCTGTTCACGATCCGTTACTAAGGTGACTTCACTGACCGATGGATAAACACGTGTGACCTGCCCGAGTACGCCCAGCTCATCAAGCACCGGTGATCCGGCGCTTATTCCCTGGAGCAAGCCCTTGTCAAGGATGACTTTGCGTGAATAGGGGTCGGCGGAGTCATACAACACCTGGGCCGCCTGAGACGGGGTTGTGATGCGTCCGCGTAGTTGCAATAATTGACGTAATCGAGCGTTTTCAAGCGTGAGAGGCTCTACTTGATTGGCACGTTGGGACTGCTGCCCAAGTTTTTGTCGAGCCGCCTCGGCTGAAGACTGCGACCCTTTCAAGGATTCGAAATAACTGAAAACTTCACGGGTCAACAGCACCGGGCGAAGTACCAGCCACTGCATCGGGTATACAACTGTAGCCAACGCCACCCTCAAAGGTTGCATAAGTTTGAAACGTGTGTCGGCTACCATGAGAAACAGCGCCAAGGCGCTGAACACGATTAGCTTAGATAACGCAGACGCGCCTTGCCGGAAAAAAGGCGGTGGAGTTCTATCGAGCGTGCCTAACGGCATGAGACCAACTACTTCATTCGCTGGTGAAAATGGAGCCTAGGTGATCCATGCGCTCCAATGCCATGCCACAACCGCGCACCACACAGGTCAGCGGATCTTCAGCCACCAGGACCGGTAAGCCGGTTTCTTCGGACAACAAGCGATCCAGATCGCGCAGCAAGGCTCCTCCACCGGTCAGCATCATTCCGCGGTCGGCAATATCAGCCCCTAGTTCCGGTGGGGTTTGCTCCAGCGCGTTTTTGACGGCAGACACGATATTGTTGAGCGGATCGGTCAGAGCTTCGAGGATTTCGTTGCTAGAGATTGTGAAGCTGCGCGGTACGCCTTCGGACAGATTGCGTCCACGCACCTCCATCTCCTTGACTTCACTGCCGGGGAAGGCCGACCCAATTTTTTTCTTGATGGCTTCCGCCGTGGGCTCGCCAATCAGCATGCCGTAGTTGCGGCGGATGTAGTTGATGATGGCTTCGTCAAACTTGTCGCCGCCGACACGTACCGAGCCCTTGTAGACCATGCCGCCGAGCGAGATCACGCCCACTTCGGTGGTGCCGCCACCGATGTCCACGACCATTGAGCCCGAGGCCTCGGACACTGGCAAACCCGCACCTATGGCTGCAGCCATAGGCTCTTCGATCAAAAATACTTCGCTGGCGCCAGCGCCCAGTGCTGATTCGCGAATGGCACGGCGTTCCACCTGAGTTGAACCACAAGGCACGCAGATGATGATGCGCGGACCCGGCTTGAACACGCCGCGCGGGTGCACCATCTTGATGAATTGTTTGAGCATTTGCTCAGTGACGGTGAAATCGGCAATCACGCCATCTTTCATCGGGCGAATGGCTTCAATATTGCCTGGTACCTTACCCAGCATGGCCTTGGCTTCTTTGCCCACGGCTTGAATGGTTTTTTTGCCCTGCGGGCCACCCTCGTGACGAATCGCAACGACCGAAGGTTCGTCCAGCACGATGCCTTTGTCGCGAACATAGATCAGGGTATTAGCTGTACCCAGATCAATCGCTAGATCCGAGGAAAAATACCGACGAAATGACCCAAACATGAAAATCCTCTCTGCGGGCATGGCAGACACGTCGGCCTACTACCACCCATTTGACTGTTACAAAATCGCTCACGATGCTCAAAATCTGTGGGTACAGAAAAACATCGTGTAAAGACGGGATAATACTCCATCCCCCCGTAAATGACCCTGTCTCGTGCTCTCAAATCGTGAGTGCCTTACACCAGGTTTCAACTCTTTTCCGCCATGTCACTGACCGCATTTGATATTTCCCGGATCGCCAACCTGGCGCGCTTGGAACTCAGCCCCCCAGAAGCCGAGCGCATGCGCGGCCAGATCAATGATTTTTTCAGCATCGTAGAAAAAATGCGTGCCGTGGACACCACAGGCATTGAACCACTGGCACACCCGATGGCGACCATCCAAGACGTTGCCCTGCGGTTGCGCGAGGACGTGGTGAGTGAGCCCAATAACCGCGAAGCCAACCAGGCCAACGCACCCGCCGTCGAAAACGGCCTGTTTCTCGTACCCAAAGTGATCGAGTGAGCCCTTGCGACCCCACATGCCCATGACCTCAACTACCCCCGAACTTCACGAATTATCCGTGGCCGTACTGGCCCAGCATCTGCGTGAGCGCAAGGTTTCAGCCTTAGAAACCGCCCAGCATTTTTTGACCCGCGTCAAAGCCAACGAATCTCTGGCCGCTTTCGTGGACTTGAACGAAGACGCCACCCTGGCCCAGGCCCGTGCCGCGGATCAGGCTCTGGCCGCAGGTACGGCTGGCCCGCTGGCCGGCGTGCCCATCGCTCATAAAGATATTTTTGTCACCCGCGATTTCGTGGCCACCGCAGGCTCACGCATGCTGGCGGGCTACCGCTCGCCGTTTGACGCCACCGTGGTGCAACGCCTGGGCCAAGGGTTGGCGGGCAACGTGTCGGGTGCAGGCATGGTGACGCTGGGCAAGGTCAGTTGTGACGAATTTGCCATGGGATCGGCCAATGAAAAATCAGCTACACCGCCGCTGGGTCACACCAGCCCAGCCCCGGTGCGCAACCCTTGGGACAGCTGCCGCATCCCCGGTGGCTCATCGGGCGGCAGCGCAGCCGCCGTGGCAGCGCGCCTGACTCCAGCAGCCAGCGGCACTGACACGGGAGGATCGATCCGCCAACCCGCCTCGTTTTGTGGCATCACCGGCATCAAGCCCACCTACGGTCGGGCCTCTCGTTACGGCATGATCGCCTACGCCTCCAGCTTGGATCAAGCCGGGCCGATGGCGCGCAGCGCCGAAGACTGCGCCCTGTTGCTCAGCGCGATGTGCGGGCCTGACTTAGACCGTGATTCGACGTCGCTCGATGTGCCCGCAGAGGACTTTTCACGCTCGCTCAATGACTCGATCAACGGCCTGCGCATCGGCATCCCTAAAGAGTTTTTCGGCGAAGGCCTGGCCTCTGATGTGCGCGCTGCCGTCGATGCGGCTTTGAAAGAATACGAAAAACTAGGTGCAAAACTGGTGCCCATCTCCTTGCCCCGCACCGAGCTGTCTATCCCCGTGTACTACATCATCGCGCCTGCCGAAGCGTCGAGCAATCTAAGTCGCTTTGACGGCGTTAAGTTCGGCCACCGCGCTGCGGATTACACCGACCTGGTGAGCATGTACAAAAAGACCCGCGCCGAAGGCTTTGGCGACGAGGTCAAGCGCCGCATCATGGTCGGCGCCTATGTGCTCAGCCACGGCTACTACGACGCCTACTACCTGCAAGCGCAAAAAATTCGCCGCATGATTGCCGACGACTTTCAAAACGCATTCAAGACTTGCGACGTGATTGCCGGCCCCGTCGCCCCCACCGTGGCCTGGAAGATCGGCGAAAAATCCGACGACCCGGTGGCCAACTACCTGGCTGACATCTTCACCCTGCCTGCCTCACTGGCTGGCTTGCCCGGCATGAGCGTGCCTGCGGGCTTCGGCGCAAACGCTATGCCCGTCGGCCTGCAACTCATTGGCAACTACCTGCAAGAAGCCAAGCTGCTCAACGTGGCGCACCGCTTGCAGCAAGCCACTGATTTCCACCTTCGCACACCCGGAGGTTTTTAAGATGACGAACAAACTTATCCAAGGCTACGAGGTCGTCATTGGCTTCGAGACCCACGCCCAACTCTCCACCCAAAGCAAGATTTTCAGCCGCGCATCAACGACGTTTGGTGCAGAACCCAATACCCAGGCCTGCGCGGTGGATCTGGCCCTGCCGGGCACGTTGCCGGTCATGAACAAAGGCGCGGTGGAGCGCGCCATCCAGTTCGGTCTGGCGATTGGTTCGACCATTTCTGAGCGCAGCATCTTCGCGCGCAAAAACTACTTCTACCCCGACCTGCCCAAGGGCTACCAGATCAGCCAGTTTGAAATCCCGGTGGTGGTGGGTGGGGTGATTGAGTTCTTTTTGAACGAAGAAAAAAAATCAGTGCGTTTGGTGCGTGCCCATCTGGAAGAAGACGCAGGTAAATCCCTGCACGAAGATTTCATTGGTCAGACCGGCATTGACCTGAACCGAGCAGGCACGCCGCTGCTGGAGATCGTGACCGAGCCTGACATGCGCTCCTCTGAGGAGGCCGTGGCCTACGCCAAAGAGCTGCACAAGATCGTGACCTGGATTGGCATTTGCGACGGCAATATGCAGGAGGGCTCCTTCCGCTGCGACGCCAATGTGTCGGTGCGCAAGCCGGGTGCTGAATTGGGCACACGGCGCGAGATTAAAAACCTCAACAGTTTCAAGAACATGCAGCAGGCGATGGACTATGAAATCCGCTGGCAGATCGAGCAGATCGAAGACGGCTACGCCATCCAGCAGGCCACCGTGCTGTTTGATCCCGACACCGGCGAGACGCGTTCCATGCGAAGCAAAGAAGACGCGGCCGATTACCGCTACTTTCCCGACCCGGATTTACCGCCGCTGGCGATTGCGCCGGAATGGGTGGAGCGTGTGCGCTCTGAGATGACGGAGTTACCACGCGTGATGGCCACGCGCTTTGTCGCCGACTACGGCCTGCCTGAGTACGACGCTACGACGCTGACGCAGAGCAAGGCTTTTGCCGCTTACTTTGAAGCCACGGCTAAAGCCTGCGGACAACCCAAGCTGGCCAGCAACTGGATCATGGGTGAGGTGTCGCGTCTTCTTCGTCACTTTGACATCAGCATAGAAACAATACCAGTGAGTTCCGCCCGTTTGGCGGCTCTCATCCAACGCGTGCATGAAGGCACTATTTCAAACAACGCAGCCAAACAGGTTTTTGAGTTGCTGTGGAATGCGTCTGGTGACAACATTGCTGACGAAGATGCCCTGTCTATCGTGGACAGCATCATCGAGTTCAAAGGTCTGCGCCAGATGAACGACACCAGCGCGTTAGAAAAAATCATCGACGCCGTGATTACGGCCAATCCCAAGAACGTCGAAGAGTACCGCGCGGGCAACAGCAAGGCGCTCAATGCGTTGGTGGGTCAGATCATGAAGGGAAGTCAGGGCAAGGCCAACCCGCAACAGGCGGGCGACTTGCTGCGCAGCAAGCTGGGGTGAACTGAGGTGAACCGTCAGACCTTGGCTCTTACGAATTGCGCAAAAGTGGTGTGGGTATTACTTCGATAGCGTTGCGCGTTGTGCCCACTGTAGTTTGAGGCGCGTGAGCTCTTCATCAAAGCGGGTATTTACGCGCTCCACCTCTTTATCTTGATAGGCCATGAATTGGCGATGCTCTGAAATATTTCGAGTATTTTCTTCGGCCCTACGGCGTAGGCTTATGGGGGTGCTTTCCGGTTCTTTATTAAAAAATTCCAGCTCAACCGCGATTTTGTCGCGCTGCAACATCAGTTCACTCATCCGGATATTCGCTGTCGCTCGTGCTTGGCCCACTTCAGCCAGAGCTTGAACTCGAACTTTATCGTGTGCCTCCTTGTTGGGGTAACGACCAATCAATGCCCGGTCACGTTTTTTTTCTTCCTCTATTTGTGCGTGAATTTCTACTTCTTTCTTTTTCTGAACTTCTAGGTCGGCCAACTCTTTAACGGTCTTGGGTGGGGTGATGATCGACTTGACGCTGCCGCTGGGATTGAGAATTCTTTGCTCTCGGTCCATGCATTCAAGGATAGGGCGATCTGCGGTTAATTTGCGCCCCACTTTGTCTACACAGGTATAGATGCCCTCGGATTGGGCCAAGGTCGATCCCACAGATACTATGAGCAGCTGGCTGAGCAGCGCCCATTTCCATTTTTTTTTCATTGTGTTGCCTGCTATTTTGAGACGCCATATCGGTTTCTGTAGGCCAGCACCCGCTGGTGCTCAGTGGCCAATCCAGTGCGACTGTGAGTATCCAAATACTGTAGCAAATCATCCAGTTGCGCAATCGCGCATACCTCTAGGCCAATACGTTCGCGCACGTACTGCACGGCACTGTACGCTACATCCTCTCCGTCTTCGGTGGCCATCTCCTGTCGGTCCAGCGCAATCACTACCGCATGTGGCGTTGCGCCGGCAGCCTCAATCAGGGCGATCGATTCCCGCGCCGCCGTGCCCGCGGACATCACGTCATCCACAATCAATACCCGGCCCTTGAGGGGCGCACCCACTAGCGTACCCCCTTCGCCATGGTCTTTGGCTTCTTTGCGGTTGTAGGCAAATGGCACGTTGCGTCCGTGCCGTGCCAGCTCCACCGCCAACGTAGCACCGAGTGGAATGCCCTTGTAGGCGGGGCCAAAAATCATGTCAAACTCGACACCACTCTCGATGATTCGCTGTGCATAAAACGCTGCCAAGCGTCCGAGCTTGGCCCCGTCGTCGAACAAACCCGCATTGAAGAAATAGGGGGAAAGCCGACCAGCCTTTGTTTTGAATTCGCCAAACTTCAATACGCCACATTCGACTGCAAATTGCACGAAGTCTTGAGCCAACGGATCAATACCGGTTTCTGTTGAGACATTACTCACCATTGGGAATTCCTTGTTCAAATTAAGTCGTCTTCTGCGCAATGGCATTCGCTTGGCTACCTCTAGGGTGGCCCAAAGTTTGCCTGCAACAACGCTACGGGATTGTATTTGTGCAGGCTAAAACAGCGTTTCATGCCCGTACATCACATCACCGCCCCCACCTGCCAAGGCACAAATTCATTCTGCCCATAGCCATGCTGCTCGCTCTTGCTTTGCGCGCCCGATACGGTGGCCAGCATCATCTCGAAGATGCGCTGGCCCATTTCGGCCACGCTGGCCGTGCCGTCCACCACTTCGCCGCAGTTGATGTCCATGTCGTCTTCTTGCCGCTGCCATAGCGCGGTGTTGGTGGAAAGCTTGAGTGAGGGTGAAGGCGCACAGCCGTAGGCGCTGCCGCGGCCGGTGGTGAAGCAGATCAGGTTGGCCCCGCCAGCCACCTGGCCCGTGGCGCTCACCGGGTCGTAGCCCGGGGTGTCCATGTACACAAAGCCGTGCGCGGCCACGGGCTCGGCGTACTCGTACACCGCTTGCAAGTTGGTGGTGCCGCCCTTGGTCACCGCACCCAGTGATTTTTCCAGGATGGTGGTCAGGCCCCCGGCCTTGTTGCCGGGCGAGGGGTTGTTGTTCATCTCGCCCTCGTTGATGGCGGTGTAGTGCTCCCACCACTTGATGCAGGCGATCAATTTCTCGGCCACCTCGGGTTTGACTGCTCGGCGCGTCAGCAGGTGCTCGGCACCGTAGATTTCTGGTGTTTCTGACAGGATGGCGGTGCCGCCGTGGGCCACCAGAAGGTCCACCGCCGCGCCCAGGGCCGGGTTGGCGCTGATGCCGCTGTAGCCGTCTGAGCCGCCGCATTGCAAGCCCACGGTGATGTGGGCTGCGCTGCACGGCTGACGCTGCACGGCGTTGGCGCGGGGCAGCATGTCTTCGATCAGCGCAATGCCTTTTTCCACCGTCTTGCGTGTGCCGCCGGTGTCTTGGATGTTGAAGACCTTGAGGCTGTCGCCCTCCACCAAACGGCTGTGCGCCATCCAGGCTTTGAGCTGATTCGCCTCGCAGCCCAGGCCAATCGCCAGCACGCCCCAGAAGTTGGCATGGGTGGCGTAGCCGCTCAAGGTGCGCTCCAACAGCTTCATGCCAAGCCCCTCGGTGTCCATGCCGCAGCCAGTGCCGTGGGTCAGGGCCACCACACCATCCACATTGGGGAAGGCGGCCAACGCGGCCGGGTTGCTGCGGCGCGAGAAGTGGTCGGCAATCGCCCGTGCAGCCGTGGCCGAGCAGTTCACACTGGACAGGATGCCGATGTAGTTGCGTGTGGCCACACGGCCATCGGCGCGCACGATGCCCATGAACGTGGCTTCGCGCTTGAGGGGGTCAGGTTTCACGTCTGCGCCCACCGCGTAGTCGCGTGCAAAGTCGCCTTTGTCTGGCCCCATGTCGAGGTTGTGGGTGTGAACGTGTTCACCGGCCTGGATCGGTCGCGAGGCAAAGCCGATGATCTGGTTGTAGCGCCGCACCGGCTCGCCCGTGGCGATAGCGCGGGTAGCGACTTTGTGACCGGGCGGGATCAGGCCTTTGACTGCAATGCTCTCGATGACTGTGCCGCTGAGCAACTGGTTGCGCGCGATCAACACATCGTCGGCGGGGTGGAGGCGGATGAAGGGGGTCATGGGTGTGCCGTGGGCTT
>JANXSU010000079.1 GCA_025356545.1 Comamonadaceae bacterium
CACAGCAGCGATGGCCGACAAACTCGACAGCCCCGAGGGTCGCGCCAAGTACCGCAGGCGCAAAGCCATCGTCGAGGCCCCCAACGCCTGGATCAAGCAGGTGATGGGATTCAGGCAGTTCAGCTTTCGGGGCGTCGACAAGGTGCGCAGCGAGTTCAAGCTCGTCTGCGCGGCGCTGAACTTGCGGCGCATGGCAGCGATGAGGGTTTGATAGAGATCGAAAGACCTCGCACAGGCTTGCAACCAACCCCATTCGCGCATAACGGAGCATTCCCCAGTATCTTGATTGACCAAAACCCCCCGGCAACCGCAAATGTCACTCCCTTGCGGTCGCCAGCGGCAGGTCGAGAACGTTCTGCCGCGCAGACTCCTAGTGGGTCAGTTGGCAACTCGATAGTGATTCTGCAGCGCCGATGGCCGACGCCGCATTAGGTGGGGTGTGCAGGCACCCGAGCCGGCCAGGGCGTGCTGTCGTTGGCGGCTGCGCAGCCGTCGCGCATGGCGCTTGCCGCCCTAGTGAAATGGCGTCGGATGTCGGTTCCAACCTCTGACCGTCGTTTCCAGGATATTGATGATCTGCTGCGGTGTCTGCAGGTACTGCCCGGCCAGCGCCCGGCGGAGTGATGATGCGCTGGATTGATTTGGCCATATTCCGCCACGAGCCGCCCAGCGGCGTGTACAAGGCAGGTTGTGCCGGTCAGTTTCAATAGTCAATCGGTACAAACAACTTTAAAAAAAAATAGCGAAAGCGTCGCCCCAAAAACACCTCTACTTAAAACTTTCTGCGGCGTGAATCAACAAATCGCGAAATTTTTTGAGCGTCAAACTCTGCAGTTGGCTGCCGTGATGGGCCAGCATGACCGGGCTCGATGGCAAAGCGGGCCTGGCCCGCAGGATCCGTAGCCCCATCTTGCTATATCGCCTGGCAATGGACTCTGGCGCTATCGACAAAAAACGCGTGCCGGCCACCAGGGCGAGATTGGCTTCAAATGAGCGAATTTCCATGATCGGCTTGATCGGTGTCAGATCGTGTTCCCTGAAAAAGTTATCAAACGTTTGACGCGATGTTGTGTTGGTATCTGGAAGAACCCAATCCCGGGCCGAGACCTCCCGCAAAGACACTGTCTTTTCCCCCAACCCTGTGTTTTCGGTGGCGCAGATGATGACGATCTTGTCGTCATACAGGCGCTCTACGCAGATATTGGGCTCGATACCTGGTGAACTGGACGCGCTGCGAAAGATCGCGAAGTCAAGCTTGCCGTGGCGCAGTCCTTCCATCAGTTGGGTTGAGTTGCCTTCTACCACATTCAGTTCAAAGGACCGGGAAGATGGCGCTGTCATCCTGCCGGATTTTTCGGCGTTCTGGCCGGCGGGGTAAACCAGATTCAAAAGTCGGGGCATGAAGGTGTACATGGCCCGTGGTATGCAGCCCAGACGGACAGTGGGCCGAGTGTCGGACATGATGCTGCCGAGTTCGTCCAGGCCGCGCATCACGAAGCGTGCCTGCGCCAGCACCATTTGCCCGTCTGCCGTAGGCGTACAGCCGTGGCTGGACCGGTCAAACAGACGTGCTCCTAGCAGTTGCTCGGCCTCCGACAGA
Source organism: Comamonadaceae bacterium (assembly GCA_025356545.1). Lineage (GTDB taxonomy): Bacteria > Pseudomonadota > Gammaproteobacteria > Burkholderiales > Burkholderiaceae_C > CANCDA01. The sequence continues at coordinate 1,601 of JANXSU010000079.1, forward strand.
AGACGTGATAGCGCGGGTTGTGGCATGCCGATGTCGCGCGCGGCGGCATGTACGGAGAGGCTTTCACCCACCGCAACCAAAGCCGCAATGTGGCGCCGCTGCAAGGTTTTGCTTTTGGCGGTCTTGCGACTGGTTGCAGCGGGCATAAAGGCTCCAGTGATGGTGGTGAAAAAGGATGCAAAAAAATGCATCCCTCAATGGCCTAATTATATTGTTTACGGAATCGTTTTGGACTGTTAGATTTCGTCACCTGATCAACTCCACTTCTGAAGCCTTATGACCAACATCACCATCAAACCGCTGTCTCCCGCCTTGGGGGCCGAGATTTCAAACGTTGATCTGCATGCGCCGATCAGTCCGGCCACGCTGGCCGAAATCAAGCAGGCATGGGATGAGCATCTGGTGCTGCGTTTTCGGGGGCAACTGCTGTCGGACCAAAATTTGCTGGACCTGACCCGCCTGTTTGGCGAACTCGATCCGCCGGGCCCGAACCCGTATGGCAAGCCGTTTCTGGAGGACTTTCCGGAAATCAATGTCATCTCCAACGTGAAGGTTGGGGGCGCGCCAATCGGCAACCTCGGCGATGGCGAGGCGGAGTGGCATTGCGACATGACTTATGTTGAGCTTCCGCCACGTGCCGCCATACTGCACGCGCTAGAGATTCCGCCCAGTGGTGGCGACACCTTCTGGTCGAACATGTACCTGGCCTATGAAACACTGCCTGACGAGATGAAAGCGAAGATTGTCGGGCGCCGCGCCATTCATGACGCAACCTACAACAGTGCAGGCGTTATGCGAAAGGGCATGAATCCAGTAACCGATCCGCGCCAGGCCCCTGGTGCCCATCAGCCACTGGTCATCAGTCACCCGGACACGGGGCGTGCGGCGCTGTACCTTGGCCGTCGCCGCAACAGTTACATCCTCGGGATGGATTTGGCCGAGAGCGATGCTTTGCTCGACGCCTTGTGGGCGCACGCGACTCAACCACAGTTTTCCTTTCGGCAAGAGTGGCGCCTCCACGATCTGATTCTGTGGGACAACCGCTGCACCTTGCACCGCCGGGATTCTTTCGATCCGCAAACGCGCAGGGTCATGCACCGGACCCAGATCAAGGGTCTGGCGCTGACTGCGTTTGCCGGGTAAAGCCAGCATGGACGGACTTCACCTTCCCATCTCCCGCGTCGAAGTGTTTGGCGTGGCCATCCCTCTTGTGGGGCCTGGCTTTAAAAATGCCTACATCAACAAGACCGCACAAAAGAGCGCGCTGGTCAGGCTGACGGCCGAAGACGGTTCGGTCGGACTGGGCAATATTGACCCTTCGCCCGGCTATTCGGTCGAAACCATTGAACAGTCCTTGACGGCGTTGCGCGAGAAACTGGCTCCGCTGGTGCATGGCAGCGATGCGGGAAATCCGCATCAATTGGTCGCACGCATGGACGCCGTCCTGCCGGGCTATCTGGACGCCAAGGCAGCCATCGAAATGGCCTGTGTGGATTTGCTGGCGCGACGACTGGGTATTCCGGTTTACCAGTATCTGGGCGGGGCCATGGTCTCCAGCGTCCGGTTCAATGCCTGGGTCGGCATCCTCAGTCCCGACGAAGCAGCAGCGGAGGCGCGCAAGTGGTTCGACCGCGGTTTTCGGTCAGCCAAGGTCAAGGTGGGCGGCGGCATCAAGGCCGACCGCGACCGCATCCTGGCGATTCGCGAGGCGGTGGGCCCGACCATGGCGCTCAGGGCCGATGCCAACGCAGGCTACAGCGTGGCCGATGCCATTGCCCTCGGTCATCTGCTCGAACCCCTGGACATGCAGTTGCTTGAGCAGCCCGTGGCCGACCACGACCTGGCCGGTATGGCCAAGGTCAGGCAGGCGATTGGCATTCCCGTCATGGCCGACGAATCCATCACCGACCATGAAAGCCTGATCGCCGTCATTCGCGCTGACTGCGCCGACATCGTCAAGCTCAAGGTCATGAAGCAGGGCGGTTTTCTCAAGTGTCGGCGCATGCTGGAGACTGCTACTGCGGCCGGCATGAAAGTCGTCATTGGCCACGGCTTCGGATTGGGCGTCAATACGGTGGCCGAGATCATGCTGGCCTGCACCAGCACCGAGGTGCTTGAAGGTCTTGAATGCGTGGGGCCACTCAAGACGACCGACGACATCGTCACCCGCAAGCTCGATATCAGTACCGGCCAGCTGGCGCTCCCGGGCGGGCCCGGGCTGGGTGTCGAGCTGGACGAGGAAAAAGTTCGAACCTACTCAATCAAACTCCAAGAAACCTCATGATCAAACGAACCGCTGTTGTCGCGCTTTTATTGCTGGCCGCCGGTCTGGTCTCTTCCGCTGCTGCGGCTGACTTTCCAACCAGGCCCATCACCGTGCTGGCCCCATTCGCTGCGGGTGGCACGGTAGACATCGTGGCCCGGATTGTGGGCCTCCGGCTGGGTCAGGAACTCGGGCAAAGCGTAATTGTGGAAAACCGCGGCGGCGCTGGCGGCACGATTGGCGCCACCATGCTGGCCCGCGCAGCCCCGGACGGACACACGCTGATGATCACCCACCAGGGCTTGGCCTTCAATGCCGCGCTCTATGACAAGCTGCCCTATGACACGGTCAAGGACATCATGCCGCTGGCCAATATTGGCATGACACCCAACGTGCTGGTGGTGACCAACTCGCTGCCGGTCAAGACATTGGGCGAATTTTTGAGCTACGCCAAAACAAAACCCGTGAACTACGGATCGGGGGGGAACGGGAGCGCCGGACACCTTCCGATGGAGGTCTTGCAGTCCATGACGGGCGCCAAACTGCAGCATGTGCCGTACAAAGGTTCCGGCCCGGCGCTCAACGACCTCATGAGCGGACAGATTCAAGCCATGCTGCTGACCATTCCAGCGGTGAAGCCGCATATCCAGGGGAACAGGGTGAAAGCGATTGCGACCTCCGGACAAAAACGCACGCCGGCCCTGCCGAACCTGCCCACTATGGATGAGGCGGGCGTCAAGGGTTTGGACTATTCCCCCTGGTATGGCTTTTTTGCACCGGCCGGCACGCCGCCGGACGTGGTGCAGAAGCTGCACACCGCCATCAACAAGGTGCTGACAAACCCGGAAATTGTCAGCAAGCTGGGCCAGCAGGGCCTGGAGGTCCAGGCCATGCCGCGCGAGCAGTTCGGCCAAATCGTCACCAGCGACATTGTCAAGTGGGGAAGAATCATCAAGAAGCTTGACATCAAGGGCAACTAAAAAAGCACTGAACGAAGCGAACTGAACGAGCCAAGCGCTTCATGACAGCCCTCTCCCTATCACTGCGCTCGGCGCTGGCGCTGGTGGTCAGCGCCGCCGGCGCTTTCTTGTGTGTGTCGCTTGGCACCGTGCTGCCCTGGATGATTGGCCCCATGGTAGCCATGGCGCTGACTACCATGGCCGGCTTGCCAGTCGTGCGTCCAGCCATGGCGCTGACGGTTGGACAAGTCGTCATTGGTACTGCGCTAGGTCTCTTTTTTACGCAGGCCGTCCTCGCCCAGATAGGCGGCATCGTGGTTTACCTGCTCGCTGCAGCGCTTTTTGCGTTTGTTCTGGGGGCAGTCTGCGCTGTCGTGCTCAGGCGCTTGTCCGGATGCGACATCCGCACGGCTTTTTTTGCCAGCCTGCCTGGCGGCGCAGCGGAGATGAGCATTCTGGCGGCCAAGCTGGGCGGGAGGACGGACTGGGTAGCTGCAGCGCATGCCTTGCGTATTGTGTTGGTGGTGCTGACCGTACCGCCATTGATAACCCATAGCGGCGTGCACGGCCATGAATTGTGGGCGGCGTCGATGGCTGAAGTTCGCTACGCCGGTCTTTTTGCCATGCTGCTGCTGGCAGCCTGCGCTGGCATGCTGCTGTACTGGCTCAAGGTGCCCAACTGCTGGGTGATTGGCCCGTTGCTTGCCACCGCGGTGCTGACCAGCGTTGGCCTAGACAGTTCTGCCATGCCGCGCTGGGCCAGTAACGCGGCGCAACTCCTGATCGGCTGCGCATTGGGCAGCCGTTTCGACGCTGCCTTTTTGCGCGCAGGTCCGCGCTTCATGATCTCTGTCGCATTCACGGTTTTTCTGGGAATTGCGCTTGCAGCTGCGTTTGGTTACGCGCTGGCGCAGGTGTCTGGCCTTAACGTTGCCACGGCGATTTTGGCCACAGCGCCGGGCGGTGTCACCGAAATGAGCATCACGGCCAAGGCGCTGCAGTTTGGCGTGCCGGTGGTAACAGCCTTTCATGTGACAAGGATGGCTTTTCTGGTGCTTGCAGCAGGGCCTTTGTTTTCGTTTTGTGCACGTTTTTTTCTGCGCATTGGCCGATAGAGAATTAACCGCTACCAGTTGCCATGCGTAGAAAAAACGACCTGCATCCTGAGACCCTGACCAAAGACACCACGTCGAGCGACTTTCAGCGCGCTCATTTGTTCAAGAACATGAGGTATTTTGGTGATAAATGAACATGATTCCGATGCGTTGATGGGCGCACCCAACGCGGTAGCGAGCGCAGGGATGCTCGCGCCAGCGTGGTTGCGCCTTCCTGGTTTTGCGCTGGCGTGCGTGCTGGCGTTGGCGGCAACTTTTGTGTCGTCCATGCATGGCGGACCTCAGATGCTTTACGCCTTGCTGATGGGCGTGGCTTTTCACTACCTCAGCAAGGATGCGCAGACGCGGCCGGGGATTGAGTTCTGCTCACGCAGCGTGCTGCGTCTGGGCGTGGGCTTGCTGGGCGCGCGCATCACCGCCGGCCAGATTGCCGGTCTGGGTTGGACCACCGCCGCTATCGTGGTGCTGGCCGTGGTTTCGACGCTACTGTTCGGCTATGGGTTGGCCCGACGGCTGGGCATGACGCGTGCACAAGGCGTGTTGTCGGGCGGCGCCGTGGCCATCTGCGGTGCCTCTGCCGCGCTGGCCATTTCGGCGGTACTTCCGCGCGACAAGGAGAGCGAACGCTTCACGCTCATGGTGGTGGTCACGGTCACCGTGCTATCAACCATCGCCATGGTGCTTTACCCTTTAATCACCCAATTATTGCGGCTTCCCCCCGAACTGGCAGGCCTGTTTTTGGGTGGAACCATTCACGATGTGGCGCAGGTCGCGGGTGCCGGCTACATGTTGAATCACCAGACCGGCGACTATGCCGTCATTGTCAAATTGTTCCGTGTATCGATGCTCGCGGTGGTGGTGGTCGTGGTGTCCGCCATGTTCCGAAGCCAGCGCCGGGTCGCTGAAAAAGCCGCTGCCGCCTTGCCGCAAAAACTTGTACCGTGGTTCTTGTGGCTGTTCATTGCCCTGGTGGCGCTTAATTCCGCAGGCGGCGTTCCTGCGCCTGTGCAAGACGGACTGAACTGGGTGTCGCGTGCTTGTCTGGTCGTAGCCATTGTCGCCCTGGGCATGAAAACTTCTTTCGTGGAGCTCAAGTCTTTTGGCTGGCGCCCCTTGGTGTTGCTGTTGTCTGAAACGGTATGGATGGCCACGCTCGTATTAGTTCTGATATTGACAGGGGTAAGGGCATGAACGCGCTGCGGATGGGCGTTAAGGCGGTCGACTACATTGAGCCAACCGCTTTCAAGAAGGAGCTCGCCAGCGAGCAGGCGTTAGCGCTTGTGGATGTTCGCGAGCAAGGCCCCCAAAGTCTCCAATGACATCCGCATCAAAGAGAAGCTCACCGACATCGTTGGGCTGTACGTGAGCCCACCCGAGCGTGCTGTGATGTTGTGCTGCGACGAGAAGAGCCAGGCTGCCAAGCACTGGACCGCACATAGCCAGGGTTGACGCTCAAGCGCGGGCGGGCAGAAACGCTGACCCAAGATTACAAACGCCACAGGACGACCACGTTGTTTGCGGCAGTCAACATTCTCGATGGCACGGTCATCTCGCAATGCCAGCAGCGCCATCGGCACATTGATTGGCTGAAGTTTCTCAAGGGCACTTCTATAAATCCCTCTGAATCTTTGTCCTCAATTTGCCACCCTAAAACGTTATAGAAGCTGAACCAAAAACAGCGCCGCGCCAATGCAAAACAGCCTCTTTGATCTTGCGAACCGTTACGCCAGCCTGAGCAA
>JANXSU010000093.1 GCA_025356545.1 Comamonadaceae bacterium
GGCCTGAACCGCTGCTTGTTCGGCGCTGGCGTCTGCCGGACGGGGCAACAAGTCCGCACGGAACTGCAACGCGGAGTCCGGCCGCGCGGCCACATTACGCCCGTAGTTGCGCGCCAGCCAAAAGGCCACCTGAAACAGCTCGCGCAACACGGCGGTGGCATCAAGCGCGGTAATAGGCCGCGCGCTGTGCACCGCGTTGTTGCCCTGCTTGCGCACCACGTCCATCTTGGTGTGCAACGCGGGGCCTACCAGCACCTTAAAGCTGGGCTCAAACAAAAAGGCCGACAAGTCCGGCTTGTAGGGCATTTGCAGCCGTCCAGAGCGCCCGCCTTCTGCCTTAAACAACCACACCACTGCCAGCTCCAACGTGCGCCGGGCATAGAAGCAGGCCGTGCGCGGATCGGTCAGCGCTGCTAGCTCGGCCTTGGTGGCCTCGATATAGAGCGCGGGCCATTCGGCTTGCAGGAACGAGAAATTGGACGCCATTATTTTTGACCCCATAGGGTCAAATTCGGCCGGATTGCCTCTGAAAGCACCAGATGTGACCTCATGGGGTCAAATTTTTTCATTGAGAACTCCCTGATCCTGGCTTTTTATCAGCCTTGCGGTTTACAGCGCATTCATTGCCGCTTCACTTTGCCACAAGTTTTTGAATAGCTTTAACCAACGCATCCACATCCGTTGCCGGATTGATGCTGCCGGTCGCTACCCCTTGCCTGCGCAGGCGCTCAGCATGGGTCAGCGCGTCATGCAGTTTGTCCTTCAACTGGCCATAAACACCCTTTTGACCTTTGCCGTATTTCGCAAATCCTGGCTTGGTTTTCAGGGCAGAAACCACTTGGTCGCCCACCGATTTCTTACCAGCCGCATGAAACAGCTGATCGGTATAGCCGAAGTGCAACAGCAGCCAAACTTCAAAACATGGGGTGGAGGTAATTGCCTCAAATGGTTTCCCCTCGGCACTCAAATCTTTGGTGCGCTGCACGGCAGCATCAAAAGTGGTGTGCTTGTCCCGGTCGAACACGCAAAACACCGTATCAAAGGCATCGCCAGCCCCGGCATCCTCTTCATACAGCGCCACCGCATGCGCAACAACACGGTCAGGTGAAACACCGTCATTGGGCGCTATGCGCACTATCTGCGGACGGATGCCCAAGTCAACCAACAAATCGCGAAAGTAATGGGGCTCGGTCTTCGTACCTTCACAGACGATCAGGTAGCGCTTGTTGCGCGCACGGTCACGCTTTTGCCGTTGCAGCTCGGCCCCAGAACGCGCCTTGCGCTTATGAAACAGGTCCTCAGACCCCATAGAAGTCCAAGTCCTTCAAAAATGGAATGCCGCCGTAGCGCCCGTTCAGGTAACCGCGCTCAATGGCTTCGTTCTCGCGTGGGCTGAAGTCAGACAAGGGGTACAAGCGAGTGGCACTCTTGTCGTCCTTTTCCATGAACCACACTTGGTCGCGACGAAGTAGCTTCTGGCTGAGTAGCGTGGTGTCGTGCGTCGTAAAAATAAGCTGCGCCTTGGTTCCTTCGTGGTGCAGGCGCTTAACCAAGTGGTGCACCAGCAAAGGGTGCAGGCTGGTGTCCAGTTCATCTACCACCAATACTCGCTCGTTTTCAATCACATCCAGCCACGGGCCGGCAAAGGCGAACAGCGCGCGAGTGCCGTCAGATTCTTCTTTTTCAGAGAACTCAATAGGCTCTTGAGTAACCACGTCGGCATGAACGAACTTCACCGTAGTGAGCTCTTTGCCAACCAACCTACGTGAGAACTCATCTCGCATCTCTGCAGGCAAGTCTTTTGGGACTTGATCAGGATTGAACAACTCCGTTTTCAAACGAATATCTGCAATCGACAGATCGGCAGCATTCATAAACGAAATGATTTTTTGTTTGTCACCTTCCACATTGCAACGCTTTACCGTGTAGCCTGCACCAAGGTTGCTTGCTGACTCGATCACCCGAAGTCGTTGCTTGAACCATTCAAACGCTGGCTTCAATTGGGCGTTATTTAGCTGCACAACCCTAGAGAAATAGAGTGCGTTCGATCGCGTTTCCGCTGCCCAAGCATGCCGTTGCCGTCCACCCAAAAAAGTTGGACTGAATTTGTAAACGTCTTTACCTGCCTCCGAATCGAATACTCGATGAAACCACTTTTGGGCCCTCCCAAGTGGGTAGGCAAATAACCATTCCTCAGTAAACCGCTGGCGGTTGCAGCGAAAACCGTATTCGTAACGCACCCCTTGTTCAACAAAGGTGATTTCAAACTCACTGTCATCGGCTCTTGACTGGGCAGTTAGTTTGAAAGGAACGACATCGATTTCCTCACCCTCTTGGCTCTCTTTGTGTGAATTCAGAATTTGCCCTTTTGCGAAACGTAGCGCCTGAATCAACGTGCTTTTGCCCGATGCGTTGGGGCCATACAGCACGGTGGAGCGCAACAAGCGCGGCACACCATCATCCTGGTCGGGGACGAAGGTGTTGAGCGACCCCAGCTCTTTGAAATAGGTAGAGGCGGTCAAATTGAGCGTCTGGCGCTCCAAGATGGACCGGTAATTGGTGACCGAAAACTCGATAAGCATGGCGCAATACTACACCTTCATGCCATTTTTTGCGCCACAAGAGCAAAAAACCATGCTTATTTCGATTTATAACTCCCCCGCAAACGCCCGCTGCTGCAGCGAGGCGAACAGGGCGTCTAGCTGGGCCAGGGCGGTGCGGTGGGTGGCTTTGAGGGCTTCTATGGCTTGGATGGGGGTGGCGAAGGTTATGCGCTGGCATTGCCAGATAGCAACGCGGCCACCTGTGCCCGTAGCGCCGGCAAGTCGGCATGAATGGTCTTCCACACCAGCTCATAGTCCACCTTGAAATAGCCGTGCGCTACCCGGTTGCGCATGGTGTACATCAGCGCCCACGGTACTTCGGCGTGCGCCTGGGCGTATGCAGGGTGATGTTTTTCGATGTTGTTAGCGGCTTCGCCCAAAATTTCGAAATTACGCACTACGGCATCTTGCGTCTTTTCGTCGGTGAGAAAGCTCAACTCCACCATATCGTCTACATACCGGTCAATCCGGTCTATGGCCTCCACAATGTGGGCCAAATAGTCCTGCACCCGCAGTATGTCCTCTTTGCTCATATCACCTTCGCTTCGGCAATCACCTGGTCGCGAAACTTGGTTGGCAAGCCCCGTGGCGTGAGCACATCCACGGTAACCGGCAGCAAGCGGGCCAGCTCTAGCTGAATCTTGGCAATATCCATCATGGTGGTCTCTGCTGTG
>JANXSU010000146.1 GCA_025356545.1 Comamonadaceae bacterium
GCCGAATTGGCGACCTTGCAAGCCAAGAGCGCTGAATTGGCCGACCAGTTCCTGCGCGCCAAGGCCGAGGCCGAAAACGCCCGCCGCCGTGCTGAGGACGAGATATCCAAAGCCCGTAAATTTGCAGTTGAAAGCTTTGCCGAGAGCCTGCTGCCCGTAACCGACAGCCTGGAAGCCAGCCTGCTCATCAAAGACGCTACGCCCGAGCAAATCCGCGAAGGCGCACAAGCCACCTTGCGCCAGCTTCAAGCGGCGCTAGAGCGCAACAAGGTGATCGCCATCAACCCGCCCGCTGGCGAAAAATTTGACCCACACAAGCACCAAGCCATCAGCATGGTGCCAGCCGACCAAGAAGCCAACACCGTCGTCAGCGTGCTGCAAAAGGGCTACACCATTGCCGAGCGCGTGCTGCGTCCGGCCCTAGTGACCGTGGCCGCACCTAAGTGACCGTGGCTGCACTAATTCAGCACGCGTTCAAAACTCATCTAAAACTTGCTCATCGCCCGCTTGAAAAGCGCTTGAGCAACCCTATCTAAATCACATCTATTTTTTTGAATCGGAGTTCATCATGGGAAGAATCATCGGCATTGACCTCGGCACCACCAACAGCTGCGTCTCCATCATGGAGGGCAACACCACCAAGGTGATCGAGAACTCTGAAGGTGCGCGCACCACGCCGTCCATCGTGGCCTACCAGGAAGACGGCGAAGTGCTGGTCGGCGCATCGGCAAAACGCCAAGCCGTCACCAACCCACGCAACACGCTGTACGCCATCAAGCGTTTGATTGGCCGCAAGTTCACCGAGAAAGAAGTTCAGAAGGACATCAACCTGATGCCTTACACCATTGCTGCTGCCGACAACGGCGACGCTTGGGTGGAAGTGCGCGGCAAGAAAATTTCAGCCCAACAGGTCAGCGCGGACATTCTGCGCAAGATGAAGAAAACGGCAGAAGACTACTTGGGCGAACCCGTGACCGAAGCCGTCATCACCGTGCCCGCCTACTTCAACGACGCCCAGCGCCAAGCCACCAAAGACGCCGGCCGTATCGCCGGTCTGGACGTCAAACGCATCATCAACGAGCCTACCGCTGCAGCCCTGGCTTTTGGCCTGGACAAGCACGAAAAGGGTGATCGCAAGATTGCTGTGTATGACCTGGGTGGCGGCACGTTTGACATCTCGATCATCGAGATCGCCGATGTCGATGGCGAGAAACAGTTTGAAGTGCTCTCCACCAACGGCGATACCTTTTTAGGCGGCGAAGACTTTGACCAGCGCATCATCGACTTCATCATTGGCGAGTTCAAGAAAGAACAAGGCGTGGACTTGTCCAAAGACGTGCTGGCCTTGCAACGCCTGAAAGAAGCCGCCGAGAAGGCCAAGATTGAGCTGTCAAGCTCGGCAGCCACCGACATCAACCTGCCCTACATCACGGCCGATGCCAGTGGCCCCAAGCATCTGAGCATCAAGCTCACCCGCGCCAAGATGGAAAGCCTGGTGGACGAGTTGATTGAGCGCACCATCGCGCCCTGCCGCCTTGCCATCAAAGACGCGGGTATTTCCGTGGCCGACATTCAGGACGTGATTTTGGTTGGCGGCATGACACGCATGCCCAAGGTGCAGGACAAGGTCAAAGAACTCTTCGGTAAAGAGCCGCGCAAGGACGTGAACCCGGACGAAGCCGTGGCCGTGGGCGCTGCCATTCAAGGCCAGGTGCTCTCAGGCGACCGCAAAGACGTGCTGCTGCTGGACGTGACACCACTGTCTCTGGGCATTGAGACCCTGGGCGGCGTGATGACCAAGATGATCACCAAGAACACGACCATCCCGACCAAGTTTGCACAGACCTTCTCCACCGCCGACGACAACCAACCTGCGGTGACCATCAAGGTGTTCCAGGGCGAGCGAGAGATTGCTGCGGGCAACAAGAGCCTGGGCGAGTTCAACCTGGAAGGCATTCCACCCGCAGCACGTGGTACGCCGCAGATTGAAGTGTCGTTTGACATTGATGCCAACGGCATCTTGCACGTGGGCGCCAAAGACAAAGGCACGGGCAAAGAAAACAAGATTACGATCAAAGCCAACTCGGGTCTGACCGAAGCCGAGATTCAACAAATGGTGAAAGACGCCGAGCTCAATGCGGCCGATGACCACAAGAAAATTGAACTGGTACAAGCCCGTAATTCAGCCGAGGCTTCGGCCCACAGCGTGAAGAAGAGCTTGACCGAGTACGGTGACAAACTCGAAGCCGGTGAGAAAGAGAAAATCGAAGCCGCCCTCAAGGACGTGGAAGAAGCGATCAAGAGCGACGACAAGGCCGTGATCGAAGAGAAAGCGACCGCGCTGATGACTGTGAGCCAGAAGCTGGGCGAAAAGATGTACGCCGACCAACAAGCCAAAGACGCCGCCGCTCAAACTGCCGCCGGTGGTGCTGCCGGTGACGATGCGCCACAAGCCAAACCCGCCGACGACAACGTGGTGGACGCGGAAGTGAAAGAAGTCAAAAAAGGCTGATTGAGAACCGGCACATGCCGCTTCACCCCGCCGCGCTCGAACGACCTGCAAAGGTCTTCGAACGCGGCGTTTTGCCTCCATGATCCGAGAACATTAGATGGCCAAAAAAGACTATTACGACGTGCTGGGTGTGCCCAAAAATGCGTCTGAAGAAGAAATCAAAAAGTCGTATCGAAAGATGGCGATGAAGCACCACCCCGACCGCAATCAGGGTGATGGCTCCAAAGCGGCTGAAGAGCGATTCAAGGAAGCCAAAGAGGCTTACGAGATGCTCTCGGACGCTCAAAAACGTGCCGCCTATGACCAGTATGGCCATGCGGGAGTGGACCCGAACATGCGCGGTGGCCCTGGCGAAGGTTTCGGTGGTGGCGGTGGTTTTGCGGAGGCATTTGGCGATATTTTTGGCGATATGTTTGGCCAAAATCCGGGGCAAGGTCGTGGTCGCGGTGGACGTCAGGTGTACCGGGGCAGCGATCTGAGCTACGCCATGGAAATCACACTGGAAGAAGCTGCGCACGGTAAAGAGGCACAGATCCGCATACCCAGTTGGGACAGCTGCGATATCTGCCAAGGTAACGGGGCCAAGCCCGGCACTCAGGTTAAAACGTGCACTACTTGCCATGGTCAGGGTCAGGTGCAGATGCGTCAGGGATTTTTCAGTGTTCAGCAAACTTGTCCTCAATGCCGAGGAGCCGGTAAGCTCATCCCCGAACCCTGCACCACCTGCCACGGTCAAGGCAAATTAAAAAAACAAAAAACTCTGGAAGTCAAAATTCCCGCCGGCATCGACGGTGGCATGCGCATTCGCAGCGTGGGCAACGGTGAGCCCGGCACCAATGGTGGCCCTCCGGGTGACCTCTACATTGAAATCCGGCTCAAAAAACACGATATTTTCGAGCGCGATGGAGACGACCTGCACTGTTCCGTGCCCGTCAGCATCGTCACCGCGACCTTGGGCGGCGAGATCGACATCCCGACGCTGGACGGCAAGGCCGCGATTGACATCCCCGAGGGCACGCAAACCGGCAAGCAGTTCCGCCTGCGTGGCAAAGGGATCAAGGGCGTGCGAGCCAGCTACCCCGGTGACCTGTACTGTCACATCCTGCTGGAGACCCCTGTAAAACTCAGTGAACACCAACGCAAGCTGATGAAGGAATTAGGCGAGTCGCTGAAAAAAGGCGGTGGCAAACACTCTCCTGGCGAGGACAGTTGGGCTACTCGTTTGCGAAATCTTTTTAGCTGAAATTGATGCTAAGGCAGGCTCTACCAGAGCTTCAAGGTCGAGACTGATGGACCAGGTAGAGAGACAGGCATTTGATCAAGATTTGTTTTATATCAAATAAGCATTAGAGCAACTCGGTATACTTGATGAACATCAACAGCCAAGGAGAACCTCATGTATGACCGCATTCTCGTCGCCACCGATGGCTCAACTCTGTCCAAAAAGGCCGTCAACAGCGCTATTGAGCTGGCAGCCCTATGTGGAGCCGAGTTGGTAGCGCTGAAAGTCTATCCGCGCTACACCCAAAGCTACTTTGAAGGCGCTCTGTCACTTTCAGCTGCAGATGTGGCTCGGGTGGAAAAACAGTGGGCCGACCAAGCGCAGGCGGTGGTGGAGGCGGTTAAAAAAGCCGGTGCCGCCAAAGGCGTCACGGTCAAGATGGTAACGGTGAAGTCAGACCTTGTGTCTGACACCGTGATTGCCGCCACAAAGAAACACAAGGCTGATGTAATTGTCATGGCCTCGCACGGTCGCAAGGGCATCAAACGTTTGTTGCTAGGCAGCGAGACTCAGCAGGTTCTCACCCACTCGCAGGTGCCGGTTCTGGTGCTGCGCTAGTGTAGTGTTTCAAGCTGTTTGAACTGTTTTGAGTTTTGCCTTCGCCCGTATGACTTTCTCCAGAATGTCACGAGCGCTTGCCGTCCAGATGAAGGGCTTGGGATTCTCGTTGT